>NZ_JAPSKZ010000084.1 GCF_031181185.1 Phenylobacterium sp. | reverse complement strand
TCGCGCGAGCCTTCGCCGGCCACCTGTTCCTTCAGGATCCGCGGCAGGTCCTCGGGATGCAGGATCTTGCGCCAGTCGAAGTCCAGCGCCTCTTCGTACGACGCGCCCAGCCACTCGAGATAGGTACGGTTCACGAACTCGCGCTTGCCGTCGCGACGGGTGACCCACATCAGGATCGGCGCGCTGTCGGCCAGCAGGCGGAAGCGAGCCTCGGAGTCGGCCAGGGCGCGGCCGGCGCGTTCCTGCGCCGCGTTGGCCTCGTCCAGGCGCAGCAGCGCCTCGCGCAGCGCGCCCGAGAAGATGACCGTCACGACGCCCGAGACCGCGAACATGACGACGACGGCCAAGTCGTTCCCGCCCGTAGGGCGCAGGATCGGGAAGGCGGCGCCCACCGCGATCGCGACGGCCAGGGCGACCCAGGCGAAGCGCGGCCCGGCGTAGAGGCAGATGACGATGAGCGCCGGCAGAGTGGTGGAGCCGATGCCGCCGGCGTGCTCGAGGCCCAACAGCACGCCGCGGAGCGTCATCGCCAGGCCGAGGGAGACGGCGCTGATCGTGAGGGCAGCCCAAAGCGGCGGCGAACGCCGCGGGATCAGCCGGAGCGGCCACTCGGTAGGAGTCATCGAAATGGAACTCGACACGGACCCGGAATGCGGGCGTTTGCACCATGGCTGAACTTTAAGGCGACCGGCATCACTTTTTCGCCTCTGAGGGGTCCAAAGAACGCCGGTCTCCCCCTATATGCCACGGCTCGATGCGAGGGGTTTCCCTGAAGACTGCAGGCGACATGCGGGCGGCGGCCCTCGGACTGGCGGGCGCTGCGTTGGCGCTGACCGCCTTCGCCGTGGGCTGCGCGCCGAACGCCGATCCGATCCCGCGCGAGCGGGCGCGGTTCGCCGCCAGCGACCTGTCGGATGCGACGCTGACGCGGATCGCCGCGCGGATGGACCCGGCCATGCGGGCGCTCGCCCTGCGTCACGATCCCGGCCTGCGCCAGGCCGACCTGTGGAACCGCCCGGAAGGCTGGGCGAGCCTCGACATCGACCAGGTTCCGGACCTCGGGCTGCCGACCGCCGGCCAGACGGCCGAGGAGCTGAACGAGCTGCGGCCGTTCTCCGACCTGCCGATCCGGCCCATGAAGCCCTTCATCCTGAAGGCCGGCGGCGAGGATCGGGCGCGGGCCCTGCAGTGCCTGACCGAGGCGGTCTATTACGAAGCCGCCCGCGAGCCGGGCCTCGGCCAGGAGGCGGTAGCCCAGGTCGTGCTGAACCGGGTGCGCCATCCGGCCTATCCGAAGTCGGTTTGCGGCGTCGTCTATCAGGGCTCGGCGCGGGCGACCGGCTGCCAATTCACCTTCACCTGCGACGGCTCGCTGCGCTGGGCGCCGGAGCCGGCGCTGTGGCGGCAGGCCCGACGGGTGGCCGAGCGCGCGCTGAACGGTCACGTGGCCAAGCACGTGGGCTCGGCGACGCACTACCACGCGGCCTATGTGGCGCCGTACTGGGCGCCGACCCTGGTGAAGATGACCCAGGTCGGCGCGCACATCTTCTATCGCTGGACTGGCCCTTGGGGCGAGCCGCCGGCCTTCACCGGACGCTATTCGGGCCGAGAGGCCTATCTGACGCCGGCGATCCTCGGCGGCGTGGACCAGCGCACGCAGGGCGGCCTCCTCTCGCCCGAGAGGCAGGGCCTGCCGGCTGAGCGGAAGGTGACCCTGGCCGTGGCCGGCGAGGTGCGCACCTACACCGTGGCCGACCCGTCGGCCTCCGGCGGCGAGCGCACCCGCGTGCAGGGCGTGATCTCGCCCGCCCGCCGCAAGGCCACGCCGGACGAGATCAAAGACATCAACGAGAAGCTCGAGGCTTTCGACAAGGGCCTCGATAAGCCCGCCGCGGCGCCGGCCCCGACGAGCGCGCCGCCCGCCTAGACGCGCTCGAACGCGGTCGCGAAGGCGGCGGTCATGGGCGCATCGAAGGCGCCAGGCTCGAGCGCCAGCGCCATGAAGGCGGGGTTTCCCGAATAGGGGCTGCGCACCTGCCGCGCCGCCTCCGCCGAGAAGCCGAACCGTGGGTAGTAGGCCGGGTGGCCCAGGAGGATGACGCCTTCGACGCCGAACTCGCGCGCGGCCTGGAGAGCCGCGCGGATCAACGAGGAGCCAACCCCCGTGCGCTGCAGATCAGGGCGGACCGCAACGGGGCCAAGGGCGGCGTACAGCCCCTCGCGGTCGGCCCACATCCGGCTGAAGAGGATGTGGCCTTCCAGGGTCTCGTCCGTCAGCGAAACCAGCTCGAAGAGCACGTCGCCGTCCGCGCGCAAGAGATCGATTAGCCGGGCCTCGGACTCGCGTCCGAAGGCGTCGGCGACGAGCTGGCGGACGGGATCGTGGTCGGAAGGGCGGGCGTAGCGGATCACACGGACCAGCTTAGCCGCTGGCGCTGCTCTCGTCGCGGTCGGAGGTCCGGTCCCGCCAGGCTCGGTCGTCGTCGTGATGGCGTTCGTTCCGGATCGCCTCGGCCGCCAGCTTGCGCCAGCCTTCCGCGATGTTGAGATAGACCTCTCGCTCGGCGCGGCTCTCCGCCTTGGCGGCCAGGCGCATCACCGCCTCCGCCTGTTCCGCATACCGTTCGCTGTTCCGCATCGCCGGGCCCCAACCCGTGAAATGCGTATCGAGTTTCAGCGCGGCCGTTCAAATTCGGCGGAGGCCAGCTACCAGGCGCCGATCTTCTGGGCTTCCTGGTGGCTGATCGGGTGGTGCGCCTTGCGGTGGTCTTCCTCGGCCAGGAAGCGGACGGCCTCCAGCGCGGCCATGCAGCCCATGCCGGCGGCGGTCACGGCCTGGCGGTAGACGTCGTCGGTGACGTCGCCGGCGGCGTAGACGCCCGGGATGGCCGTCGAGGCCGTGCCGGGCTTCACCTTCAGATACCCCGACGCGTCCATCTCCAGCTGACCGTGGAACAGCTGGGACGCCGGCGCGTGGCCGATAGCGATGAAGACGCCGTCGGCGTCGATCTGGCGGGTCTCGCCCGTCTTGACGTTCTTCAGCCGGACGCCAGTCACGCCCAGCGGATCAGTGGTTCCCAGCACCTCGTCGATGGCGCTGTCCCAGATCACCTCGATCTTCTCGTGGTTGAACAGGCGTTCCTGCAGGATCTTCTCGGCCCGGAACTCGTCGCGCCGGTGCACGACCGTGACCTTGGCGGCGAAGTTGGTGAGGAACAGGGCCTCCTCGACGGCCGTGTTGCCGCCGCCGACCACGACCACGTTCTTGCCGCGGTAGAAGAAGCCGTCGCAGGTGGCGCAGGCCGAGACGCCGAAGCCCTGGAACTTCTGCTCGGACTCCAGGCCAAGCCACTTGGCCTGGGCGCCGGTGGCGATGATCAGGGTCTCGGCCAGCCAGACCTGGCCGCTGTCGGTCTCCAGCCGGAACGGACGGTGCGACAGGTCGGCCTTGATGACGATGTCGTTGACGATCTCCGTGCCCACGTGCTCGGCCTGGGCCTGCATCTGCTCCATCAGCCAGGGGCCCTGGATCACGTCGGCGAAGCCCGGATAGTTCTCGACGTCGGTGGTGATGGTGAGCTGGCCGCCGGGCTGGATGCCCTGGATCAGAACGGGCTTGAGCAGCGCGCGGGCGGCGTAGATGGCGGCGGTGTAGCCGGCGGGGCCGGAGCCCACGATCAGGCAGCGGACGGAGCGGGGTTCGGACATAGCCGCAATGTAGTGTCGATTCCGGGCGGGTCGAAGGGTTAACGCGCCTTTCAGGCAGCGCAGGCCTAGAATGGGGTATGTCGACTCAGCCGCACGTCGAGATCGCCGGACGCAAGGTCGGGGCCGAGCACGAGCCCTTCGTCATCTGCGAGCTGTCGGGCAACCACAACGGCAGCCTGGAGCGCGCGCTGTCGATGATCGATGCGGCCGCCGCCACCGGCTGCGACGCCATCAAGATCCAGACCTACACCGCCGACACCATCACCATGGACGTGGACGCGCCGGCGTTCCACATCAAGGGCGGTCTGTGGGACGGCCGCAGCCTCTACGAGCTCTACCAGGAGGCCCAGACGCCCTACGAGTGGCACGAGGCCCTGTTCGAGCGGGCGCGGAAGCTGGGCGTGATCCTGTTCTCCAGCCCCTTCGACGAGACGGCGGTGGACCTGCTGTCCGATCTGGACGCCCCGGCGTTCAAGATCGCCTCGTTCGAAGCGGTGGACCTGCCGCTGATCCGCTACGCCGCGGGCAAGGGCAAGCCGCTGATCATCTCCACGGGCATGGCCAACCTGGCCGAGATCGAGGCCGCCCGCGACGCGGCGCTGTCGGCCGGCGCGCCAGGGGTCGTGCTGCTGCACTGCGTGTCGAGCTATCCAGCCCGCTTGGAGGACGCCAACGTCCGCACGGTGGCGGACATGGGCGCACGCTTCGCCTGTCCCGTCGGCCTCTCGGACCACACGCCGGGCACGGCGGCCTCGGTTGCGGCCGTGGCCCTGGGCGCCAGCGTCATCGAGAAGCACTTCACCCTGGCCAGGGCCGGCGGCGGGCCCGACGCCGCGTTCAGCCTGGAGCCGGCGGAGTTCACGGCGCTTGTCGGCGACTGCAAGGCCGCCTGGCGGGCGCTGGGGCGGGCCCAGTACGACCTTGTCGGCGCCGAGAAGGGCAACATCCAGTTCCGCCGCTCGCTTTACGTGGCGGCCGACGTGCGCGCGGGCGAGCCGCTGACACGGGCCAACGTGCGCTCTATCCGGCCGGGCGACGGCCTGCCGCCGGGCGAGCTGGACGCGGTGCTGGGGCGGCCGGCGGCGCGGGACCTGAAGCGGGGCGAGCCCCTAGCCTGGGACATGGTGGCGACATGACGGTGCGGCTGCGGCAGGTGGAGCACGAGGACAGCGCACGGCTGCTGGCGTGGCGCAACTCGCCCGACGTCGCGGCCTACATGTACACCGACCACCGGATCAGCCAGGCCGAGCACGACCGCTGGTTCGCCGCGGCGCTGACGCTGGAGGATCGCCGCTACTGGATCATCGAGATGGACGGCCAGCCCGTGGGCCTGGCCAACCTGGCTCGCATCGATCCGATCATCCGCCGCTGCGACTGGGCCTACTACCTGGGCGAGGCTTCCACCCGCGGCCGCGGCGTCGGCGCGCAGGTGGAATACATCGTGCTGCGGCACGTCTTCGAGACCATGGGCTTCCACAAGCTGTGGTGCGAGGTGCTGCTGGAGAACGAGGCCGTTTGGAAGCTGCACGAGAGCTTCGGCTTCAAGCGCGAGGCCTGCTACCGCGAGCACGTCTGCAAGGGCGGCCGGTTCCAGGACGTGGTGGGCTTAGGCATGCTCAAGGCCGACTGGGAAGCGGCCAAGCCCGCCATCGAGGCCAAGCTGCGCGAGAGAGGGATCGAGCCGGCGAGCCTGGCCGACGCACCCTAGACGCGCGGCTCGCCGCCATAGTTCGCCAGGTCGGGGCGGCTGGCCACCAGGGCGCGGACGTCGTCCGAAGTGAAGGCGGGATCCTCGGGATAGAGCGCCTGATAGACCTCGCACACGAACTCGAAATCGTCTGGCCGGTCGACAGTCCAGCGGACGTGGCCCCATTCCTGCGGCGGCAACAGGCGGACGACGCGGTAGAGGTCGGGCCGGCTCCAGATCCCCCAGGTGACGTGTTCGCGCTCCTCGCGGGTGGCGGCCGCGGCGGCGGCCCGGCGCAGGGTGGCGGCGGTCATGGCCTCGACGTCCTGGCCCTTGGGAAAGCCGACCTCCTGCGTGCGGCAGTGGGCGTAGTCTGCGCCGGTTTCGAGCAGCAAGGCGATGGTGTCGTCCAGCACCTGGGGATCGATGAGGGGGCAGTCGGCCGTCAGCCGAACCACCACGTCGGAGGGCCAGTGCTCGAGCGCGCCGATGTAGCGGCCCAGCACGTCGTCGAGGGGGCCGCGGAAGACATCCACGCCGGCGGCCTGCAGCAGTTCGGCCAGGGGATCGTCGCTGGCGTCGACGCTGGTCGCCACGACCAGTCGCTCCAGCCGTCGGGCGCGCCGCGTGCGCTCGATCTGGCGCAGGATCATCGGCCGGCCCAGAAGGTCCTTCACCACCTTGCCGGGCAGGCGGGTTGAGCTCAGGCGGGCTTGCAGGATGGCGAGTGTCAGCGTGGCTCTCCGTCGCGGCCCGATCATGCGCGCCCGAGGGTAAGCTAGGGTTAACGCGACTCGTATGACGTGCGGGATGAGCGCGTCTGCCCGGAGTCCGCGATGAACGCCACGGCCAAGTCCTCCGCCGCCTGGAGCCTTTCGGAACAGGTCGTTTCGGATTTCATCCGCCAGGGGGCTCACCTGTTCGACGAGGTGGTCGATCCGACCGCGGCGGCCGAGCTGCTGGCCGAGATCCGCGCCACCCGGGCCTTCGACGAAAGCCTGTTCCTGTCGGAAGCCGAGTTCGACGCCGATCCGCAGTACACGGGCGTGAACCCCAGGCCCGGCCGCAACCTGCTGGAGCGGTTCGAGGACCGCCTGGGCTTCGTCGAGCGGGCGCCGCATATCGTCGAGGCGGTCACCGCCCTCCTGGGCGAGGGCTACGAGATCCTGAACAAGAAGGTCGTTTGCGGCGTGCCCGCCAAGAGCGTGCCCGAGTGGCTTCGCGCCCGGATCCACGGCAACCCGGTGAACAATCTTGGCGCCTATGTGAAGCCGCAGAACCGGGACGTGACCTACTTCTACGGCATCGACTTCCACCAGGACCTGATCGACTACAAGGAACGAGAGGCCGACTTCCTGACGCTCTACGTCTACCTGCATCCGGTGACGAAGGCGGATGCGCCGCTCTACCTGCTGGAAGGCAGTCACCGGTTGGGCGGCTCGGTGTTCCCGCACGACCTGACGCGCACCGGCGATGACAGCTGGCTCTACCGCAACGGCCCCCATGGCGAGGCCAGCGTGCGGCAGCGCATCCTGACCGGCGGGACGGGGTTCGCCGCCATCTGGCACGCCTGCACCCTGCACGGCACGCAGCCGGACGCGGCCGACCACGAGCGGATCTCGCTGCGCTACCTGATCGCCCGCGGCGCCGCGCAGCGTTCGGGGATGGACGCCGTGAACGCCACCCTGACCGGCCCGCTCAGCCTCACCGACACCCGCAAGGACCTGGACGCCCAGGGCGCTGCGGTGATCCGCCAGAACACGGTCCTGAAGGCGTGAGCATGAGCGCAGCGGGACGCGTCGCCCTGCTGGCCGCCGACACGGAGGCGGCGCTGGCCGCCTTCACCGAAGCGGTGGCGCGCGACCCCGGCGATTTTGAAGCGCGCTACGGCCTGGCCGCGGCGCTGATGCAGGCGGGGGAGCCCGCCGACGACGTGCTGAACGACGCACGGACGCTGCAGGCGCTCGCTGTGGTGCGCGGCGCGGGCGCCGACTTGGCGCGGCTGAAGTCGGATCCCGACTACGGCCGCCGGACCGCCATGGAGCTCTACGCGCAACATCACGTGGCCTGCGCCTCGGTGGTGTGGGGGATGGCGCTGGGCGCCGGCCGGATCGATGCCGCCGGACTGCTGAGCTATGCGCTGTCGCTGCAGCACCAGGGTCGCATCGGCGAGGCGATCCAGTATCTGCAGGTGGCCGTGGAGAACTTCCCATCGGCGGCGCTGCACCAGTTCCTGTTGTTCCCGCAGCTTTTCGTGGACGGCGGCGAACGCGCCCATGCGCAGGAATCCCGCGCCTGGGCCGCGCGCTGGGCGCGCGCGCCTGAGCCGCCGCCGTTCCAGCTGGCCACGGACGAACGGCGGCGACTCAGGATCGGCTATGTGGCCCCGAGTTTCGCCACCTCCCAGGTGCGCCAGTTCCTGGCTCCGGTCCTGGAGGCCCACGACCCGGCAAGAGTGGAGGTGACCTTGTATCCGGCGGACGCGGCGACCGAGACCGGCTGGCCGGACTGGATCAAGGTGCGGGCCATCGGCGAGCTGAGCGACGAAGCCGCGGCGACGATGATGCGCGCCGACGGGATCGACGTGCTTTCGGACTGCTGGGGCCACACCGCGGGGTCGCGGCTGGGTGTGTTCGCCTGCCGCCCCGCGCCGGTGCAGATCGCCTGGATCAACTTCATCCAGACGACGGGGCTGCCGCAGATCGACTACATTCTGCACGCGGACGGGGCGGCGGCGCTGGACCTCTCGGGTCTCTTCACCGAGCGCCTCTGGCCGATCGGACCGGTGTTCGCGCCGTTCCAGCCCGCGACGGACCGGCTGCCGCCCACGGCCACGCCCGCGCGGACGGCCGGCGTCGTCACACTGGGATCGTTCAATCACCCGGCCAAGATGAGCGACGGCGCCCTTGCGGCCTGGGCGACGGTGCTGCGCAACGCCCCGCAGACCAGGCTGATGCTTAAGTACCGCTACTTCATTGACCCAGTGCTGCAGAGTGTGACCGCGGCGCGCTTCGCAGCGCACGGCGTGGCGCCGGAGCGCCTGATCTTCTCCGGCCACAGCACGGGCGAGGAATACTACCGGGCCTTCCGAGCGGTCGATCTGATGTTGGACGGGTGGCCCGCGCCGGGCTCGACCACGACGCTGGAGGCCATGTCGAACGGCGTGCCCGTGCTCTCTCTGGCCGGTGCGACGCTGCAAGGCTTCTACGCGCGCAGCATGCTGGAAGCCGCCGGCCTCGAGGACCTGGCGGCAGATACCCCGCAAGACTTCGTCGGACGGGCGCTTGCGCTGGTCGCGGACCTGGACCGGCTGGACGCCTTGCGTGAGCGCGTGCGGCCGGGCTTCGAGGCCGGCCCGTGTTGTGACGGGCCAAGCTTCACTCGCCGGCTTGAGGACGCCTTCTTCGAGATGCTCGATCGTTCACGCGGGAATTCCGTGCTGCCCGGCGCCGCATGACGCCGTTGGCGAGAGGGCCCTGGGCGAAGGTGGGCCGGGTGCTCACCGCATCCGGGGGACCTCTCGCGCGGACGCACGCCATGCTGCCGACGCCGCTGGTGCTGCCCGATCGCGTGAGGGTCTACTACGCCGCCTGCGACGACGACCTCCGCGGACGCATCTTCTTCGCGGACTTCGGCCTCGAGCCGCCGTTCCCGCTCATGGCTCGTTCGGAAAAGCCAAGTCTGGACCTGGGAGCGGCCGGGGCCTTCGACGCTGACGGGGTCAATCCGTCCCAGATCGTGCAACAGGAAGACCGGCTGGCGTTGCTGTACATCGGCTGGCGTCGGGGTCCGGACGACACCCCCTATACGCTATTCGGGGGGCTCGCCTTCTCGGAGGACGGCGGTCTCACCTTCGACCGCGCGGGCCCCCTGCTGAGGCCTTGCGACGGCGAGAGGCTGTTTCGAACGGCGCCGTTTCTCGAGCGGACGGGCGACGGCTGGCGGCTGCTCTACATCGGCGGCGACCGGTTCGTCACAGGCGAGCACGGCAAGCGGTTGCCGATCTACAGCCTGATGGAGCTGCGCTCGCCGACGCCCTGGGAATGGACGGGTCCCGGACGCGAACTGCTGGCCCCGGACGTGGAGGGCGGTGAGCTAGGCTTCGGCCGGCCGGTGAGCCTCGGCGGCGAGCGGCTGATGCTGTCTGTGCGGAGCCGGAGCGGATATGAGCTCGTGGAGACCGCCCTCGGACCCGGCGCGGCGCGGCGGCCGGTCCTGCCAGACGGGCGCGAACCTTGGGAAGCTCAGATGACCTGCTTCGGAGCGCCCTGCCAGATCGGTGACCGCGAGCTCCTGTTCTACAACGGCGACGGCTTCGGGCGGACCGGGATGGGGCTGGCGTGGCGCCGCCTCAGCTGAGCTCGACGCGATAGAAGTCGTGGACGACCGCGCCGGCGCCGAACTCCTCCTTCTGCCGGATCAGCCCTTCGTTGAGCGTGCGGCCCTGATCGGTGTTCGAGATGCCGAAGTCGAACCAGCGATGCGTCGCGCCATGAGCGTGGATCAGGTGCTCGAAGAGACCATCGAGCGCCCCCAAGGCGCGGCCTTGTTCGCCGACAGCGATATACTGGGCGTGCGCCACCTGAGCTGAAGCGAACATCACGACCCCCGCGGCGATCTGTCCGTCGAGCGTCGCAGTATGTAGGGCGATCTGCTCGGGAAAGCGGGCGGCCAGCAAGCGGATTTCGTCGAGGCTGTGGACCGGGGCCGCGCCGTGCCTCTGACCCAGCACTTCCATCAGCAATCGCCAGTAGCCCGTCCAGTCGTCCGACGGGCCGAAGACCAGACCCGCGGCCGCAGCCTTGCGCGCGCCGCGCGCCCGGCGGCCAGAGACGGGGCCGCGCGCCCGGTAGTCGATGGCGGCGCTGACGTCGCGGCGGATCAGCGCCGCATCCCGCCGGAACAGCCAGTAGAGATCGGCCTGCGCGGGCTCGCGAGCGTAGATCCAGGGCAGCGGCTTGTAGGTCAAGGACCGCGCGCCTTGCGCCCTCAGCACCTCGACGCAGGCGTCCAGCGCCGCCATCGTCTCGGCCGTGCCGAGATTGTGCGAGACGAGTCCGCCGAAGGTGAGGCCCTGGTGGGACCAAGCCTCCTCGCCCCGTCGATTGACGGGCAGGAGAGCCACCGCGCGTTCTCCCTGGAACACCATGAGCGAGGAGTCCTCGAAGCGGTCCGCGTGGTAGTCCAAGAACTGGCGGTCGAACATGAAGTGCCCGTTCGCGGCCGCTCGGTTCAGCTCGTTCCAACGCTCGGCGAGCGCCGGGCTGTAAGGCTGGATCTGCAAGCCGCTCAATCCCGGACGCGGCAATATCGCTTGGCGGAAATCGAGCGGCGCTCGGCGGGGTGGCCTTGGTAGACGCCGTCCGGCTCGGTCGAGGCGGTTACGACCGCCGACATGCCAATGAAGTTGTCTTCTCCCACGGCGACGTGCGGCGCGAACGCAGCGTTGACGCCCACGAAGCTGGAGCGACCGATGCGGCAGAAGCCCGACACGACGATGTGGGAGGCGAAGAAGACGTCATCCTCGATCACCGTCCGGTGGCCTATGTGGTTGCCGCTCCAGAGCGTGACGTTGTCTCCGATCCGGGTGAAGGGCTGCAGGACGTTGTGTTCGAGGATGAAGCAGTTCTCACCGATCTCGACGTTGCGCCAGACGAAGGCCTTCGAGCTCACGTAGCTGGCCATGCCGTAGCCAAGGGCCTTGACCGCGTCGACCTGCCGACGGCGGATCCGGTTGAGCTGACCGTCGCCGATCGCCACGAAGGCGTCGTAGCGGTCGGGCGGGTGGCTCTGGGTCAGCTCTTCGAGCGGCAGCACGGGCAGGCCGGCGAGCTCAGTTTCCTTGATGTATTCGGCGCCGATGGCGAAGCCGGCGACCTCCCGCGGGCTATCGTAGGCGAAGTACTGATGCGCCATCTCGGCGATCTCGCCGTTGCCGATGATGACGAGGGGCTTGTCAGTCATCTCGGCCTCAAGGCTTGACGATAAGCAGGTCGTCGCGGCGGTTGGCCATAGGCAGGCCGGCGGGCTGGGGCAGGAGGTAGGCGTCGCAGCCGGCGCCTTGGGCTCGCTGCATGAGGCCCAGAAGCACCGCATCGTCGATCTTGCCGGGACAAGGTTCGGCCCAGCGCACCTCATGGGGCTCGGTGGACCCGGTGAATTGGCGGTGGAAGGCCTGTCCGCGCTCAGTGGCGAAGAAGCGGCGGCGCTTCGAAACATTCGGGATGTCGCCGATTAGCGCCTGCCCGCCGGGAGCCAGAAGGTTCACCGTCGCGTCCACGAAGTCGAACAGATTGGAGTCTATGTAGATGTAGTGGAGTACGCTGTAGCAGATCAGCGCGTCGGCTGGGCTGGCGGCGGTCTCGCGCACCGCGGCGGCGTTCTTCGGGAAGAGGCCGGGCTGCTTGAGCGTGACGCCGTCGATGTCTGGCAGGAGCGCGAGCATCTCCGGGCTGTCGACCAGGACGAGCCGATGGCGCCGATCGCGGCAGAGATCGACGAGCATGCGTGGCAGGGCGGCGCAGCCAGGGCCGATGTCCACCACAGTCCGACCCTCGGCCTCTCTCAGCATCGGCAGCTTGGCGCAGATGTCCGTGAGAATCGCCTGCTCGAATCCTTCGCGATACGCGTCCGGGAAGCCGATCTTTTCGTGCGCCGAAAGGTGCGGGTTGGCGGCGAGGGCGCGGAAGCCCTCATAGTCGAGCTCCACTGCGGCCAGGTCGAGGCGCTGCGACCGGCGCAGGTGATCAAGATCCGCTCGCGCGCTCACAGGGCGACGCTCCGGCCGAAGAAGGCCCGCACCCTTTCGATGACGAAGTCGATCTCACGAACGGTGTGGGTGTGGTCGAGGGGCAGACTCAGCACGGAGCTCGCCATTGCCTCGGCGACGGGGAAGTCCCCGGCTTGCCAACGGCCAGCGTAGCAGGGCTGCAGGTGCACGGGCGTCGGATAGTGCACGTTCGTACCCACGCCACTCTCGGCGAGGTAAGCCTGGAGCTCGGCGCGGCGCCCGGGAACCCGGACCGCGAACACATGCCAGACGGGCTCCGCCCAGGTGCGCACCGCGGGAAGATCGACGCCG
Source organism: Phenylobacterium sp. (assembly GCF_031181185.1). Classification (GTDB taxonomy): domain Bacteria; phylum Pseudomonadota; class Alphaproteobacteria; order Caulobacterales; family Caulobacteraceae; genus Phenylobacterium. Next base: position 3,627 of record NZ_JAPSKZ010000084.1, on the reverse strand, counting down.
GGGAGATCCGCGAGCCCGCGGAAATACCGAAGCGCCAGCTGGCTGCGCATGGCGTTCCAGGCATCAAGGCGCTCGAGCTTGGCGTCGAGGATGGCCGCCTGGATCGGATCGAGGCGCGAGTTGCGGCCGGCAAGCTCGTGCTCGTACTTAACGCGCGAGCCGTAGTTGCCCAGCATGCGAACGGTTTGGGCGAACGCCGCGTCGTTAGTCGTGAGGCCTCCGCCGTCGCCAAGAGCGCCGAGGTTCTTCGTGGGGTAGAAGCTGAAAGCCGCAGCATCGCCCAATGCGCCGCAGCGGCTGCCCTTGTAGCGGGCCCCGTGCGCCTGGCACGCGTCCTCGAGGACGCGGATATCGTCGCGACCCGCGATGGCCGACTTCAGACCGTCCATGTCGACCGGGTGGCCGTAGAGGTGCACCGGGATGACTGCGCGCGTCCGCTTAGTAATGGCTTCCGCAACGCCGACGACGTCCATCAGCCCTGTGTCAGGCTCCACATCGACTAGCACGGGGGTCGCGCCGGTCTCGTCCACGGCGAGGGCAGTGGCGATGAAGGTATGCGCCGGGATGATCACTTCATCGCCCGCGCCGATACCCCAGGCCTTCAGCGCCAGCACCAGGGCGTCCAGGCCGTTGCCGGCTCCGACCATGTGGGCAGCGCCACAATAACCCGCAAAGCGGGTCTCGAACCGCTCCACTTCCGGGCCCCCGATGAAGTGGCCGCTGCGCAGCACGCGGCGTATGACCTGCTCGAGTTCGGGCGCCATCTCGCGCGCGTTCCGAGTCAGGTCGAGGTAGGGAGGAGAGATCACCGGCTCGCCGTCCGCTTCCCACGTCAGGAAGTCGTCGTAGCGCCGGAGGTAATCGGCTTCGTCGTATTCATCCGACGCGAGGACGACCACCACCGCGTCCTCGGAGAAGCCGCTTAGATCGCGCCAACAGCCTGGCTCGACGATCGCGGCGAGGTCGGGCCTGTCCAGCACCACGGTTTCCGTCTGGCCGTTCTTGGTGATGGAAAGGGCGAAGCTGCCGCGCAGGCACAAAAAGCACTGGCGCAGCGCCTTGTGAGCGTGTCCCCCACGGCCCTGCCCTGGCGGCACGTCGCGGATATAGTAGGCGCGGTGGACGGGGAAGCCGATGTGCTTCGAGACTTCGGCGACCCCAAGAATGCCGTTTTCCATCGGGATGGTCTGCAGCTCCACGAGCCGTAGGGCGCCGGTTAAGCCCGCGTCGCCGTCGACCTGGAGCCTTGCCGCTTCACTCATCCGAATCGCCTCCGCCCGACGAAGGCTAGGAGCGCTCGGGGTTCGGATTGGTTAACGCCCGATCAGTGGCCGCCCCGCGCGCGGCGATCAGCTTCAGGAAAGCCTCGGCGGTGCGGCCCGCGCCCAGACCGTCACAAACCTCGGCGCTGGCGGCGGCCAGCCGGCGGCGCAGGTCTGCGTCGCGCAGGAGGCGCATCACGCCGCGATCCAGAGCCTCGTCGAAGTCGGGCGCCTGGGCGTCGATGACGATGGCCGCGCCGCGTTCGGCCAGGGCCCGGGCCGCGGCCCGTTGGTTGTCGGCGAGCACGATCATGATGGACGGCAGGCCGAGCGTGCAGCGCTCCCACACCGAGGAGCCGGCGGCGCCGACGCCGATGTCGGCTTCGGCCGTGAGGCGAGCCATGTGCGGCGTGTCCACGTGCAGCATCAGCCGGGAGTCCCGCCGCGCGATCTTGGCGAGGCCCGGCACGCTGGGCGCCGCGGCGCCGAGCACGATGTCGAGGCCGGCGTCGCCGACCCGTGGGCGCAGGCGCTCGACCACCCGACCCGTGATGCCGCCGACGTCGGTCATGCCCATGGCCACGAGCAGGCGCTGCACCGGCTCGCCGCGCCAGGCGAGCGCCGGCTCGCGAAGCGCCGCAAACTCGGGGCGCACAGGCGCATAGGACGGGCCCAGCAGGAGCCGGGCGCTGTCGGGGATCAGGCCGTCGTAGTCGGCCGCCGTACGCTCCGGTCCGGAGTCCAGCACGAGGTCGGCGCCGAGCGGCCGGTTGGCAAGGTCGTCGATGACCAGCACCGGGCGGCCCTGCGCCATGGCGCGGTGCTCGCGCTCGCCCAGCTGGTAGTGGTCGAAGACGATGGCGTCGAACTGTTCGCGGCCCACGGCGGCGGCGAGGTCCCGCGGTTCGGCCGAGGCCGCCGACAGGCGCTGGGCGGTCGGCGCGAAGGCCTCCAGCACCTCGTTGGCGGCCGGCGGACCGAGGAAGGCGAAGCTGGCGCCCTGGCCCTCAAGGGCCCTGGCCAGGGTCAGCGAGCGCATGACATGGCCGCCGCCGACCTTCTGGCCGGCGTCGACCACGAACAGGATCCTGGGACCGCTCGGGAGACTCATGGGCGCGGAGGAAAGGCCATCCGAAGGCAAATGCAAAGGCCGTCAGGCGGAAATGCGGTCGGAGGTGCGGCTGAGGTCATAGCGGCGCAGCACTTCGGCGGCGGCGCGATCGGTCTCCGCGAGCGCCGGATAGGTCCAGGTCTCGAGGCGGCCCTCGAAGGGGCGCGAGACGCCGCGGGCCCGCAGCTCGGCGTGGAACCGGGCGAGCTTGTCCGAGTGGCCGCTCATGGGCAGCACGTAGAGCGGCTTGCCCGTGGCGGCGGCGTCGGTGGCGAGGTTCGTGGAGTCCTCGGTCACAAGGATGGCGTCCGCGGCGGCCAGGAAGGCGAAGTAGGGGTTTGGCGGCCGGTCGTCCCAGATCACGCCCGGCAGATCACGCAGCACGGCGGTCATGGCCGCGCGCGCCTGCGGCGGCGTTCGTCGGGTGAAGGACAGCATCAGAGAGCCGCCGGAGGCGCCGACCGCCTCGGCGATCCGACGGGCGAGGCTGGCGGCGTGCGCCGCCGGCAGGTCGTGGGCCTTGGACTTGCCGCCGACGATGGCGGCGATGCGCGGGCCGGGCAGTGCGGTGAGATGGGGAAAGGCGTCGAGTTCGGCAGCCAGCTTCGCCGGAGTCAGCCGGTTCGGCGCCCCAAGGATCGGGAAGACGTTCGGGCCGGTCAGCCGATCGTGTTCGGGCGGGACGACCAGGTCGAACCGCCCCAGGGGGGCCCGGGGGTCTTGGGTCTGGACCACGAAGGTCGGGCCCTTCAGGCGCGTCGAGAGGGGCAGGGTGGCGCGGCCGGCGGAGATCCAGATGTCCGGGAGCGGTTCGCCTAGGGGTTCGGTCAGAGCTGCCGGGGGAATGAGCCGCCAGGGGAGGCGGCCCAGGCCCCATTTCCACTTGACCCGCTTGATCGTGATGTCGGCGGGCCGCAGGCGGGCCACGGCTTCCGCCAGGCCCACGGCCTGGGCCTCAATGCCCGCGCGGCCGTCGGAAACGGCCCAGATGTTCAGGGGTGGCGAAGTCGCCGCCATCGGGAGTGGGTCAGACCCACTCCACCTTGGTGATCTCGTAGGCCTTCACGCCGCCGGGGGTGTTCACCTCGACCACGTCGCCGGTCTCCTTGCCGATGATCGCGCGCGCGATCGGCGAGGTGACGGACACGCGGCCGCGCTTCACGTCGGCTTCGTGCTCGCCCACGATCTGGTAGCGGGCCTCTTCCTCGGTGTCCTCGTCGACAAGCGAGACCGTGGCGCCGAACTTCACCTGGC
>NZ_JAPSKZ010000083.1:8007-16193 GCF_031181185.1 Phenylobacterium sp. | reverse complement strand
CGACGTCCACCAGCTTGTTCTTAGTGATCCAGGGCATCATGGCGCGCAGGCGCTGGCCCACTTCCTCGATCTGGTGCTCGGCGCCGCGGCGGCGGGTGGCCTTGAAGGACGGCGCGCCGACCGCGTTCTCCTGCATGAAGTCGCGCACGAACTTGCCCGACTGGATGTCCTCCAGCACGCGCTTCATCTCGGCCTTGGTCTCGGCCGTGACGATGCGCGGACCGGTGACGTACTCGCCGTACTCGGCCGTGTTCGAGATCGAGTAGTTCATGTTGGCGATGCCGCCCTCGTAGATGAGGTCGACGATCAGCTTCACCTCGTGCAGGCACTCGAAATAGGCCATCTCGGGGGCATAGCCCGCCTCGACCAGCGTTTCGAAGCCGGCGCGGATCAGCTCCACCAGGCCGCCGCAGAGCACGGCCTGTTCGCCGAACAGGTCGGTCTCGCACTCCTCGCGGAAGTTGGTCTCGATCACCCCCGAGCGGCCGCCGCCGATGGCCGAGGCGTAGGCCAGGCCGAAGTCCATGGCGCCGCCGGTGGCGTCGTGGTGGACGGCGATCAGGCACGGCACGCCGCCGCCCTTCTGGTACTCGCCGCGCACCGTGTGCCCGGGGCCCTTGGGCGCCACCATCAGCACGTCCACGGTCTTCTTCGGCTCGATGAGGCCGAAGTGCACGTTCAGGCCGTGGGCGAACAGGAGCGCCGCGCCGTCGCGGATGTGCGGCGCGATCTCGTCGCGATAGATCTGCGCCTGCAGCTCGTCGGGGGCCAGGATCATGATGGCGTCGGCCCAGGCCGCTGCGTCGGCCACGGTCATGACCTTCAGTCCGTCGGCCTCGACCTTCTTCGCCGTCGCCGAGCCCGGGCGGAGCGCGACGGCCACGTTCTTCACGCCCGAGTCGGTAAGGTTCAGCGCATGCGCACGGCCTTGCGAGCCATAGCCTACGATGGCGATCTTCTTGTCCAGGATGCGGGACAGGTCGGCGTCGCGATCGTAGTAGACGCGCATGTTTGTTTCTCCTGATACGACAAATGGTTCGCTGTTGCGCAACGGCAGTGCAGCAAAGCCGGGGCTCTGAAGCCGTTTTTTGCGCGAAGGTCAAGGGAACGCGCCGCGGCCCCGCTTGTGAAAACGTCGCGCCTCAGTCGCGCTTGGCCGCGAAGCGTGGCATCGGTCGGGCGATGATCGAGGTCACGCCCGCCATCCAGATCCCGGACGACGAGGTGCAGCTGCGGGCCGTGCGCGCGTCCGGACCCGGCGGGCAGCACGTCAACAAGGTCTCAACCGCGATCGAACTTCGCTTCGACGTGCGCGCCTCGCCCTCCCTGCCGGAGCCGGTGCGCGCCAGGCTCTACCGCTTGTCGGGCAGCCGGCTGACCCAGGAGGGCGTGCTGGTGCTGGTCGCCCAGGACCATAGAAGCCAGGAGCTGAACCGCCAGGCCGCCATCGAGCGGCTGACCGACCTCGTGCGCGAGGCGGCCAAGCCGCCGCCGCCGCCCCGCAAGAAGACCAGGCCGACAAAGGCCTCGAAGGAGCGCCGGCTCAAGGCCAAGGCCCAGCGGTCGGACGTGAAGTCAAAGCGGGGCAAGGTGCAGTTCGACTGAACGCCGGTCTGCGCTCGCCGCTGGCATGCTTTCGCCGCAATGGCCTATAAGCTGGCGCTCGCAATGAACCGCTCACGCCTGATCCCGACGCTGGGCCTCGCCGCCCTCGCCCTCTCCGCCTGCGCGCCGACGCTTGGTCCTCCGCCGCCCGGCCGCCGCGCGCCGCCGCCCGCGGCGTCGGGTCCCGCCAACTTCTCGGCCGCCGACTTCGCCTGGTCGCAGGCGCCGGGCCGCAACGGGATCCAGGGGACGCTGACCTATCGCAACGGCGCCGGCGGCTACACCTGCGCCGGGTCGGGCGTGGTGCTGACCCCCGAGACGCCCTGGTCGCGGCGGCGGATGAACGTGCTCTACGGCTCCACCGAGCGCGCGGCGCTGCCGGCCGAGGAAGTCCGCCGGCGCACGCCGTCGGCGCCTGCGGGCGACGCCGGGCCCTTCGTGAAGCGCACCACATGCGACGCCACGAGCCGGTTCTCGTTCCAGGGCCTGCCGAACGGCGCCTGGTACGTCATCACGATCGCGCGACCTGCGGCCCAGCCGCAGGGCGGCACGATCGCTCTGATGCGCCGAGTGGTCACCCGCGGCGGACGCGTGACCCAGGTCACCCTCTAAGTCGCTGACGAAGCTGCACTTTCGGAACCCGATCGGCGCGCGGAGCCTTTAGCGGCCCCGAGGGATGCGCCGAACGGAGTTATGCGAATGCGCAAGTGGCTTACCGCTGCGCTGGCCGGCGCGACGGTCGCCGGCGGCGCCGCGATCGCGGGCCAGGCCATGGCCCAGCGGTACTACTATCCGAGCCCACCGGCCTACGACTGGTACTACGACGGCTACTATCGGGCCCCGTCCTATCCGCAGCCGTACTACGACAACCGCTACTACGATAACCGCTACTACAGCGGCTCGGGGTCGGCCGGTTTGCTGGGTTCTGTCTTAGGCTCGGTGCTGGGGCTGTCGTACCCGTCCAGCTTCTATTCGGGCGTGCCCGTCGACCGCTACGGCCCCGACCCGAACGGCATGATCGGCCCCGACGGCCGACGGATCAAATGCAAGCTGCGGCGGACCTACGACCGATACTACGGCGGCTACACCATGCGCCGCGAGTGCTGGAGCCGCTAGACGAGAAAACGCCCGCCGGAGGTCCGGCGGGCGGCTTCCTCAATGCACCCTGGCGCGGCCGATCTCGAGACCCTCGGCCGTGCCATGGACGTCGATGACCGACCCGTCCTCCAGCTCGCCCGCCAGCAGCTTGCGGGCGATGGGGTCCACGAGCTCCTTCTGGATGACCCGCTTCAGCGGCCGCGCGCCATAGACCGGGTCGTAGCCCTTCTCGCCCAGCCAGTGCAGGGCGGCCGGGTCCAGCGCGATCGACATGCGCCGGTCGGCCAGCAGCTTCTCGACGCGCTGCAGCTGGATGCGGACGATGTCGCCCATCTCGGCGCGGCCCAGACGCTTGAACAGGATCACCTCGTCGATCCGGTTCAGGAACTCGGGCCGGAAGTGGCGGCGCACCACCTCCATTACCGGCCCCCGGGCCTTCTCCACGTCGTCGCCCTCCTCGAGGCCGGCTAGGTATTCCGAGCCCAGGTTCGAGGTCATGATGATCAGCGTGTTGCGGAAATCGACCGTGCGGCCCTGGCCGTCGGTCAGCCGCCCGTCATCCAGCACCTGCAGCAGCACGTTGAAGACGTCGGGGTGGGCCTTCTCGACCTCGTCGAACAGCACGACCTGGTAGGGCCTGCGCCGCACGCTCTCGGTCAGCGCTCCGCCCTCGTCGTAGCCGACGTAACCGGGCGGCGCGCCGATCATCCGGCTGACCGAGTGCTTCTCCATGTACTCGCTCATGTCGAGCCGGGTCACGGCGGACTCGTCGTCGAACAGGAACTCGGCGAGCGCCTTCGTGAGTTCGGTCTTGCCCACGCCGGTGGGCCCCAGGAACAGGAACGAGCCGATCGGCCGGTTCGGATCCTTCAGGCCCGCGCGGGCGCGGCGCACGGCGTCCGAGACGGCGACGAGGGCCTCCTCCTGGCCAACCACGCGGCGGCGCAGGCCGTCCTCCATCTGGAGCAGCTTCTCGCGCTCGCCCTCCAGCATCTTCTCGACGGGCACGCCGGTCCAGCGCGAGACCACCGCCGCGATCTGCTCGGCGTCGACGACCTCGGGCGTCATCGCATCGGCGCCGCCCTCGGCAGCCTCGGCGTCGGCCAGCCGCTTCTCAAGGCCAGGGATCTCACCATAGGCGATCTCGGAGGCCCGCTGCAGGTCGCCCCGCCGCTGGGCGGCGACCAGCTCGGCGCGCAGGCGGTCCAGCCCCTCGCGCAGCTGGGCGGCCGAGGAGACCTTCTCCTTCTCGGCGCGCCAGCGGGCGGTCATCTCGGCCGACTCGCCTTCGAGCCCGCGGAGCTCCTCCTCCAGCTTCTCCAGGCGCGCCTTCGAAGCCGCGTCGGTCTCCTTCGAGAGCGCCTCGCGTTCGATCTTCAGCTGCACGACGCGCCGGTCGATCTCGTCCAGCTCCTCGGGCTTGCTGTCGACGGCCATGCGCACGCGGCTCGCCGCCTCGTCCACCAGGTCGATGGCCTTGTCCGGCAGGAAGCGGTCGGTGATGTAGCGGTTCGAGAGCGTGGCGGCGGCCACGATGGCGCTGTCCGAGATGCGCACGCCGTGGTGCACCTCGTACTTCTCCTTCAGGCCGCGCAGGATGGAGACCGTGTCCTCGACCGTGGGCTCGCTGACGAACACCGGCTGGAAGCGCCGGGCGAGCGCCGCGTCCTTCTCCACGTGCTTGCGGTACTCATCCAAGGTGGTCGCGCCCACGCAGTGCAGCTCGCCGCGGGCCAGCGCGGGCTTGAGCAGGTTCGAGGCGTCCATGGCGCCTTCGCTCTTCCCGGCCCCGACCAGGGTGTGCATCTCGTCGATGAAGAGCACGATCGAGCCCTCGGCGGCGGTCACCTCGTTCAGCACCGCCTTCAGCCGCTCCTCGAACTCGCCGCGGTACTTCGCCCCGGCGATCAGCGCGCCCATGTCGAGCGCCAGCAGCTTCTTGTCCTTCAGGCTCTCGGGCACGTCGCCGTTGACGATGCGCAGCGCCAGCCCCTCGACGATGGCCGTCTTGCCGACGCCGGGTTCGCCGATGAGCACGGGGTTGTTCTTGGTCCGCCGCGACAGAACCTGGATGGTTCGGCGGATCTCTTCGTCGCGGCCGATGACCGGGTCCAGCTTTCCGTCCCGCGCGGCCTGGGTCAGGTCGCGGGCGTAGCGCTTCAGCGCGTCATAGCCTTCCTCGGCCGAGGCGCTGTCGGCGGTGCGGCCCTTCCGGACGGCGGCGGCGGCCTCATCGAGCCCCTTCGGGCTGGCGCCCGCAGACTTCAGCGCGTTCGCCGCCTCTCCGCCCTCCTTCGCGATGGCGATCAGCAGGCGCTCGGTGGTGACGAAGGCGTCGCCCGCCGCTTTCGCGCCGGCCTCGGCCTCGGCGAACACGCGCGCCGTCTCGGGCTTCATGTAGAGCTGGCCTGACCCGCCCTCGACCTTGGGCAGCTTCGCCAGCAGTTCGTCCGCGGCCCGGTCCGCCTCGTCGGGCCGGCCGCCGGCCGCCTGGATCAGCGCCCGGGACAGGCCGTCCTTCTCCTCCAACAGCACCTTCAAGAGGTGCTCGGGGCCGAGTTGCTGGTGACGCCTGGCCAGCGCCAGGCTCTGGGCCGACTGGATCGCCTGCTTGGCGCGGTCGGAATAGATGTCGATGTTCATGGGTCCCCTGTTCAGGCGGATTGCGGCGACCGCCTTCGCTGAAGCTCGGTCGCCGACACCCTCCGATTTAGTGTGGCCTCACGGCAACACAAGCAGGGGCGATCATGCTCCGGCGGTTACACGCCAGCAGGCGCCCGTGAAGCGGGCGAAGCCGTCCTGGAGAAATGGGCGGAACGCCGCTTCCAGCGCCTCCGCGACCTGGCGGCGAAGCGCTTCGTCCGCCTGTTTGAGCGCGAGGCCCGCCGGGCCCATGCGCGTGACGTAGGTCATGAGGTCCGCCTCTGCGATGCGCAGCGGCGTATCGAGGGGGTCCACCCGCACGTCTCGCCACCCGGCCGCTTTCAGGATGCGCTCGACGCGCGCCCCGTCCGCGAAACCGAACTGTCCGGGCGCATCGGGCACGGGGGCGGGCATCTCCGGCAGGAACGGCGCGGCGGCGCGCGCGCCTGCGACCATGAACGGATTGTCCGCCGGACCACGCCAGGCGACGAACGCCAGCCGTCCGCCCGGCCGGACGCCGCGGCGGATATTGGCGAAGGCCGCCTCAGGATCGTCGAAGAACATCACGCCGAAGCGAGAGACCACCGCATCGAAGTCTTCGGGCTCGAAGGCGTAGGTCTGGGCGTCGGCCTGGACGAACGCCGCCTGCGCCGACCCGTCCGCCGCCGCGCGGGCGCGCGCCGCCTCGACCAGCGGCCCCGAGATGTCGACGCCCAGCGCCAGCCCGCCCGGCTGCACGCGGCGCGCCACGGCCAGCGTCGTGCCGCCGGCGCCGCAGCCGATGTCGAGGACGCGCTCGCCCGGCCTTGGCGCGGCGGCCTCCATCAGTGGCTCCACGAACGGCGCCAGCAGACGGTCGAGCAGGTCCTGGAGCTCGGCCCAGGTACGGCCGGCCGCATCGTTCCAGAGGCTGGACTGATCGCGGTTGGGCGGCTGGAAGGTTTTCGGTCATGGCTTGCTCCGGAGGTAGAGGCGACGCAGTCTGCAAGTTCAAGTGAACTTGAGGTCAAGCGTTGAGAGACCTGGACATCTCCGAACTCGCCAAACGCAGCGGCACACCCGCCTCGACCCTCCGGTTCTACGAGGAGAAGGGGCTGATCGCCTCGGTCGGCCGCCGCGGGCTCAAGCGGCTGTTCGACCCGTCGGTGCTAGAACGCCTGGCGCTGATCGCGTTAGGCCGCGCCGCCGGCTTCTCGCTCGACGAGATCGCCCAGATGTTCGCGCCTGAGGGACCGCTACGCATCGACCGCGACCGCCTCTCAGCCAAGGCCGACGAAATCGACGCCACGATCCGGCGGCTCAGCGCCATGCGCGATGGGCTGCGCCACGCCGCGGCCTGCCCCGCGCCCAGCTACATGGAATGTGCGCACTTCCTGCGGATCGTGCGCGCCGCCGGCGAGGGCAGGCTGGAGCCGCTTGCGCGACGGCGACGGTTCGTCGCCGAAGCGGTCTAGTTCGGGGGATTGTGCTTCTCGAGGAACGCGACCGTCGCCTCCAGGGTCTGAAGCCGGGTGTCGCCTCGCGAGAGCCAGTGGTCGGCTCCTAGCTGGATGATCAGCTCGTACGGCTTGCCGTTCTTCTTCAGGGCGTCCGCCATGATGCGGCTCTGCTCCAGCGGAACGACGGTGTCGTCCTTGCCGTGGATCAGCAGGATCGGGATGTCGGCTTTCTCCGCCTGCTGCGCCGGCGAATAGGCGGTCATCACCGGGTCACCGAGATCTTCAGCGCCAATGAAGCGTGTCCAGTAGCGCAGAGCGGAATGCCCGCCGCGGCTGCGCGAATAGCTCACCTGCCGCTTGAGGTCGGAGACGCCGGCGACGGAAGCGGCGCAACGATAGACGCCGCGGTCGAGCGTGGCGCCAGCCAACGCCGCGTACCCGCCATAGCTGGAGCCAACGATGCACACCCGCTTCGGATCGATGAGACCCTGAGAGGCCAGATGGCGGACCCCGTCTGAGAGGTCCGTCTGCATCTTGCGGCCCCATTGACCGTAGCCCGCCTCGAGCAGTTCCGCGCCCAGGCCATCGGAGCCGCGGAAATTCACTTGCAGGACGGCGTACCCGCGAGACGCCATGCCTTGCGCCCACCAGTCGAAGCCCGGCGTGTCGCGTGACGCAGGCCCGCCGTGGGGGAAGACCACCAGGGGCAGGTCCTTGGCCGCCCGCCCTTGCGGCAAGGTAAGATAGCCGGTCAGTTCCAGGCCGTCGGCAGCCTTGAAGCGCAGCGCCTGCTTCGGCGCGATGCCCCCCTCGGTGAGCCCGGAGTACTGCGCTCCGATCCAGCGCCCCTTTTTCTTGTCGAGGTCAACGAGCGCGTAGGCGGGTCCTTCAGTGGGAGAGTCCACGAGGACCACGATCTTCCTGCGGTCCTTTGACCATGAGGCCAGTTCCACGCGGTCACTTGGATACGCAGCCGTGACCGCCTTCCAGACACGCGTGTCAGTCGGGTCGAAGAAGGTGTAGCGCCGCTCGTCGCCGACGAGCACCGAGTGTCCGATCAGCCGGCCGTCCACGGGGTCGTAGATGGGGCTTTGGTCGTCATGGGCCTGAATGGGATCGCCAGCCGGACCCTCCAGCCGGGTTTCTTGCCAGGAGAGACGTTCCTGTTCGTCGGCGCTGACAACGACGACGGATTTGCCGTCGCGGCCCAGACCTAGCGCATAGGGCGGGTCGTGTAGGGCTTGAGCGACCAGCGCCTCGCGCCAGCCGCCGCCATTCCGGAAGCGCAAGCTCCAACGCCCGGAGCGGTCGTCATACAGTTCTTGGGCCAGGGGTTCGCCGTCGGGTCCCACGATCCAGTCCGTGGTGTCCTCTCGACCCGTCTCCACCAGCCGGCTCGTC
>NZ_JAPSKZ010000083.1:0-7997 GCF_031181185.1 Phenylobacterium sp. | reverse complement strand
GAGCCGACTTGGTTCCTGAACAGGGACAGTCGGCCGCGCCCCCCTTCGAAGACAACGCCCTCCACCAGGACGACGGGCTTGCCGTCCACCATCCGGACCTCGGGCATGTCGGCGATGGTGTTCATCGCGTCGACCTCGCCGACGTTCCGCAGAAGCGGCTGGGTCTTGCGAGTTTCGAGATCGAAGACGAACCCCATGAACCACTCTCGCCGAGCATTCGTCAGGAACATCGGCGCCGCGGTTACCGAGGTGACGATCACCAGGTGTCCATCGCCGGCCCAATCCAGCGCGCGGACCTTCACGTCACCGGTCGTGGCGCGCACGATCGGCTTGTCCGACGTCAGGTCATGCACGACGAGCGCCCGTTGCTCGCCGTTGGTGACGATCATCGCCAGGGCTTGGCCGCCGGGAGAAACGACTGCGTTCTCGATGTTCGGCAGCTTGCCGTAGGCGGTGAGCGGCGCGCCCTCTGCTGAGGACGTCACAATGGCGGCCGCCGCCAGCGCACCCAGCCAACTCTTCCACATCACCCGGACGCCCCCATCCCTGCACTCTCAGATTGCAGGCGCAGCTCGGCTCCCGCAAGAGGCGGGGACTAGTTCACATCCGTCTTCTTCGGCGGCTCGGGCGGCAGGGGCGCGACGGGGATGCCGTCTTCGACCAGTTCGCGGACCTCTTTCGGGGTCGCCTGGCCGTAGATGCCGCGCTCTTCCGAACGCCCCTCGTGGATGGCGCGGGCTTCCTTGGCGAAGGCGTCGCCCACGTCGTCGAAGTTCTCCTCGACGTGCCGGCGAATGCGCGAAAGGGCCTCCATCATCATGGCCTTCGGAGGACCCGAGACCTCGTCCTGCACCGTCTTGCGCGTGCCCGCGACGGCCGGCGCCATGATCTGCTTGCGAACCGCCTTGCTGGCGCAGACGGGGCATTCCAGCAGGCCCCGCGCGTGCTGGTCGTCGTAGTCCGCTGACGAGCCGAACCACCCTTCGAAGGCGTGCTCGCGGTCGCAGGTGAGGGCGTACTTGATCATCGCGCCTTGGATTTAGGGACCCGTGAAGGCCCGCGCATTGGCGAGCGCCGGGATCGCGGTGCGCGCCTTCTCGACCGCGGCCGGATCGAGGTCGGCGAGAAGCACGTCCGGCTCGTCGTGGTCAAGCTTGCCGATCACCTCGCCCCAAGGGCCGACGACGATGGAACGGCCCCAGGTGCCGCGGCCATCCTCGTGGAAGCCGCCTTGGGCGGGCGCGATCACGTAAGCGCCTGTCTCGATGGCGCGGGCCCGCATCAGCACCTCCCAATGCGCCTCCCCCGTGGGACGGGTGAAGGCGGCGGGGATGGCCATCACCTGGGCGCCGGCCAAGGCCAGCGCGCGGTACAGGGCCGGGAAGCGCAGGTCGTAGCAGATGGAGTGCCCGAACTTCAGGCCGTCGACCTCGCTCACCACCGCCCGGTCGCCCGGCGTGTAGGTCTCGGACTCGCGCGCCGTCTCACCCGTGGGCAGGTCGACGTCGAACATGTGCAGCTTGTCGTAGGTGGCTCGCAGCCCGCCGTCGGGGGCGATCAGCGCCTGGCGATTGGCCACCTTGCCGCCCTCGCGCAGCACCAGCACCGAGCCCGCCAGCACCCAGACGCCGAACTCCCGGGCAAGCGCCTGAAGGCCGAGCACGACCGGATCCTCGTCCAACGTCCTCAGCTGCGGCAGCAGCTTCGCGCGGTCCTTCTGCAGGATGTTGGAGCCTTCGGGCGTGGCGATCAGGCGTGCGCCGCCCGCGGCCGCTTCCCGCACCAGCGGTTCGAGGTGCGCCAGCGCTGCGTCGAGCGTGGCGGGCGTGCGCGTCTGTATCAGGCCGACCTTCATCATCGGCCGTCATATAGGCGGCCGGCTGCGAAGGCGTGAAGACCTGCGCCTTAGGCTGCGTGCTGTAGCAGAGGGTCGAGCTTTCCTTCCCGCTCGAGGGCCATCATGTCGTCGCACCCGCCGATGTGGCGGTCGCCGATGAAGATCTGCGGGAAGGTCATGCGACCGGAGCGCTGGACCATCTCCGCCTTCTTCTCGGGGTCGAACGCGGCCTCGATCTCGGTGAACTCGACGCCCTTCTGTTCGAGCAGGCTCACGGCCCGGATGCAGTAGGGGCAGTAGGGCTTCGTATAGATCGTGACGTTTGCCATGGCGCCTTAACGAGAGACCCGTCCGCAAAGGTTCAATAACGACGCTTCATATGGTGAGTCCCGCCGCTTCCTTAACCCTCGCCACGACGGCGAGGTCCACGGCCGACGCGCCGGCCGCCTTCAGCGCGCGGGCGCAGCCCTCCGCGGTGGCGCCGGTCGTGAGCACGTCGTCGACCAGCAGGATGCGCAGACCCGCGACACGGTGGCGGCGGCCGGCGGGGACCTCGAACGCGCCCGCCACGTTGCGCCGGCGGCCCGAGCCCGACTTGCCGCCCTGGGTGGCGGTCGCGCGGCGCCGGACCAGCGTGTCGGGCAGGTAGGGCGTCCCCGTAAGGCGGCTGAGCGCCCGGGCGATCTCGGCCGCCTGGTTGTAGCGCCGGCCCAGCAGACGCAGCCGGTGCAGCGGTACGGGCGCGATGGCGTCGGCGTCCTCGATCAGCTCGCGCGCAGCCCGCGACAGCCACCGCGCCATCAGCGGCGCAAGGTCGGTGCGGTCGGCGTGCTTCAGCTTCAGGATCGGCTCGCGGGAAGTCTCGTTATACAGGCAGGCCGCCCGCGCCCGGTCGAACGCCCGCGGCTTGGCCTGACAGGGGGCGCAGCGGGCCCCGGGGTCAAAATCGAAGGGCGCGCCGCAGCCGTCGCACACCGGCCCATCCAGGAAGTGGATGCGGCTCCACACCGGGCTCGAGAACCCGCCGGCCAAGGGCCGCGGCCCGCCATCGAGGGTCTGGGGCGGAAAAACCAGGTCCAGCGCACCGCGCCAGAGCCCTTTCAGCCGCGGGCCCGGTTCCCATCGGCGTGTGAAATCGCCATGTTCCGCGGCCATGCCCGCGCCACCCCGCCTCTTTGATCGCGCCTTGCACCGCATACGCCTGGACCGGGCGGCCCGGGACTATGCGAACGCCGACTTCCTCCAGCGCCGGGCCGCCGAGGACGTGGCCGAGCGCCTGGCGCCGATCATGCGGGACTTCCCCGTGGCCGTCGACCTCTCAGCCCGGACCGGGGCGTTCCGCGAGGCGCTGGAGCGCGGCGACGCGAAGGACCGGGTGGGCTTCCTCGTGGAGGCCGACCTGTCGCACCGGATGCTGCAGGGCCGGGCCGGCGCCCGTGTCGTGCTGGACGAGGAGCGTCTGCCCTTCTCCGACGCCCGCCTCGACCTGATCGTCTCGACGCTGGGCCTGCACTGGACCAACGACGTGGTCGGCGCGCTGATCCAGGCGCGGCGGGCGCTGAAGCCGGACGGCCTCTTCATCGGGGCCTTCCTGGGCGGCGTGACCCTGACCGAGCTTCGCCAGTCCCTGGTCGCCGCCGAGAGCGAGATCCTGGGCGGCGCGGGCAGCCGCGTCTCGCCCTTCGCCGACACGGCCGACGCCGCGGGCCTGCTGCAGCGGGCCGGCTTCTCCATGCCGGTCGCCGACGTGGACACCGTCACCGTCACCTACGACCACCCGCTGAAGCTGCTCTTCGACCTGCGCCAGATGGGCGAGACCAGCGTGCTGGCCGACCGCCATCCCAAGAAGCTGACCCGCCCCCTGATGACCCGGGCCTTCGAGATCTATTTCGAGCGCTTCCGCGACGAGGACGGCCGCATCCCGGCCACGTTCGAGATCATCACGCTCACCGGCTGGGCCCCGGCCCACTAGGCAAAATCAGCCGCGACAAACCGCCACGGCCACGCTCGCCCACGACCCTCGCTACGGTGGCGCTTCGGGGGGCGTCTCGTCGACTTGGGGTCAGACGTTGCGCATCAGAACTATCGAAAGCCTCGGCGCCGTCGCCGCGGCCGTGGCGATCATGCTGGCCGGGTGCTCGGCCGGCCTGCGGGCGAGCGCGCCCGTTCCTCCGCCGAAAGCTTCCGCCACCTATGTGGACGTGGGCCTCGCCGGCCAGGCCGGCGCGTTCGAAGCCTTCACCCGCCGCGCCAGCGGCGTCTCGCCGGCGTTCTCCGGCCTCGCAGATGTGAACCAGGGGCTGCAGGCCGGGGCGGCCTATGAGCCGAAACAGCTCGAGGCGGGGATGATCGCCTATGCCGCCATGGCCGCCCTGCAGGAGCCGGCCTTCGTCGCCGGCGTGAAGAAGGCCGGCGGCCGCGACCTGGCCCGGCGCCTCGCCGCCGACCCCGACGCCGCGCTCGACCTTCCCGGCGGCCAGGCCGCCGCCGGCCGCGCCAACGCCGCCCTGTACCGCCGCGGCGAAGCCCTGGCCGCCGCGGGCGGGCGCGTGAAGACGGCCGCCTATTCCGTCCAGAAGCAGGGCTGGTCCAAGGCCAAGGTCACAAACGGTCCCGCCCGCCTCGCCCAGGTGAAGCGCATCTCCACCGCCGGCTACCGCCCGACGGCCGAGGACCGCGCCCGGCTGACCGCCGCCGTGGCCGAGGGCGGCCGCCGCGGCGGCGCGAGTCCTGTGGTTTCCCGCGGCGTTGCGCTGGCGGCGCTGACGGTGCTGGGCCAGGAAGGACAGGGCCGCGCCCTGCTCTCCGAGCCGCGTTCGGGCGCGTGCCTGCGCTGGGCCAAGATGAACTTCCACCAGTGCTTGGCCAGCGCCGGGACCCAGTACGAGGACATCTACTGCCTGGGCGTGCACGCCATGGCCGAAACCGGCCAATGCGTGGTTGACGCCACCAAGCCCGCCCGGATCCGCCGCGCCGCGGCCGACTAGTCGCCCAGCAGGTGGAGGACGACCTCGCGGCGGTGCGGCCGCGCCCGGTGCTCGAACAGGTAGATCCCCTGCCACGTCCCGAGCGCCAGCCGGCCGCCCGTCAGCGGGATCGAGAGCTGCACCGTCGTGAGCGCGGTCCGCAGATGGGCCGGCATGTCGTCCGGCCCCTCGTCCTGATGCCGGTAAGACGCGCTCTCGGGCGCAAGCCGCGCCACCCAGTCCTCCAGGTCGCGGCGCACGTCGGGATCGGCGTTCTCCTGGATCAGGAGGCTCGCCGAGGTGTGGCGGCAGAAGACGGTCAGCAGACCGGTCGCCATGCCCTCGCCGGCCACGAAGCTTTGAACCTCGCGCGTGATCTCGTGCAGGCCCTGCCCGGGCGTACGGATCTCCAGCGTCCGCGCGGCCTGTCGCATCAGATCAAGTCCCGAAGCCAGGCCACCAACGGCCCGTCGGCCGGCGGCATCGGATAGTCATCGAGCTGCAGCGGCTTCACCCACTTCAGCGCCTTGTGCTCGCGCGCCTGTGGCTGCCCGTCCCAGCGGCGGATCAGATAGAGCGGCATCAGGAGGTGGAAGCTCTCGTACTCGTGGCTCGCGAATACGAAGGGGGCCAGGCATGACTTCGTCACCCGGATGCCCAGCTCCTCGTCCAGTTCGCGGATCAGGCAGGCCTCGGGCGTCTCGCCGGCTTCGACCTTGCCGCCGGGAAACTCCCACAGCCCCGCCAACTGCTTGCCCTCGGGCCGCTGGCAGATCAGCACCCGGCCGTCGATATCGATGAGGGCCGCGGCGGCCACGAGCACCATGGGCTTGGTCATGGCGCCGCCTTAGCGCGACCGCGCCATATCCGCCACAGGCTGCGGCCGAATGGGCAGCGTGGGTTGACTTCACCGTCCCGAACGCCGATGTGCACCTCGCGCCTAAGAGACGGCGCTATCGGCGCTCCAGCCGCGTGGGGCCTCCTTCAAGGAGGCTCAGCCTGTCGAGCCCACCGATCTCATAGATTCGCCCATCACGCGGGGCGCTTCCCCAAAGACCCGCGACTTCCGCGACCCACGGACCTTCCGTGCGGCCGCGCTCGGCGCATACGCGAAAGATCCGTTCTTGACTCAGTTTACCGACCTTGGCCTGGCCAAGCCGCTGCTCAAGGCGTTGGCCGACGAAGGCTACGTCAATCCCACCCCGATCCAGGCGCAGGCGATCCCCGGCGTCATGGCCGGACGCGACCTCCTGGGCATCGCCCAGACGGGCACCGGCAAGACCGCCGCGTTCGCCCTGCCGATCCTCCACCGCCTGGCCGAAGACAAGAAGGCCGCGCCACGGCGCAGCGCTCGCGTTCTCGTGCTTTCGCCCACCCGCGAGCTCGCCACCCAGATCGGCGAAAGCTTCAAGGCCTATGGCAAGCACATGGGCATCAGCGTCGCCGTCGTCTTCGGCGGCGTGAAGTATGGCGGCCAGATGCGGGCGCTCGCGCCCGGCGTCGACGTGCTGGTCGCCACGCCCGGCCGCCTGATCGACCACCTGCAGGAGAAGTCCATCACGCTGGAAGGCGTCGAGACCTTCGTCCTCGACGAAGCCGACCAGATGCTGGACATGGGCTTCATCGTGCCGATCCGGCGCATCGTGAAGTTCCTGCCGCGCCAGCGCCAGAACCTGTTCTTCTCGGCCACCATGCCGAGCGAGATCGAGAAGCTGACCGGCGAGATCCTCAACCCGAACCCGCTGAAGGTCTCGGTCACCCCGGCCGCCACCACGGTGGAGCGCATCAACCAGCGCGTCCTGTTCGTGGAGCAGCAGCGCAAGCGCGCCCTGCTCTCCGAGCTGTTCGACGACGCCAGCTTCAAGCGCGTGATCGTCTTCACCCGCACCAAGCGCGGCGCCGACCGCGTGGCGCGCAGTCTGGAGCAGGTGGGCGTGGAAGCGGCCGCCATCCACGGCGACAAGAGCCAGGGCCAGCGCGAGCGCGCCCTGGCGGCGTTCAAGGCCGGCGAAGTCCGCGCCCTGGTCGCCACCGACATCGCCGCCCGCGGCATCGACATCGACGCGGTCAGCCACGTCGTCCAGTACGAGCTGCCGAACGTTCCGGAGGCCTACGTCCACCGGATCGGCCGGACGGCGCGCGCCGGCGCCGACGGCTCGGCGGTGGCGTTCTGCGCCGACGACGAGCGGAACTTGCTGAAGGACATCGAGAAGGTGACCCGCCAGCGGATCCCCAGCTTCGACCGGCGCAACGACCGCCAGCTGGGCGCGGCCACCGCCGCCCTGCCGGAAGTCGCCGGCAAGCCCGAACGCCAAGATCGGGCGGCGGCCCAGCCGCACCGCCAGGGCCACCAAAAGAAGCCGAACCGTAATCACAGCCAGGCCAAGCCGGGGCACCGCCACGAAGGCGGCCCGGCGCGCGGCGGCAATGGCGGCGGCGGCAACGGCGGCGGCGAGCGTCCCGCCTTCAAAGGGCCGCGCCGCGGCGGTGATCAGCGTTCCGGCGGCGGCAGCCGCTCGGGCGTCTGGTCGAACCGCTAACGGCGCTTGGTGCTGTCGGCGATCCAGGCCAGGTAGTCTGGGTCGCCGGCGCTTACCGGCAAGGCGACCACCTCGGGCGCCTCATAGCCGTGCAGCGCGAGGATGCGCCCATCCACCTGCTCGAACAGGTCTTCCCGCGTCTTGATCAGGAGCAGCTGCTCGTCTTGGCGCTCGATGGCGCCCTTCCAGACGTACCGGCTGCGGATCGGCACGATCTGCACGCAAGCCGCCAGCCCTTCTTCGAGCAGCGCCTCGGCGATGCGCTCGCCCTCTTCGACCAGCGCCGTCGCGGTCTGGACGATGATGGCCCTCATGCGACCTCCCGCTAGCTGCGGTAATCCCCGTTGATCTCGACGTAGCGCTTGGTGAGGTCGCACGTCCACACGGTGGAGCTGGCGCGCCCGACGCCCACGTCCACGGTGACCTCAAGCTCCTGCTTCTTCATGTAGGCGCTCATCTTCGCCTCGTCGTAGGACGGCGCGATCAGACCGTCCTGGGCGGCCCACAGGTCGCCGAACCGAACGCTGATGGAGTCGCGGTCCACCGGCTCGTCGGCCTTGCCCACCGCCATCACGATGCGGCCCCAGTTGGCGTCCTCGCCCGCGAAGGCGGTCTTCACCAGCGGGCTGTCGGCGATCGACTTGGCGATCTTGC
>NZ_JAPSKZ010000082.1 GCF_031181185.1 Phenylobacterium sp. | reverse complement strand
CTTCAGTGCGCGCCCCTTCTCCCCTTGCGGGAGATGGTGGCCTGCGGAGCAGGCCGGATGAGGGGTCGCGCCAACGCCACCCATCTGAACGCCCGAACCGAACGACTCCACAGGAGGCGATCGGCTCGTCCCAAGAGTGGGTGGCCGGTACGCATTCTCCGGTCGCCCCCTCATCCGTCGGGCTCCGCCCGACACCTTCTCCCGCGACGGGAAGGACGTCGTTCGGCGCTAAAGCGGCCCCTTGAAGACGAAGAACGCGCCGGCGGCGATCAGCACGAAGCCCACGGCGTGGTTCACAGTGATCTTCTCGCCAAGGTAGGCGACCGAGAAGACGGCGAAGACCGCCAGGGTGATCACCTCCTGCATGGCCTTCAGCTCGGCCGGCTCGTACGTCAGCCGGCCGATCCGGTTGGCCGGCACCGCCAGCCAGTATTCGAAGAAGGCGATGCCCCAGCTGACCAGGACGATGATCCACAGCGGCCGGTGCTCGACCTTCAGGTGGCCGTACCAGGCGAAGGTCATGAAGACGTTCGAGGCGACCAGCAGCAAGACGGGCAGGACGGCGGTCCAGATCGCGGGCATCGGCGGCTCCCAGCAGCTAACCAGCCGCTGTAGCCGCCGCCCCGGCCGCGCGCCAGATCATACGGCGGGCGGGTTCAGCCGGCGGAAGTCGCCCTCGCGCCAGTAGGGGTAGTACGGGAACGGCGGGGTCGTCGCGCTGGCGGTGTCCAGGCGGCCGACCTGTTCGTCCGTCAGGCTCCAGCCGACGGCCCCGAGGTTGTCGCGCACCTGAGCCTCGTTGCGCGCGCCGATGACCACGGTGGCGACGCTGGGGCGCCGCAGCAGCCAGTTCAGCGCCACCTGCGGCACGCTGCGCCCCGTCTCGGCGGCGAGCGCGTCCAGCACGTCGACCACCTCGTACAGCTTCTCGTCGTCCACCGGCGGACCCCACTGGGCCGTCTCGTGCAGGCGCGAATCTTCCGGGATCGGCTGGCCACGCCGGATCTTGCCGGTCAGGCGGCCCCAGCCCAGCGGGCTCCAGACGACCGCGCCCACACCCTCCTCCAGGGCCAGCGGCATCAGCTCCCACTCGTAGTCGCGCCCGACCAGCGAATAGTAGACCTGGTGGGCGACGGGCCGCGTCCAGCTGCGCCGGTCGGCCACGGCGGCCCACTTCATCAGCTGCCAGCCCGCGTAGCTCGACGCGCCCAGGTAGCGGACCTTGCCCGCCCGCACGAGGTCGTCCAGCGCCGCGGCCGTCTCTTCGATCGGCGTCGCGGCGTCGAAGGCGTGGATCTGCAACAGGTCGATATGGTCGGTTCCCAGCCGGCGAAGTTGCGCCTCGACGGCCGTGGTCAGGCGGTGGCGCGAGGCCCCGGCGTCGTGCGGTCCCTCGCCCGTCGGCAGGCCGGTCTTGGTCGAGATCAGCAGCTGGTCGCGCCGGCCACGGATCGCGGCGCCCAGCACCTCCTCCGACTGGCCGTCGGAATAGACGTCGGCGGTGTCGAACATGGTCACGCCCGCCTCCAGGCAGATGTCCACCAGCCGCCGCGCCTCGGCGGCGTCTGTCTGCCCCCAGGCGCTGAACAGCGGGCCTTTGCCGCCGAACGTGCCCGCGCCGAAGGTGAGCGCCGGGACCTTCAGCCCCGAGCGGCCGAGCGAACGGTATTCCATGGGTTCGATGCTCCTGAGATCAGGCCGAAGCCTGTGAAAGCGAAGGGGCGCGACGGGCGGCCAGCAGCATGGCGGTCGCCACCAGGAGGCCCGCGACATTGACGAGGGCGCCGGCCAGCGGCACGGCCGCGAGGCCCGGGCCGTGATCGATGACCACCCCGCCCAGCCAGGCGCCGATGGCGTTGCCGAGATTGAAGGCGGCGATGTTGAGGCTGGAGGCCAGCGCCTGCCCCGCGCCGCCCGCCTGCTCCAGCACCCGCAGCTGCAGCGGCGCCACGGTCGCGAAGGCGGCGGCGCCCAGGAGGCCGGTGAAGGCGACGGCGGCGATCTTGTCGTGCACCGCGAAGGTCATCAGCGCGAGCACGGCCATCAGCACCGCCAGCGTGCTCACCAGGGAGGCCCGCGGCCAGCGGTCGGCGAGCCGCCCGCCCGCCAGGTTGCCGACGACCAGGCCCGCGCCGAACACCAGCAGGATCGGCGAGACCGCCGCCTTCGAGAACCCGGCCAGCTCCACCAGGATCGGCTGGATGTAGCTGAACACCGCAAAGACGCTGCCGAAACCCAGCACGGTGGTCAGCAGCGCCAGCAGCACCTGCGGCCGGGCGAGCACCGCCAGTTCTTCCTTCAGGGGCGCCAGCGCTTCCCGCTCGCGCTGCCGCGGCACGGCGACCGCCAGCACCACCAGGGCGACGGCGCCAATGGCCGCGACGCTGAAGAACGTCGCCCGCCAGCCGAACTCCAGGCCAATCCAGGCGCCGAACGGCACGCCCGCCAGCGTGGCGACGGTCAGGCCGGTGAACATGATGGCGATGGCCGAGGCGCGCCGCTCCGGCGCCACCAGGCTGGCGGCTAGCACCGAGCCCACGCCGAAGAAGGTGCCGTGGGCCAGCGCCGTCACCACGCGCGCCGCCATCAGGGCTCCGTAGGTCGGCGCCATCGCGCAGGCGAGGTTGCCGAGGGTGAAGATGGCCATAAGCACCAGCAGCGCGGCTTTCCGCGGCAGCCGGCGGGTGGCGATGGTCAGAACCGGCGCGCCGGCGAAGACGCCCAGCGCATAGCCTGAGATCAGGAGGCCCGCTTGCGGGACCGTCACACCCAGGTCGGCGGAGACCTGCAGCAGCAGGCCCATGATCACGAACTCCGTCACGCCGATCCCGAAGGCGCCGACGGTCAAGGCGAGCAAGGCGAGTGGCATTGCGAACTCCAACAGCGAGGCTGTGGAGATGGCGCCTGTCCTAGCTCCGAATTAGGATGCCGACCGGAACAGCATTTGTGACTGGAAGTCCAAGATGGCGCGGGCTGACGCGAACCGTTTCGGCGAGATGGAAGTGTTCGTCCGCGCCGTCGAATATGGCGGGTTCTCCGCCGCCGCGCGGCATCTGCGCATGACGCCGTCTGCGGTCAGCAAGCTCGTCGCCCGCCTGGAGGCGCGCCTCGGCGCACGCCTCATCCACCGCTCGACGCGCAGGCTTCAACTGACCGCCGAGGGCGCGGCCTTCCACGAGCGCGCCTTGCGGATCCTGTCTGAACTGGAAGACGCCGAACGGTCCGTCGCCGCCGGCGCCGCGCCGCGTGGGCGGGTGACGGTGAATGCCAACGTCCCGTTCGGGCTGCACCACCTCCTGCCGCTTGTCCCGAACTTCCTCGAGCGTCATCCCGAGGTCGTGCTCGACGTCGTTCTCAACGACCAGGTCGTCGACCTGCTGGACGCCCGCGCCGACGTCGCGATCCGGGTCGGCCCGCTGCAGAACCCCAGTCTGACCGCCCGCAAGCTGGGCGAAAGCCGAATGGCGGTGGTCGCGGCGCCCAGCTACCTAGCGCGCGCCGGCACGCCCCGCACGCTCGAGGAGCTGGAGCGCCACAACCGCATTGGCTTCAACTTCGCCAGGACCTTCGAGGAATGGCCCTTCCGCACGCCGCGCGGCGAGGTCTGGCTGCCCGCCTGCGGCAACGCCAAGGCCGGCGACGGCGAGACGTCGCGCAGGCTGGCCCTGGAAGGCGTGGGCCTCGCCCGCCTCGCGCTCTTCCACATCGGTCCCGACATCGCCGCCGGGCGGCTGGTCCCGGTGCTCGAGGACCTGAACCCCGGCGACACCGAAGCCATCCACGCGGTCTACGTGGGCGGCCGTAGCCATCTGCCCGCCCGCGTCCGCGCCTTCATCGACTACCTGGCGGCCGAGGTCCGTCTCTAGGGCGTCGGCTCGCGCCTCTTGCGCTCAAGCCGCCGAACAGGCTTCTTCCGTGGCGGCGAAACGGGGGGTGCGCATGAAGGCGATCGGCAAGGTCCTGGCCCTGGGGTTGGCCCTGCTGCTGGCCGCCTGCGGCGGTGGCCAAGACGCTCAGGAACTGCGCATCTACAACTGGTCGGACTACATCGACCCCGCGCTCCTCGAGCAGTTCACCAAGGAGACCGGCATCCGGGTCACCTACGACACCTTCGATTCCAACGAGGTGCTTGAGACCAAGGTGCTGCAGGGCGGCACGGGCTACGACTTGGTGGTCCCGTCCAACCACAACCTGCCCCGCTACATCGCCGCCGGCGCGATCCAGCCGCTGGACAAGGCGAAGCTCCCGGGCCTCGCCAACCTCTCGCCCGACCTGATGGGCAAGCTCGCCGCCTTCGATCCGGGTGGCGCCTACGCGGTGCCATACATGCAGGGCACGATCGGCATCGGCTACAACACCGAAGTGGTCGCCAAGCGCCTGCCCGGCGTCGCCATCGACAGCTGGGCCGTGGTGTTCGATCCCGCCAACCTGGCGAAGCTCCAGGACTGCGGCGTCTATTTCCTGGACGCCTCGGAGGACATGTACGCCGTGGCCCTGAACTACCTCGGCAAGGACCCAAATTCGAAAGTCCCCGCCGACTCCGCCCAGGCCACCGACCTGCTGCTCCAGGCGCGCCCCTACGTGCGCAAGTTCCACTCGTCCGAGTACATCGAGGCCCTGGCGAACGGCGACGCCTGCATGGTGGTCGGCTACTCGGGCGACGTGCTCCAGGCCAAGGCGCGCGCCGAGGAAGCGAAGAACGGCGTAAAGCTGGCCTACGTCGTGCCGAAGGAGGGCAGCCAGATCTGGTTCGACGTCTTCACCATCCCGAAGGACGCGCCGAACCCCGAGGCGGCCCACCGCTTCCTGGCCTTCATGCTCAGGCCCGAGGTCATCGCCAAGGCGTCCGACTACACCCAGTACGCCAACGCCAATGCGGCGGCGACGCCGCTGGTGGACCCCGAGGTCCGCAACGACCCGAACGTCTATCCGACGCCGGAGCTCGCCCGACGGCTGTTCGTCACCACAACCAAGGACCAGGCCCTGCTGCGCGAGCTGAACCGCCAGTGGACGCGGGTGCTGACCGGCCGGTGAGCGGACCCGGCGCCATCGTCCGCTTCGAGGGCGTCACCAAGCGGTTCGGCGACCATGCCGCCGTCGCCGGCGTGACCCTCGACATCCGGGAGGGCGAGTTCTTCGCCCTCTTGGGCCCGTCCGGCTGCGGCAAGACCACCCTGATGCGGCTGCTGGCCGGGTTCGAGGCGCCGGACGCCGGGCGCATCCTGCTGGACGGCACCGACGTCGCCGCCCTGCCGCCGCACCGGCGGCCGGTCCACATGATGTTCCAAAGCTATGCGCTCTTCCCCCACCTGACGGTCGCGAAGAACGTGGCCTTCGGACTGAAGGGCCTGCCTAAGGCCGAAGCGGCGGCCCGCGTCGACGAGATGCTGGCCCTGGTGAAGCTCGACGGCCTCGGCGGCCGCAAGCCCCACCAGCTGTCGGGCGGCCAGCAGCAGCGGGTGGCGCTTGCCCGCGCGCTGGCGCCGCGTCCGCGCATCCTGCTCCTGGACGAGCCGCTGGCGGCGCTCGACCGCAAGCTGCGCGAGGAGACGCAAGCCGAGCTCGTTGCGCTGCAGCGCCGGCTCGGCCTGACCTTCCTGGTGGTCACCCACGACCAGGACGAGGCCCTCGCCATGGCCGACCGCCTGGCGGTCATGCAGGCCGGCGAGGTGGTCCAGGTGGGTTCGCCGGCCGAGGTCTACGAGCGCCCCGCCACCCGCGCCGTGGCGGAGTTCATCGGTGAGGTGAACGTCCTGCCCGCCGGCGACGGCTGGATCGCCGTACGGCCCGAGAAGGTGGAGATCCACACGGAGGCTGCGCCCGTGGGCGCCCTCGAGGGCCGCATCTCCGAAGCGTCCTACTTCGGCGACCGCACCCGCTACGTGGTCGAAACGCCCCAGGGCCGCATCCGGGCCAGCCGCGTCAACCTCGGCCAGCCGCCGCTGCCGTCCGGCGCCGCTGTCCGCCTGAGCTGGCCTGCGGACGCGGCCGTGGCCCTGCCCCGATGAGGCGCGACCGCTCCAGGCTCGCGGCCATCCTGCCCGGCCTTTGGCTGGCGGTGTTCTTCGCCTTGCCGTTCCTGCTGGTCGCCAAGCTCTCGCTGTCCGACACGGCGCTCGCCATGCCGCCCTATGCGCCCCAGCTGGACTGGAGCCCGCACGGTCTGCGCCGGTTCTTCGCGGGCCTGGACTTCGAGACCTACGGCCGCCTCGCGGCGGACCGGCTCTATCTCGACGCCTACGTCTCCAGCCTGCGGATCGCGGCGACAGCCACCGCGCTGCTGCTGCTCGTCGGCTATCCCATGGCCTACGGCATCGCCCGCTGCCCGCCGCGCCTGCGCAGCGCGCTCGTGATGGCCGTGATCCTGCCGTTCTGGACCAGCTTCCTGATCCGCATCTACGCCTGGATCGCCATCCTCAAGCCCGCGGGCCTGCTGAACGCCGCGCTGGGGGCCTTGGGCCTGCCGGCGGTGAACATCCTCAACACCGAGGCCGCCGTGATCCTGGGCCTGGTCTACGCCTACCTGCCCTTCATGGTGCTGCCGCTGTACGCCGTTCTGGAGCGACAGGACGTCCGCCTCGTGGAAGCCGCCCAGGACCTGGGAGCGTCCCCGGTCAGCGCCTTCTGGACGATCACCTTCCCGCTCTCCCTCCCCGGCGTGGCGGCCGGCGCGCTCCTCTGCTTCATCCCGATGGCCGGCGAGTTCGTCGTCCCCGACCTGCTGGGCGGCTCCGAGACCCTCATGCTGGGCCGGGTGATCTGGACCGAGTTCTTCGCCAACCGCGACTGGCCCGCGGCCTCGGCCGTCGCCATCGTCCTCATCGCCACCCTGCTCGTCCCGATCCTGCTGTTCGAGCGCCAGCCGTCGAAGGTGCTGCGATGAGGCGGCCCTCGGCGTTCAACATCACGGCCGTCGTGCTCGGCCTGGCGTTCCTCTACGTCCCGATCGCGATCCTGGTCCTCTACTCCTTCAACGACGGCCGGCTGGTCACCGTCTGGAGCGGCTTCTCGCTCCGCTGGTACCGGGCGCTGTTTCAGGACCGCCAGATGCTCGAGGCGATCTGGACCACGCTTCGGGTGGGCGCACTCTCGGCGACCTTCGCGACCTTCCTGGGCGCGTTCGCCGCCGTCGCCCTCGTGCGCGCCGGCCGGTTTCTCGGCCGCACCGGCTTCGCGGGCGCGATCTACGCCACCCTCGTCACCCCGGAGGTGATCCTGGGCCTGTCGCTGCTGTTGCTGTTCGTGGCCGTCGGCATCCCGCGCGGCTTCTGGACAGTCACCCTGGCGCACACGACGCTCACCCTCGCCTACGCCACGGTCGTCATCCAGGCCCGGCTGTCCAGCTTCGACCGCAGTCTCGAGGAAGCCGCCCAGGACCTCGGACGCCCGCCCTGGCAGGCGTTCCTGACGGTCACCCTGCCGAACATCGCGCCCGCCGTGGCCGCCGCCTGGATGCTGGCCTTCACGCTCTCGCTGGACGACCTGGTGATCGCCAGCTTCGCCTCAGGGCCGGGCGCCACCACCCTGCCGATGCGGCTCTACAGCCAGGTGCGCCTGGGCGTGAACCCCGAGGTCAACGCCGTCTCCACCCTGCTGATCGGCCTCGTCGCCGCCGCGGTCGTGGTCGCCTGGCTCGTCCAGCAGCGGCGCCGGACCTAGAGCGTGGGGACCTTGTCGAACCAGGGCCTGGCGCGCTCCAGTTGCCCCGCCAGGCGGAAAAGCCCCGCCTCGTCGCCCATGCGGCCGACGAACTGTATGCCGATCGGCAGCCCGCCGGCGCTCCAGGCCAGCGGCACGGTCATCGCCGGCTGGCCGGTGTTGTTGAAGGGCTGGGTGTTGGGCATGAAGCTGAACAGCCGCTCGGTGATCTCGCGGGTTTCCTCGAAGATCCAGCCGATCGGGATCGGCGGGCGGCCCAGCGTGGAGAGCAGCAGCACGTCATAGGTCTCGAACAGGCTCGCCATGTCCCGCCCGAAGGCATGCAGGGTCGCCAGCGCGCGCACGTAATCGGCGCCGCCCACGCCCTTGCCCCGCCGGTAGGTGGCCATCGTCAGGCCCTCGACCTCGCCGGGCTCCACCGGCCGCCCCCGCCGATCCGCCTCGGCGTCCAGGGTGGCCGCGACGCTGGCGGCGATCACCAGGCCGGCCGCCGCCTGCATCGCCGGGAAGTCGCCGGGTACGGTCACCTCCTCCACGTGGTGGCCCAGTCCTTCGCAAAGCCCGGCCGCGTCGCGCACCGCCTCGGCGCACTCGGGATCCAGGCCGTTGGACTGCAGCGCCGCGGTCGTGAAGCCGATGCGCAAGGCGCCAGGCTCCCGCCCGACCTCCTCCAGGAACGGCCGCTCGGGCCTGGGCAGGAAGTACGGATCGCCCGGCTGCGGCGCGCAGACGGCGTCCAGCAAGGCGGCGCTGTCCCGCACCGAGCGCGTGACGGCGTGCTGTATCGAGGCGCCGGCCCAGCCCTCGCCCGCCGGCGCGAAGCTGACCCGCCCCCGCGACGGCTTCATGCCGAACAGGCCGCAGCAGGCCGCCGGCGTCCGGATCGACCCGCCCCCGTCGCTCGCGTGGGCCGCGGGCGCGATCCCCGCCGCGACCGCCGCCGCCGCGCCGCCGGACGAGCCGCCCGGCGTTCGGGAGAGGTCCCACGGATTGCGGCAGACGCCCAGGTGCTTCGGCTCCGTCACCGGCCACAGGCCGAACTCGGGCGTATTGGTCTTGCCGAAGATGTTCAGCCCGGCGGCCTTGTAGAGCCGCACGATCGCGCTGTCGGCCGGCGCGACGGCGTCGGCGAACAGCCGCGAGCCCGATGAGGTCACCGTGCCCGCCAGCTGCGCGCCTAGGTCCTTCAGCAGGAACGGCGCGCCCGCGAACGGCCCGTCGGCCGGAACGCTCGTCGTCGCCGCGTCGGAGAGATCGGTGGTGACGGCGTTGATCTTCGGATCCACCTCCGCCTTGCGCGCCACGGCGACCTCGAGCAGCTCCGCGGCCGAGACCTCCCGCCGCCGCACCAGCTCGGCCAGCCCTAGCGCATCGTGGCTCCGGTATTCGTCGAACCGCATGGCGTCTCCCCGTGTCTCGTCGGAAGCAGCCAAGCACAAGGAGGCGACGGGACCAAGGATGGTGCCGGATGCAGGGCTCGAACCCGCGACCTTCGGTTTACAAAACCGCTGCTCTACCAGCTGAGCTAATCCGGCCCGTCAGGGGCGTGGCCGGTTTATTGGCGCAGAGCCGGCCGGACGCAAGGCTACATCGCGGCGATGAAGATCAGCAGCACCAGCAGCGGTCCGCCTAGCAGCAGCGCCCCCACCTTGATGGCGAACAGCTGCTCGGGGCTGGAGTCCGCCCAGATGCGGTACTGGCGCGCCCATTCGCGCCGCAGCGCCTTCGGGTCGGTTTCGTCGACGGGCTCGGCGTCGCCGAATTCGGGTGGCACGCGGTCGAGGCGGACGGCGAGTGCGTGGAGGCGAAGGACGGCGGCGTCGAGGAGCGACGGCTTCGCGGCAAGCGGCGCATCGGAGCCGGCGGTGACGGCTTTGCGGAACACGGCGAAACCCCTGGCGCATTGACCCGCCACTCGAACGGCCTTTGCCGCGCCCGGTTCCGGCGATAAGGCCTGCGGCGATGCGCATCTTCATCGACGCCGACGCCTGCCCCGTGAAGGACGAGACCTACAAGGTCGCCGCCCGCTACGGCTTGAAGACGTTCGTGGTGTCGAACAGCTGGATCCGCATCCCGCAGACGCCCGCCATCGAGCAGGTGGTGGTCGACGCAGGGCCCGACGTCGCCGACGACTGGATCGCCGAGCGGGTGGAGCCCGGCGACATCGTGGTCACCAACGACATCCCCCTGGCCGACCGGGTGCTGAAGGCCGGCGCGGCGGCGATCGCGCCGAACGGCCGCGCGTTCACAGCCGACTCCATCGGCCAGGCGCTGGCCCAGCGCTCGATCATGGAGCACATCCGCTCCACTGGAGAGATCACCGGCGGGCCCAAGCCGTTCGCCGGAGCGGACCGCTCGCGGTTCCTGCAGGCGCTGGACGAGGCGGTGAACCGCGAGCGCCGCAAGCGCCGTCCTTGATCTTGGCGCCGGCCACGCTAGCTTCTCGCCGCCTTCACAGGGAGACCTTCATGCGCCGCATCCTCGCCACCGCCCTCGTCGCCACCAGCCTGGCCGCCTGCGGTCAGCAGCAGACGGGCGGGACGGCCGAGACCGGCCAGCAGGCCTCCAGCGCGCCCGCCGCGCCCGAGATGTCCGACGCCGAGAAGCAGGCGCTGCTGGCGTCGTACCCTGCGCCTTACAACACCGCCGACCTGGCCAACGGCGAGGCCAAGTTCGGGCTCTGCCGGTCGTGCCACACGATCACGCCGGGCGGCGCCAACATGACCGGTCCGAACCTGCACGGCGTGTTCGGTCGCAAGGCGGCGCAGGTGGCGAACTACAAGTACTCGGACGCGCTCAAGAACTCCGGCATCGTCTGGGACGCGAGCCACCTCGACGAGTGGCTGGCCAAGCCGATGACCTATCTGCCCGGCACCAAGATGTCGTTCGCCGGCCTGAAGGACGCCAAGGACCGGACCGACCTGATCGCCTTCCTGATGGTGGAGACGGGTCACAAGCCTCAGTAGTGGCGCCAGCGCATCAAGACAACCTTGACGCGCATCGGCCGGCAGAGCATGGTGGCGCTCGTCGAACATGCATCTGTCGACAAACACCCTTCGGCCGGCCCGCTCGCGGGCCGGTAAGCCCGGCCGATCTTCCCCCTAGCCGGCCAGGGCGACCCCCCTTCGGCCTCCCGGCAGCGGGAGGCCGCCTTGTTATTCGGCGGCGTTCGCCACCCGGGCGCGCTCGGCCTCCTCGAACTCCTCGATCCGCCGGGCCGTGGCCATGGGCGACTTCGTGAAGCGGGCGAGCATGTTGTAGAAGACCGGCACGATGAACAGCGTGACCAGGGTGGCGAAGATCGCCCCAAAGAAGATGGTCACCCCGATGGTCTTGCGGCTCTCGCCGCCCATGCCGCCCCAGACGATCAGCGGGATGGCGCCGGCCGCCGCCGAGATCGAGGTCATGATGATCGGCCGCAGGCGCAGCGAGGCGCTCTCGATTACGGCCTCACGCACCGATAGCCCCTCGTCGCGCAACTGGTTGGCGAATTCGACGATGAGGATGCCGTTCTTGGCGGCGATGCCGACCAGGATGATCAGGCCGATCTGGCTGTAGGTGTTGATCGAGGAGTCGGCGACCAAGAGGCCGAACAGACCGCCCAGGGTCGCCACCGGCACCGTCAGCATGATAACGGCCGGGTGGATCCAGCTCTCGAACTGCGCCGCGAGCACCAGGAAGACCAGCAGCAGCGCCAGGCCGAAGGCCACACCGACGGCGCTGGACGACTCCAGGTAGTCGCGCGCCCCGCCGCCCCAGCGGACCGAGCCGCCGGCGCCCTGCTTCTCGGCCTCAGCCCGCAGGAAGTCGATCGCCTCGCCCATCGAGTAGCCGGGGTTGAGTTGCGCCGTCAGCGTGATCGCCCGCAGGCGGTCGACGCGGGCGCGGTCGGGGGTGTCGCCGCGGACGCGGGTGGTCACCAGGGACGACAGCGGCACGGTCTCGCCGGAACTGGCGCGGACGTACAGCTTGGCGAGATCCTGCTCGGTCTGACGGTTGGAGCGGTCGGTCTGCAGGAGTACGACGTCCTCCTGGCCGTTCTTGATGTAGGTCGTCACCCGTCGGTTGCCGAACATGGTCTCGAGCGCGCGGCCCACCGCCTGGGCCGACACGCCCAACGCCGCGGCCTTGTCACGGTCGATGTCGACGACGACGCGCGGGCTGGTCGGCTCATAGTCGAGACGCGGCCGGGCCAGGCCGGCGTTCTGCTCGGCCGCCGCCAGGATCGGCTGCATCCGCCGGGCGATCTCAGGATAGTCGTTGCCGGTCAGGATCAGCTGCACGTTCGAGCCGCCGCCGCCGCCGGGGCCGCCCCGCTGGAGGCCGCCCTCGGCCGAGACGATCGCCCGGACCGAGGTGATCGACGAAAGCTGGCGGTTCAGCTGGGCGGAGAACTCCTGGGCCGTGATGTCGGCCTTTTCCGAGAGCATGGTGTTGCCACCGGCGCTGTTGAAGCTGCTGGCGCCGCCGAAGCGCGGCATGGCCATGACGTACCGGTCGAGGGTGCCGTCGGCGACATAGCCCTGGAGAATCCGCTCGACTTGCTGGGCGGCCGTGCGCGTGTAGTCGAAGCCGGCCCCTTCGGGGCCGACGATCATCACCTGCGCTCGGCGACGGTCCTCTTCCGGTGTGAGCTCCTTCGGCAGGCTGGTGAAGATCACCGCAGCGAGGCCGGCGAGCACCAGCACGAGCGCCGAGGCGCTGATGCTGACCGAGCGCTTGCCCAGCATGGCGTCCAGCGACGCGTGGTAGGAGTTCTTCAGGCGGTCCATCGCCGCGTCGATGACGCGGGCCAGGCGCCCCTCGCCCTTCGCGGGGCGCAGCAGCTTCGAGGCCAGCATCGGCGAGAGCGAGAGCGCCATCAGCGCCGAGAAGGCGACGGCGGCGGCGACCGCGACGGCCAGTTCGACGAACAGCCGGCCGGTGAAGCCTGGCATGAACATCAGCGGCGCGAAGACCGAGATCAGCACGATGGTGGTCGCCACCACGGCGAAGAACACCTGCCGGGCGCCGCGTTCGGCGGCGACGATCGGCGGCTCGCCTTCGTCGATGCGCCGCTGGATGTTCTCGACCACGACGATGGCGTCATCGACGACGAGGCCGATGGCCAGCACCAGGGCCAGCAGGGTCAGCAGGTTGATCGAGAAGCCCAGAGGGGCCATCACGATGAAGGTCGACAGGATGCAGATCGGCGCGACGATCGAGGGGATCAGCGCCGCCCGCCAGGTGCCCAGGAACAGGAAGTTCACCAGGGCCACGCAGCCGAGCGCGATGCCCATGGTGATCCACACCTCCTCGATCGCGTGGCGCGTGAACTCGGTGTAGTCGACGGCCACCTGCAGATCGGTGCCCTTGGGCAGGCCGCTCTTGATCTCCTGGATCGTCTCGCGAACGCCGTCGGAGATCTCCAGGTCGTTGGCGAGGCTCTGCCGGAAGATGGCGATGCCGACCTGCTCCTGCCCGTTCGAACGGAAGCTGCGACGGTGCTCGTCCGGCCCCTCCTCCACGCGGGCGATGTCGCCCAGGCGAGTGATGTAGGCCTGGCCCGCGGCTGTGGCCTGAATGTCGCGCGTCGCGCCCTGCGCGGCCCCGGCGCCGGCGGCGGCGCCGCCCAGAGCGGCCGAAGCCTGGGTGCTGGCCGCCGTACGCGACGGCACGATCGGCATGCGCGCGAACTGTTCGGGCGTGGCGTAGCCGCGGGCCACGCGGATGGTGAAGTCCTTGGCGGGGGCCTCCAGCGAACCGGCGGGCAGTTCCAGGTTCTGGGCAGTGAGGGCGCTTTCAACGTCTTCGACGGTCACGCCGCGCGCCGCCATGGCGTCCGGGTCGAGCCAGACCCGCATCGAGTAGTTCTGGGCGCCACCGACGCCGACGTTGGCCACACCAGGCACCGTCGAGAACCGTTCGACGAGGTAGCGCTGGGCGTAGTCGGTAAGCTGCAGCCGGTTCAGCGTCGTCGACGTGAAGCTCAGGAACATGATCGGCGAGGCGTCGGCGTTCGCCTTCTGGATCTGCGGCGGGTCGGCCTGCTCCGGCAGCATGGCCGAGACGCGGCTGACCGCGTCGCGCACGTCATTGGCGGCGTCGTCCAGGTCCCGGTCGAGCGTGAACGAGATGTTGATCCGCGAGGAGCCGTCACGGGACGCCGAATTGATCCGGTCGATGCCTTCGATGCCGGCGATCTGCCGCTCGATGACCTCGGTGATCCGCTCTTCGATGACCTCGGCGGAGGCGCCGCGGTAGGTGGTGCCGACCGACACCACCGGCGGGTCGACGCTGGGCAGTTCGCGGACGGTGAGCGCGCTGAAGGCGGCGAAGCCCACGACGCAGAGGATGATCGCCGCGACCGCGGCGAAGACCGGCCGCCGGACGGAGATGTCGGAGAGCATCATGCCGGCCTCTTTCCGGCTGGGGCCTGCCCGCGGCCTGCGGCCGGCGGCGCACCGGCGCCTGCGACGCGGACCGGCTGGCCGGGCTGAATCTTGTTGAGGCCGTCGGCGACGATCCGCTCGCCCGGACGGACGCCGTCACGGATCTCAACCATGCCCTGCTGGCGCACGCCGGTCAGGATGGGGCGCTGCTCGGCGACAGTGCGCTCGCCCATGGTGCGGATGACGTAGACGAAGGCGTTGTCGCCTTGGACGGACACCGCCGACTCCGGCGCGCTCAGGCTCTGGCGGTCGCCGCGCGAGATGCCGACGCGAACCAGCATGCCCGGCTTCAGCCGGCGGCCGGGATTGGGAAACTCGGCGCGCGCGGTGATCGCCCGGGTGCGCTCGTCGATCCGGGTGTCGAGCTTGGCGATGCGGCCGGTGATCGTCTCGCCCGGGAAGGCGTCGACCGTGGCGAGCAGGGCCTGACCCTCGCGCAGCTGGGCGAGGTAACGCTCCGGCACCTGGAAGTCGACTCGGATGGCCGAGATGTCGTCGAGGGTGACGATCGGCGCGCCGGGGTTCACGAGAGCGCCGGGGGCCACGTCGGACAGGCCCACGACGCCGGCGAACGGCGCGCGGATCACCCGGTCCGCCTCGCGAGCGCGCGCGGCGGCGACGTCGGCCTGGGCCGTCCGGTAGGCGGCCTCCATCTCGTCGACCTGGGCCTTGGACGCCCAGCCCTGCTGGCCGAGCGTCCGGTAGCGTTC
This sequence comes from Phenylobacterium sp., assembly GCF_031181185.1. Lineage (GTDB taxonomy): Bacteria > Pseudomonadota > Alphaproteobacteria > Caulobacterales > Caulobacteraceae > Phenylobacterium. Next base: position 1,405 of record NZ_JAPSKZ010000082.1, on the reverse strand, counting down.
ATAGCTGCGCTGGGCCTGGACCAGGCGCGCCTGCGCCTGGGCGATGCCAGCATCCTGTTCCGTGGCGCGGAGTTCGACCAGGACAGCGCCGCGGGACACCTGCTGACCGTCGGTGAAGCGCACCCGTTCGACGAGCTGGGTGGCGGCCGCGGTGAGCGTCACCGACTGGCGGCCCTTGGCCACGCCCAGCACCTCGATGGTGTCGGCGAAGACCCGCGGCTGGACCGTGGCGACGGAGACCTGGGTCGGACCGCCGAAAGCGCCGCCCCGCCGGCCGGGACCGCCCGCCCCGCCGGGCCCGCCGGCCTTGCCCGCCGGAGCGCCCGCAGCGCCGGGAGGACCGCCCTCGCCGCCGCCCGCCTTCAGGGCGAAGACCTTCATGCCGCCCACGACGACCATAACCGCCAGCACGACGACTGCCGCAACGAGGAAGAAATGGCGTCGGATCAAGATCTGGATACTCCATCGCCCGGCGCGACGGGCGAACATAGAACGGGGAGGTAGCGCTATTAGAGCGCCTCTTACACGCGATCCAGTGACAGCAGGATGGCTTCGCGTTTCGTAGCTGAAACTTACGCCATTAAAATCACGTCATAATCCGCGGCCAAGGCGGACGCGCGTGCGCTACTCCCCCGCTCGGCAGCGCGGGCGCGAAGGCGGCGCTGGCGGTGAGCCGCTCGCAGATCGGCAGGGGGTGCATGCGTCCGCGACCTCCCTGCGAAGCGAGGGAGGGTGGAAGGCGTCGGACGGCCCTTCGTCGTGTCTGTGGCGGGGTTCTGAGAGACCCCCCTCATCCGGCCTGCTGCGCAGGCCACCTTCTCCCGCAAGGGGAGAAGGACCGATCAGGCGCTGTCGTGGATGGCGGGGGTTGGCGCCGGGCTCCTGCGGACGGTTTCGTCGGGAGCGATCTCGATGCCCAGGCGCGTCAGCACGCGGCCGACCTGGTCGGCGATGTCGTCGGTCTCCCGCCAGACCAGGGCCTCGACGGCGGTCTTCAAGCGGTCCTTGCGGAAGCGGACCTGTTCGCGGTCGCGTTTCGCCTCGGCGACGGCGTCCTCACGCTCGGCCCGTTCGGCGTCGCGGACGAGCTTGGCTTCGAGGGCGAGCGTCTGGCGGAAGGAACCGGACACCCGCTGGAAGACCAGCGCCTGCTGGGCGCGGGCCTCGGGCGTTTTGCCGGCTTCGGCGTCCTGCCGGGCGTCGCGGGCGTAAGCCTCAGGCGTCGTAGCCGGGGAGTTCGCGGTCGAGGCGGCGCAGGCAGCCGGGCCAGGCGAGGCTGCCGCCAATGCCGCGGGAGGTCTGCATCTTCACCTCCTCGCGTGCGGCCTCCGGGGCCATCAGCACGTTCTCGCGCCCGGCCGACAGCGCCATCACCTGCTGCTTGCAGGCGCGTTCGAGGAAGAAC
>NZ_JAPSKZ010000081.1 GCF_031181185.1 Phenylobacterium sp. | reverse complement strand
GGAGTTCCTCGACATCTACAAGATGGATGTCATGGAGATCCCGACGAACCGTCCGATCAAGCGGATCGACGACGACGACGAGGTCTATCGCACCGCCGCCGAGAAGAACCAGGCGATCATCAAGCAGATCGAGGAATGCTACCGTCGCGGCCAGCCGATCCTGGTGGGCACGGTCTCGATCGAGAAGTCGGAACAGCTGTCCGAGCTGCTGAAGGCCCACAAGTTCGAGGTCGACGGCAAGACCCGAACCGGCATCCCGCACAACGTGCTGAACGCCCGCTACCACGAGCAGGAAGCCCTGATCGTGGCCGACGCCGGCATCCCCGGGGCGGTCACCATCGCCACCAACATGGCCGGCCGCGGCACCGACATCCAGCTGGGCGGCAACGTCGACATGCGGCTGGCCAAGTGGCGTGACGAGCAGCGCGCGCTGGGCCTGGAGCCCACGCCCGAGCAGGCCTTCGCCGAGCGCGAGAAGATCGAAGCCGAGATCAAAGACCTCAAGGAGCAGGCGCTGGCCGCCGGCGGCCTGTTCGTGCTCGGCACCGAGCGCCACGAGAGCCGCCGGATCGACAATCAGCTGCGCGGCCGGACCGGTCGCCAGGGCGATCCCGGCCACTCGAAGTTCTTCCTCTCGTGCGAGGACGACCTGCTGCGCATCTTCGCCGGCGACCGGCTGGACACGATCATGCGCACCTTCGGCGTCGAGGAAGGCGAGGCGATCACCCACAAGTGGCTGAACAGCGCCATCGCCACCGCCCAGAAGCGCGTCGAGCAGCGGAACTACGAGATCCGCAAGAACCTGCTCAAGTACGACGACGTCACCAACGACCAGCGGAAGGCCGTCTTCGAGCAGCGCCAGGAGTTCCTGGACGCCCAGGACCTGTCGGACGCCATCGTCGAGTTCCGCCGCGACACCATCTCGGACTTCGTCCAGCGCCACCTGCCGCCCAAGGCCTACGCCGAGCAGTGGGACGTGGCGGGCCTGACCGAGCACGTCCGCGACTACCTGGGCCTGGAGCTGCCGATCGCCGAGTGGGCCGCCGAGGAAGGCATCGCCAACGAGGAGATCGAGGAGCGGATCAACAAGGCCGCCGACGCCCGCGCCGCCGAGCGCGAGCAGATGGTCACGCCCGAGGAGATGCGCCGGATCGAGAAGCAATTCCTGCTCAACGTGATCGACGCCCAATGGCGCGAGCACCTGATGCACCTCGACCACCTGCGCAACGTCATCGGCCTGCGCGGCTACGGCCAGCGCGACCCGCTGAACGAGTTCAAGACCGAGGCCTTCTCGCTGTTCGAGAAGCTGCTGGTGGACCTGCGCCAGACGGTCACGCGCTGGATCATGACGGTGCAGTTCGAGTTTGAGCAGCCGCCGCAGCACACGCCCGAGATGTTCGAGGTCCACCTCGACCCGCTCACCGGCGAGAACGAGGTCGGCGGCTTCATCCCCGACAACATCTCGGCCGAACAGCGCCAGGCCCTGCCCGTCACCGCCCTGCCCGACGGCTGGGAGGAGACCGGCCGCAACCAGCCCTGCCCCTGCGGCTCGGGCAAGAAGTTCAAGCACTGCCACGGCGCCCTCGTCTGACGGGGGCTTGCCGGCCGCCACGGAAAGCCCCGACACTTCCCTGAAAGATCAGGGAGGATGGTCATGGGCGCGGCGCTGCCGAAGGCCTGCATCATCGGCGCAGGCTGCTCAGGGTTCACGACCGCCAAGCGGCTGAAGGACCTGGGCGTCCCGTTCGACTGCTTCGAGATGTCGGACGACATCGGCGGCAACTGGTACTTCAGGAACCCGAACGGGCTGTCGGCGTGCTACGAGAGCCTGCACATCGACACCTCGAAGTGGCGCCTGGCCTTCGAGGACTATCCTGTCCCGGCCGACTGGCCCGACTTCCCGCACCACGCCCAACTGCTGCAGTACTTCCGCGACTACGTCGACCACTTCGGCCTGCGGCCGCTGATCACCTTCAACACCGCGGTCACCCATGCCCAGCGCACCGCCGAGGGCCTGTGGACGGTGCGCCTGTCGACCGGCGAGACGCGGCTCTACGACGTGCTGTTCGTCTGCAACGGCCACCACTGGGACGCCCGCGTTCCCGAGTATCCCGGCCATTTCGACGGGCCGCACTTCCATGCCCACGAATACCGCGACCCCTTCGATCCGGTGGACATGCGCGGCAAGAACATCGTCGTCGTCGGCATGGGCAACTCGGCGATGGACATCGCCTCCGAGCTCTCCCAGCGCCCGATCGCCAAGACTCTGTGGGTCGCCGCCCGCCGCGGCGTCTGGGTGCTGCCGAAGTACATGGACGGCCGCCCGGCCGACAAGGCGGCCCTGCCGCCCTGGTTCCCACGCAAGCTGGGCCTGGCGCTGGCCCGCAAGAAGATCAAGAAGTCCATTGGCCGTATGGAGGACTACGGCCTGCCCAAGCCCGACCACGAGCCGCTGGAGGCGCACCCGTCGGTCTCGGGCGAGTTCCTCACCCGCGCCGGCTGCGGCGACGTGAAGTTCAAGCCGAACATCGCCGAGCTGATGGGACGTCAGGTCCGCTTCGAGGACGGCAGCGTCGAGGACGTGGACGTCATCGTCTACGCCACCGGCTACAGGATCAGCTTCCCGTTCTTCTCGGACCCCGAGCTGCTGCCGGACGCCGAGAACCGCTTCCCGCTCTTCAAGCGGATGATGAAGCCCGAGGTCCCGAACCTCTTCTTCATGGGCCTGGCTCAGCCGCTGCCGACGCTGGTGAACTTCGCCGAGCAGCAGGCGAAGCTCGCGGGCGCCTACCTGACCGGCCGGTACCGCCCGCCGCCGCCCGAGGAGATGCGGCAGGTCACGGCCAAGGACGAGGCCCTGCACCTCGGGCCCTACTACAAGTCGGCGCGTCACACGATCCAGGTGGACTTCGGCCTCTACTGCCACGACCTGAAGAAGGAGATCGCCCGCGGAGAGGCCCGCGCCAAGGCCCAGGGCTACGCCCTGCCGGTCGCGGCCCGCGCCGGCCAGGCGGCGCCCGAGAGCGCCGCGGCTGCGGCCTGAAGCGCGGCAACGGTTCGCCGCGATGATCGTTTTGCTTTGCCTCGGAGAAAGGCTGAGCCATGGCGACGTATCGGGCGTTTCGTCTCGACGACAACGGTGAGATCAAGACCGGCGTGTGGGTGACCGCGCAGAGCGACGCCCAGGCGTTGGCCCAGGCGGCGGAACTCTGCGAAGACGGCGCGCCCGTCGTCGAGGTCTGGCGCGGCGAGCGCCTGGTCGACGAGATCGAGTGCGAGGACGGCGAGGCCTAGAAGCTGGCCCAGTTGCCGTGGAAGCCGAAGGGCACGCGCCTAGGCATCTCGGCGATCGCGATCGGGCCCTTGGCCACGTCCAGCGCCTCGAACACCAAGAGATCCGAGCGGTTCTCGGCGGCCCGCCAGACGACCGCGGTGAGCCACCCGTCGCCCTCCGGCGCTTCGGCTGAGCGCGGCACGAACACCGGCTCCGAAGTCATGTCGCCGCCCGTCAGCTCATAGGCTTGGCGGCGGCCGGTCTGCAAGTCGATGTGGGCGATGGCTGTCTGCTTTACGGTCCGGGCTCCGGACGGATCGGCGGCGTACCAGCCGTGGCGGTGCTTGCGGGTCTCCACACGCGGATCCACCCTGGGGAACTCGCCGTCGAGGTCGTCCAGCGGCTGCTCTCGGATGGCGTCGCTGGCGCCGGCGATGTCGAAGGTCCAGCGGACGAGGCGCGCCGCCGACTTCTCGCCCGGCGAGCCGTCGGCGTTCGGAAACAGCGGCGCCACGTCGTAGCGCATGACGTCGGCGTAGAGCTTCCCGCCCTCCTCCCAGGCGTTCAGCGGGTGGAAGACGTAGCAGGCGTCAGTGTTGAACCAGCGGATGTCCGCCACGTCGCCGTCGCGCCGCATGACGCCGACGTAGGCGCCCTTCTCCGGCTCCCAGGCGAAGGCAGGGCGGCCGCTCATTGCCCTCTCGAGGCTGGCGGTCAGCGGCAGCACCGGGAACAGCACGTGGTTCTCGGTGACCATGAAGTCGTGGATCATGGAGGCGAACGGCGCCTGGAAGTCGTCGCGCCGCACGACCTGGCCGCTTGCGTCGGTGACGCCGTAGCTCATGCCCGCCGACAGCGGCAGCTCGCCCACGCCATAGGCGAACCAGACCATCTCGCCCGTCGCGGGATCGATCTTCGGGTGCGCCGTGACCCGTCCCCGGTACTGGCGGGCATAACCATGTGACGACAGATCCCGCGGGTCCATCTCGAACGGATGGTGCGCCTCTTCGAGCGCCAGCAGCTTCCCGGAGTGCCAGACGATGTTGGTGTTGGCCACCCCGCCTTCGTTGCCGAACGCAAGCGGATCCGTCGTCATCGGGTTGCCGAACGCGCCGAATAGCGAGCGGCCGTGCTCATGCTCGAGCTCCCACTTGGGCGTGCGCACATAGCGGTTCCGGTACGAGACCTTGCCGTCCGCGACGTAGAAGCCGTGCACCATGCCGTCGCCACCGAACCAGTGGTGGTTGGGGTCTCGCGGCTCGAACTGAGGATTGGGCCCGATGCGGAAGAGCGCCCCCCGCAGCCCGCGCGGAATCTCGCCCTTCAGGGTGAGGTCGAAATCGTCCTCCGAGCGGATGGGCGCGAAATTGCCCGCCAGGTAGGGATTGATGCGAGCGTCGCCGTCCATCGCCGTCTCCGTGGGCCAGCTGCAACTTACGTTGTAAATTTATGAGGTAAGGGCTAGGCCTTGGCAAGCGCTTTTGTTGAAGCCTGCGAGTCGCCATGCCCAGAGTCCTGACCGAAGCCGACGTGGCCGACTTCCGCGAGCGGCTGTGCACGGCCGCCGAGCGGCTGTTCGCCGAGCGTGGGCCTGACGCCGTGACCATGCGCCAGCTGGCGGCGGAACTGGGCGTCTCGCCGATGACCCCTTACCGCTACTTCCAGGACAAGAACGACATCCTGGCCGCCGTGCGCGCCAACGGCTTCAACCGCTTCGCCGAGGCGTTGGAGAAGGCCCGCGACCGGACGGCCGGCGACGCCCGGCACAAGGGCGCCGCGGTGGGGGACGCCTATGTCACCTTCGCGCTGGAGCACCCGCACACCTACAAGCTGATGTTCGACCTGAACCAGCCGGACGAAGGCGACTATCCCGAGCTGGTGGAGGCGGGCCGGCGGGCGCGTGCGACGCTGCGGGACTACGTGCAGGACCTCATCGCCGGCGGCGTGCTGGCGGGCGATCCCGAGCAGATCGGCGCCATGTTCTGGGCGGCGGCGCACGGCTGCGTCGTCCTGGAACTGGCCGGCAAGCTGCCGCCCGGCACGGCCAAGGAGCTGCACCATTCGCTCGGCCAGGCGATCAGCCGGGGCCTGCGCCCCGGCGCGGCCTAGGTTGGCGTCACGCGGGCGCCGGTCCAGCGGTCGTAGGCGGGATCGGGCCGGCCCGCCAGCAGCAGACCTAGCGCCAGCAAGGCCAAGCCGCCGACCACCGCCAGCTCTGCGATCCGCACCTCGCGCACGAAGGCGACCACGCCAGGCGCGGTGCGTCCGAGATGCGGCAGGCCCAGAACCAACAGGGCGCCGGCCAGCAGCCAGCTGTAGACGACAGCGTTGCGGGCCAAGGCGCGCGCCAGGCCCAGCCGGCCGCCGCCTTCCGCGACGACCCGCAACGCCAGGGCCGCCTTGCCTGGCGTGCCGCCCAACAGCCCCTCGCCTGCCGCCATGCAGAGGACGAAGACGAGCGGATAGGCCCAGCCGAGCGACAGCGCGCGCACGGGCTCCCCGGCGCGGTCCACCGGCTGCAGCACCGCCGCACCGACGATCGTCTCGCCCTGCTGAACCTCGAGAGTGATCGAGACGAAGCGGGCGCTTTCCAGGCCCAGGAACAGCCGGCGGCACGCCGTCGCGGAAACAACCCGGGCGCTGTGGCCTGGGATCACCGACAGCGCCGCACGGGCCACCGCCGGCGAGACGGCAGACGACGCTTCGCAGCGGTCGATCGGCTGGAACACGAACGCGCGGACCTTACCGCCCGTGGCCGTATAGAGCGCGACCGAAACGAGACTGGCCGCCAGCACGAAGAAGACCCCGTCGATGGCCGCCGCCGCCAGACGGCGCCAGACCGGCGCGCGCGCCATGTCGCTCATGTCAGCCCCCCGACCATCCGGCTCCGAGCTTGACCGCCGCCGCGTCATCCGTCGAGGCTTCTGCGACGAAGCAAGGAACCGTCATGACCAAACCCGCACCTTTCGAGGTCCGCTGGAGCGCCGCCGACGTGGAGCCGGTGCTGGCCCAGGTGCGCGCCTATCCCTGGCCGGCGGCTCCGGCCGTGGCGGATGGCTGGGGGTACGGCTGCGATGCGGAATATCTGCAGGGCCTCTGCCGATATTGGACCGAGACCTGGGACTGGCGCGCGACGGTCGCGGACCTGAACCGCTTCCCGCAGTTCACCGCTCGGGTCGAGGACTTCGACGTTCACTTCGTACACCTGGTGGCCGAGGCCGGCGGCCGTCGGCCCCTGATCCTCACCCACGGCTGGCCCGGGTCGCACTATGAGTTCTGGCAAGCGGCCGAGAAGCTGGCCTTCCCAAGCCGCCACGGCGGCCAGGCCGAGGACGCCTTCGACCTCGTGATCCCGTCGCTGCCGGGGTTCGGCTTCTCATCCAAGCCCGAGCGGCCGATCGGCCAGCGCGCGACGGCGCGGCTGTTCAATGCCTTGATGACCGAGGTGCTGGGCTACCAGAGCTATCTCGCCCAGGGCGGCGACTGGGGCGGCCTGGTGACCTCCTGGCTCGGGCGCGATCATGCGGCCCACGTCCGCGCCATCCACCTCAATATGATCGGCTTCCGGCCGGCGGGCGGTCCGCAGGACGAGGCGGAGGCCGCCTGGATCCAGCGCCAGCAGGGCATGATGGATGTGATGGGCGCCTACTTCCGCCTGCAGGCGTCGAGGCCGCAGTCCCTGGCCTGGCTGGGGGCCGGCAACCCCGTCGGGCAGGCCGCCTGGATCGCCGAACGCTTCCACGACTGGGCGGACCTTTCGGCCAGGCCCATGGACGAGGTGTTTCCGAAAGATCGGCTGCTGACCAACATCATGCTCTATGTGATGACGGGCAGCTTCACGACCGGGGCCTGGTACTACCGCGGCCTGCTCGAGGAGGGCGGCGTGGCGCTGAAGCCCGGCGAGCGCTGCGAGACGCCGACCGCCTTCGCCAACTTCCCCGGCGAGCCGCTCTACACAGCGCCGCCGCGCAGCTGGGCCGAGCGGGCCTACAACATCACACGGTGGACCGAGATGCCGAGCGGCGGCCACTTCGCCGCCATGGAGGAGCCGGACCTGTTCGTCGACGACGTCAGGGCTTGGGGTCGCACCGTCTGACGGCTAAAGCGGCGACATGAGCCATGCCCGCTACGATTTCGCTTCGGACAACACCGCCCCCGCCGCGCCCGAAGCCCTGGAGGCCCTGGTCGCCGCAAACACCGGCTTCACCTCGGGCTACGGAACCGATCCGGTCAGCGGCAAGGCCGCCGACCTGGTGCGCGAGCTCCTGGACGCCGACGCCGAAATCCGCTTCGTGGCCTCCGGCACCGCGGCCAACGCGGTCTCGCTGGCGGCGCTGGCGCGTCCCTTCGAGGCCGTCCTGGCGCACGAGCACGCCCACGTCTGCACCGACGAGACCGGGGCGCCGGGCTTCTTCGGCCAGGGCGTCGGACTGATCCGCCTGCCTGGCGCCTCGGGCAAGATCGATCCCGCGGCGCTGACCGCGCCCTTGGAGGCGCCGGACGTCTCGTATCGGCAGCCCGCCGCGGCGCTGTCGCTGACCAACGCCACGGAATACGGCACCGTCTATTCGGTGGAGCAGCTGCGGACTTTGATCCAGCCGGTGAAGGCCAAGGGCTACGGCGTCCACCTGGACGGCGCCCGGCTGGCGAACGCTGCGGCGGCGGGGTTCGACCTGAAGTCCATCAAGAACCTTGGCGTCGATCTGCTGGTCGTCGGCGGCACGAAGGCGGGCATGCCGCCGACGGAGGCCATAGCGATCTTCGATCGCGCCCTCGCCCGGCGGTTCGACGCCCGGCTGAAGCAGGCGGGCCAGCTGCCCTCCAAGGGGCGATTCTACGCAGCGCCCTTCATCGGCATGCTGGGCTCGGGCGCTTTCGTCCGCCACGCCGCCCACGCCAACGCCATGGCGCGCAAGCTGGCCGACCTGATGCCTTTCCCGGTTACACATCCGGTGGAGGCGAACGGCGTGTTCGTGGAGATGGACGATACCGCCCTCTCCCGATTGCACGCGTCCGGCTGGTTCGCCTACCGATTCTTGGACGGCTCGGTGCGGTTCATGTGCTCGTGGGCGACCACGGATGAGGCGGTGGAGGAGCTCGCAGTTACGCTCCGCAGCCTCATCTGAAGGCTTTGAAAAGGGCGAAGTTTGCCCTGAGTTACCGCGAACTGTGACATGTTTGGCGCACTTCTTGGGCAAACGCAGCCGCAGCGGGCGAACGGCATCGCTTTGTGTTCACCACCTGTTGCCGCTGTGACGCCAGCGTGACAGCTTTCGCGCCTCCCGCGGGGGCTTTGACGACGGGCGCTCACCTTGCGCGCGTAAATCAAGTTACCGGCGGCTAGGGACGGCCCTGGGGACCGTCCCGCATTTTAATCATCTTGCGGGGCCGCAGAATGAACTTCCAACGTACTCACTTGCTTCGAACGACGCTTCTGGCGTCGGCCGCCGCCGCGGCCGCGCTGACCGCGCCCACCTTCGCCGCCGCTCAGACGGCTGGCGACGTGGCCGTGGACGAGATCGTCGTCACCGGCTCGCGGATCCGCCGCGACACCTTCTCGACGCCGCAGCCGCTGTCGGTCGTCAGCGCCGAAGCCATCCGCCAGTCGGGTAACGTGGCCATCGGCGACGTGCTGCTCGAGCAGCCGAACATCAACCCGGCGACCAACCAGCAGAACTCGTCGGGCACGCTGTTCCTGGCCGGCCAGACCCGCGCCGACATCCGCGGCATCGGTCCGACCCGCACCCTGGTGCTGATGGACAACCGCCGCCTGCCGTTCTCGGACGCGTCCTCGCCGGGCGTCGACCTGAACACCATCCCGTCGCTGATGGTCGAGCGGATCGAGACGATCGCCGGCGGCGCTTCGGCCGTCTACGGCTCTGAAGCCATCTCGGGCGTCGTCAACTTCATCATGAAGAAGGAGCAGGACGGTCTCGAAGTCGACATCCAGGGCGGCATCGCCCAGGAAGGCGACGGCGAAGAGTTCCGCTTCGGCTTCAACTGGGGCGGCAAGTTCCTGGACGACCGCCTCAACGTCCTGATCGGCGGCGAGTACGCCAACCAGGACAAGATCATGCAGAAGGACCGGGACGAGCTGTATCCCGGCATCCGCCGCGACAGCCGCCTTACGCCGCAGACCATCATCCCGAACTCGCGCTCGAACACCTCGCCGTACGCGACCTTCCAGCTGACCGGCGGCGCCCTCGGCACGGCCCGCGCCGTGACGCTCGACGTGCGCAACCCCACGCAAGTGGTCCGCCTGTCCGCGGCCTGCTCGACCCCGACCGTCCAGCCGGACTGTCAGGATGAGGCGCTGTTCTACTCGACGATCTACAACACGCTGCAGGCCAAATCGAACCGCGGCATCCTGCGCACCTACGTCGATTACGCGCTGACCGAGAACATCAAGATCTTCGGTGACGTGACCTACGTGAAGGGCTCAGGCTACGGCATCTTCCAGCCGGCGTTCTCGAGCGCGGCGGGCGGCGGCACCATGCCGGTCGTCCTGCGCGGCGACAACGCGTTCCTGAACAACCCGAACGACCCCACCGCCACGGCCCTGCGCGCCGAATGGCTCGCCGCCGGCAAGACCTTCACCCAGGGCTCGACCGCTCAGGTCGGCAAGTTCTGGCAGGAGTTCGGCGGTCGCGACGTTAAGACCGAGCGCGAGCAGATCAAGCTGCTGGCCGGCTTCGAAGGCGACTTCGAGGTTCTGGGCCGGGGCGTGAACTGGGAAGTCTACGGCCAGTACTCGGAACTGGACGGCAAGACGACCTCCTACGGCGTGCCGAACGTCTCCCGCGTTCAGCAGGCGACGGACGCGGTCATGCTGAACGGCCAGATCGTCTGCCGTGACGCCAACGCCCGCGCCGCCGGCTGCGTGCCGTGGAACCTGATCAACGGCGCCTCGCGCGAAGCGGTCCTGTGGACCTCGGGCATCGCCGTCACCGACCAGCGCATCGAGCAGTCGATCGCCGGCGCCAGCCTGAGCTTCGACCTGTTCGAACTGCCGGCCGGCCCGGTCGGCTTCGCCGCCGGTCTGGAAGCGCGCGAAGAGAAGAGCGCGTTCTTCCAGGATCCGATCAGCGCGAGCGGCGCCCTGTTCTTCAACGCCATCGGCACCCGCGAGGGCCAGTTCGACGTCGTGGAAGGCTTCGCCGAAGTCCGCGTCCCGCTGCTGAAGGACGTGTTCCTGGCCGACGAACTGAGCGTCGAACTGGCCGGCCGCCGGTCGAACTACTCGACCATCGGCCTGGGCAACCAGTGGCGTGCGGTGCTGAACTGGGCTCCGATCAAGGACATCCGGTTCCGCGCCTCGGAAGCCACGGCCATCCGCGCGCCGAACATCGTGGAGCTCTACTCGCCGCAAGGCCGGAACTTCACGACCACGGCCGTCGACCCCTGCGACCGCGCGGCGTACGCCGGCGCGAGCGCGGCCCAGCGCGCCGCCCGCAACGTCACCTGCGCCGCGGCGATCCCGGGCTGGAACCCCGCGACCTTCGAATCGAACTTCGGTCCCGGCCGTTCGTCGCTGGCCCTGCTGCAGGGCGGCAACCCCGACCTGAACGAAGAACGCGCCCACACCTACCAGTACGGCGTGGTCCTCCAGCCGCGGTTCATCCCGAACCTGCAGATCTCCGTGGACTTCTTTAAGTACAACATCCGCGGCCAGGTCGGCACGATCCCGATCAACACCCTGCTGCAGGCGCTCTGCTACGACGACGCTTCGACGCCGTACGATCAGAACCAGTACTGCGCTCAGATCATCCGCGACCCGACCGGCACCGCCGGCAGCGGTCGCGTCGGTGGCGTGGTCGAGATCATCCAGACGAACCAGAACGTGGCCAGCGTGAAGGTCGAAGGCTACGACTACTCGGTGGCCTACGGCTTCCGCACCGAGGACCTGTTCCAGCGCGACTACGGCGATATCGCCCTGCGCCTGGATGCGACCTGGATGTACCAATTCCAGCTGCAAGGTCTTCCGGGCCAGGCCTACACCCAGCTCGCGAACACCATCAACAACGCGACGCCCGAGTGGAAGGCCAACTTCTCGGCCCGCTGGACCTACAACGACCTGTCGCTGACCTGGAGCACGCTGTACTTCGGCTCGATGATCGCCAACAACGCGTTCCAGCCGAACCAGCTCGACCCCTACATGACGGGCGACTACTTCCGTCATGACCTGCGGGGCTCGTACCGGGTGAACGATCAGATCACCGTCCGCGCGGGTATCATCAACCTGTTCGACGAGTATCCGCCGGAAATCTCCGACAACTCGATCTTCACGGGTACGGGGACGGGCTCGTCGCAGTACGACAACCGCGGCCGGTTCTTCTTCATCGGCGCGAACATGAACTTCTAAGACACGACAAGAGACCGCCCGGAGCTCAACGCTCCGGGCGGGATCATGGAGAGCAAAGAGCCGCCGGGGCGACCCGGCGGCTCTCTTGTTTTCGGGCGATGGAGAGCCGGTTCAGGCCGGCTGCAGCGTCCTTTGCGAGACGAAGCCTGCGAGGCGGCCCTGGATGATCTCCTCGGCCTCGCGGACCATGCGGCTGATCAGCTCGGCGCAGGTCGGGATGTCGTGGATCAGGCCCTGCACCTGGCCGGCCGACCAGATGCCGTAGTCGGGATCGCCCTGTTCATAGACGACCCGCCCGCGGGCGCCGGCTACCAGGTCCTTCACGTCCTCGAACTTGGCGCCGCCGCGCCGCTCGATCTCCACCACCTGCTGGCTGACGGCGTTCTTCGCCACCCGGGCGGTGTTGTGCAGCGTGCGGAAGATCAGGTCGGTGGCGCGCTCGTCGTTGGCGACGATCTGCTCCTTCACCTTCTGGTGGATCGGGCTTTCCACGGTGCACATGAAGCGGGTGCCCATGTTGACGCCGTCGGCGCCCAGGGCGAGCGCGGCGACCAGCCCGCGGGCGTCGCCGAACCCGCCCGACGCGATCATCGGGATCTTCACCTTGTCGGCGGCGGCCGGGATCAGGATCAGACCGCCCACGTCGTCTTCGCCGGGGTGGCCGGCGCATTCGAGGCCGTCGATGGAGATGGCGTCCACACCCATCCGTTCGGCGGACAGGGCGTGCCGGACCGCGGTGCACTTATGGATCACCTTGATCCCGTGCTCCTTGAAGTGATCGACGTGTTCCTGCGGCTTGTAGCCGGCCGTCTCAACGATCTTCACGCCGCCGTCGATGATCGCCTGGCGGTACTCCGCGTAGGGCGGCGGGCTGATCGCCGGCAGGATCGTCAGGTTCACCCCGAACGGCTTGTCGGTCAGCTTGCGGCAGCGGTCGATTTCGCGCCGCAGGTCGTCGGGCGTGGGCTGGGTGAGCGCCGTAATGAAGCCGAGGCCGCCGGCGTTGGCCACCGCCGCCACGAGCTCGGCGCGGCCCACCCACTGCATGCCGCCCTGTACAATGGGGTGCTCGACCCCGAAGGTCTCTGTGAACCGCGTCTTCAGCGCCATGGGACGAGCCCTCCAAACATCTGTTTAGAGGGACACTGAAACGGCAGACGCCACGTCAGGCAAGCCCGCGGTGGCGGACGCCTACTGCAGTCCGCTGCGCCCGATGGCGTAGAAGCGTTCGGCCCGCTTCGCCTTGAGCGTCGCGGGATCAAGGGCGAGCAGGGCCTTCAGCTCCTCCTCCACCGCATCGCCGACCGCGGTCATCGCCGCTTCCGGATCGGAGTGGGCGCCGCCGGGCGGCTCCGGGATGATCCGATCGACGATCTTCATCCGCTCCAGGTCCTGGGCGGTGATCTTCATCGCCTTGGCGGCCTCGCCCGCCGTGCGCGCGCCACGCCACAGGATCGAATTGGCGCCTTCCGGCGCGATCACTGAATAGATGGCGTGCTCCAGGATCAGCACCCGGCTGGTTGCGGCGATGGCTATGGCGCCGCCCGAGCCGCCCTCGCCGCTGATCACCGCCACGTTGGGCGTCTCCAGCATCAGGCACTTCTCGGTGGACCGGGCGATGGCTTCGGCGACGCCGCGCTCTTCTGAGGCCACGCCGGGATAGGCGCCGGCCGTGTCCACGAAGCTGAGGACCGGCAGGTTGAACCGCTCGGCGAGCTCCATCAGGCGGATCGCCTTGCGGTATCCTTCGGGCCGGGCGTAGCCGAAGTTGTGCTTCACGCGCCCCACCGTGTCGCGGCCCTTCTCGTGGCCCATGACCACCACCGGCATGCCGCGGAACCGGCCCAGGCCGCCCATGATCGCCTGGTCGTCCGCGAAGCGGCGGTCGCCGCGCAGCTCCTGGAAGTCTTCGATCAGGTGGGCGACGTAGTCGACGAAGTGCGGGCGGTCGGGATGACGCGCGACCTGGGTCTTCTGCCAGGCGTCCAGGTTGGCGTAGGCCTCCCGGCGCATGTCCTGCGCGCGGGCGCGCAGCGCCTCGATCTCGCCGTCGAGGGAGCCCGGGCCGGCGGTCTCGGAGAGGCGCGAGAGCTCCTCGATCTTCGCTTCGAGGTCGGCGATCGGACGCTCGAACTCCAGATAGTGCGCGGCCATGCGGAGGATCGTTCCTTAAGGGGTCGTCCAGAAGCGGCGGAAACTAGGCGCAAGCCGCCGCCCTCACAAGTCGGGAACCGGAGCCGTGGTTGCCGGCTTCAGCAGACATGAAGACGTTCCTGCGGGACAACAGTCTTACGCTGGTCCTGATGAGCCTGTTCCTCGTCAGCTTGGTGGGCCAGGTGTTTTCCGGCCTCGGCGTCGAGAACCAGCAGCGATCCGAGCATGGTGAGGCCCTGGTCGGCCTCGCCGAATTCCTGCGCGGTGGCCAGTTCCTTTCCACACTCTTCGAGAACTGGGAAAGCGAGTTCCTGCAGATGTGGGCGTACGTCACCCTCACCGCCTTCCTGTTCCAGCGCGGCTCGCCGGAATCCAAGGATCCAGACAAGGAGAATCCTCAGGATCGCGACCCGGCGCTGGACGCCGACAAGCCCGATGCCCCCTGGCCGGTGCGGGCGGGCGGCTTCGTCCGCGCGCTCTACGGCCAGTCGCTGGGGCTGGCGATGATGATCCTGTTCGTGATCTCGTTCTGGCTGCACCTGGCCAACAGCGCCCGGCACGCCGGCGAGGAAGCCCAGCAGCACGGCCAGGCGCCGCCCAGCGTGATGGAGCATCTCGGCAGCCCCGAGTTCTGGTTCGAGTCGTTCCAGAACTGGCAGAGCGAGTTCCTCTCGACAGCCGTTCTGGTGGTCGTCGCCATCGTGCTGCGCCAGCGCGGGTCGCCCGAGAGCAAGCCCGTTTCGGCGCCCCACAGCCAGACAGGCGCCGGATAACGCCGGTGCAACTCTAACAACAAACGACCGTTTGTAGGCCCGAGGTCGAGCCAGGCCTGCATCCGTTTCGGGGGCCGGAGGCGGACCGGCGCGTCTTCCAAGCACGCGCGGAACTGCCCTGACACCGCACCGCGCCTCGAGGAGAAAACGGAGTAAACGGCTATGAACGCCCTACTGAAGATCGGCACGGCTTCGGCGCTCGCGCTTGCGACCGCCGCCCCCGCCTATGCCCAATATTACCGCCCGACCGACGAGTACCAACGGCAGTACCAGGACTACCAGGCCCAGCGCGAACGGTACCAGGACAGCCGCGAGGACTATCGCGAGGCTCGCCGCGACTACGCCCAGGCCCGCCGTGACTATGAGCGCCGCCTGGCCGAGTGGGAGCGCGAGCGCATCCGCTATGACGCCCGCTACGGCTACGGCGCCTATGAGCGCCGCTACGCCCGCCCGGTGTGGGACGACGCCTACTGGGCCAACAACCGTGCGCCCGATGCGGGCTACTACGGCTCGAACGCCTCGACCAACATCCGCTGCAACAACAACTCGACCGTGACCGCCGGCGTGCTGGGCGCGATCGTGGGCGGCGTGCTGGGCTCGAACGTGGCGGCGCGGAACGCCCGGACCGAAGGCGCCGTGCTGGGCGCCCTGGTCGGCGGCGGCATCGGCGCCGCGGTCGGCAACGCCAACGATCGCTACAAGTGCGACAGCCGCGGCCCGTACTTCACCTACAACGACACGGTGCCGTACCGCGAAAGCCGCAGCTACCGCTATGGCTCGTACGACACGAGCTACTACACCCGGCAGCGCTGCCGCCTGGCGCCGGCTCCGGTCGACACCGTCGGCAACGAGTACCGCTATGTCCGGGTCTGTCCGGACGACACCGGCCGCTACCGGATCACCGGCTAAGCTGAGCCAAAGCTGACGTCCAAGGGCCGCCCGCGAGGGCGGCCCTTTTCACTTCTTCGCGAGCGGGTGCTTCGTGCGCACCACCTCCGCAAGGCGGTCCTGCGCCAGGTGGGTGTAGATCTGGGTGGGCGCCACGTCGGCGTGCCCCAGTAGCTTCTGCACCACGCGCAGGTCCGCGCCGCCCTCCAGGAGATGGGTGGCGAAGGCGTGGCGCAGGACGTGCGGGCTGACGCGCGCCGGATCGATGCCGGCGTCGGCGGCCGCCTCGTCCAGCAGCTGGGCGACCCGTCGCGGAGTGAGACGCCCGCCCTTGCCCCGTGAAGGAAAGAGCCAGGGGTTCGCCTTGTCGCCCTTCGGCAGGAACTCGGGGCGGACCTCCAGATAGGCTTTCACCGCCGCGCGGGCGGCGTCGTTCAGCGGGGCCAGCCGCTCCTTGCCGCCCTTGCCCTTGACGATCAGATAGGCCGGATCGCGGGCCAGCGCCGCCAGCGTGAGGCCGGTCAGCTCAGAGACCCGCAGGCCCGAGGCGTAGGCCAGCTCCACCAGGCAGGCCAGCCGCAAGCCCTGCGCCCCATCGCGCGCGCCGGCGGCTGCGATCAGCCGGTCGATCTCCTCGCGCGACAGCACCTTGGGCAGGCTGCGCCCCTGCTTGGGCGCCTCCACCCGCCGCGAGGGATCGTCGTCACGCCAGCCCTCGCCCAGCACGAAGCGGTAGAACTGGCGGACGGCCGCCCGCCGCCGCGCTGCGGTGGCCGGCGAGAGGC
>NZ_JAPSKZ010000308.1 GCF_031181185.1 Phenylobacterium sp. | reverse complement strand
CTTTTACTCCATGCGGATCTGGATCGACCCGCAGAAGGCCGCCGCGCGCAACCTGACCTCGCAGGAGATCGTAGCCGCGCTGCAGGCCCAGAACGTGCAGGCCTCGGGCGGCGCGCTGGGCCAGGCCCCGGCCGACCGGGGCGTCGCCACCCAGTTGCCGGTGGAGGTCCAGGGACGCCTCGGGACGCCCGAGCAGTTCGCCGAGGTCGTGATCCGCGCCGACGCGGACGGCCGCGTCACCCGCGTCCGCGACGTCGCGCGCGTCGAGCTCGGCTCCCAGGACTACAGCGTGCGAGGCTACTTCGGAGGCGAGCGAGGCATCGGCGTCGCCGTCATCCAGCAGCCGGGCTCCAACGCTCTTTCGACGGCCGAGGGCGTGCTCCAGGCGGTGGAGGAAGCCAAGGCCGACTTCCCGCCGGGCGTCGCCTACACGATCCCCTACAACCCGACCGAATACGTCCAGGCCTCGGTGGAAGCCGTGCAGCACACGCTCGTGGAAGCCGTCGTGCTTGTGGTGCTGGTGATCCTCGTCTTCCTGCAGACCTGGCGGGCGGCGATCATCCCGATCCTGGCCATTCCTGTGGCGCTCGTCGGCACCTTCGCCGTGCAGCTCGCGCTCGGCTATTCGATCAATTCGCTGTCCCTCTTCGCCCTCGTCCTGGCGGTGGGCATCGTCGTCGACGACGCCATCGTGGTGGTCGAGAACGTCGAGCGGAACATTCGTGAGGGCATGACGCCGCGCGACGCCGCCTACCGCACCATGGACGAGGTGAGCGGCGCGCTGGTGGCCATCGGCTTGGTGCTGCTCGCCGTGTTCGTGCCGACGGCGTTCGTGCCCGGCATCCCGGGCGAGTTCTACCGGCAGTTCGCGGTCACGATCGCCGCCGCCGCCTCCATCTCGCTGCTGATCTCCCTCACCCTTTCACCGGCGCTCGCCGCCCTGCTGCTCAAGCCCCACCAGGAAGGACAACACGGCCCCCGCTGGCTGCGCCCCCTTCAACGGGCGGGCGCATGGTTCAACCACGCCTTCGACCGGCTCAGCGACCGTTACGGCCGGATGACCGCACGGCTGGTGCGGGCCAGCGTCATCGTGCTTGCAATCTACGGCGGACTGCTGGCCGTCACCGGCTGGCGTCTTGTGGCGACCCCCACCGGCTTCATCCCCCAGCAGGACCAGGGCGTGCTGATCGGGGTCGTCCAGCTTCCTCCAGGCGCCTCGCTTGAGCGGACCGACGCCATCGTGCGCCAGGCGGCCGCCGAGGTCGCCCAGATGCCCGGCGTGGAGACTGTCGCCGCCATGGCGGGCCTCGACGGCGCGAGCTTCTCGAACGCCTCCAACGCGGCGACCATGTTCATCCGCCTGAAGGACTGGGAGGAACGTGGCTCCACGCTGGGCGCAGACGCCGTGGCCGGCGCCATCATGGGCAAGCTGGGCGCCGTCGAAGAGGCCAACATCTTCGTCCTCTCGCCCCCGCCGGTTCAGGGCCTAGGCAACGGCGGCGGGTTCAAGCTGATGGTTCAGGACCGCTCGGGCGCCGGTTACGGCGAACTGGAGCAGGCGGCCAATGGACTGATGGGCGCCGCGGCCGGCGCTGCCCAGGTGCAGGGGGTCTTTAACCAGTTCAACACCGGCGCGCCGCGCGTCACCGCCGACGTCGATCGTCAGCGGGCCCTGATGATGGGCGTCCAGCCTCAGTCGATCTTCGAGACGCTCGGCACCTATCTCGGCTCGACGTACGTCAACGACTTCACCCTGGGCGGGCGCACGTTCCGGGTCACCGCCCAGGCCGAGCCCACGGGCCGCGACGACAAGGCCGACATCGCCGACCTGCGCGTGCGTTCCGCCTCGGGCGCCATGGTCCCGGTGGGATCGGTGGCCCAGCTTCGGGACGACACGGGTCCCACGCGGGTGGTCCGCTTCAACCTGTTCCCCGCCGCCGAGGTGATCGGCCAGGCGGCTCCGGGGGTTTCGTCAGGCCAGGCGATCGGCGTCATGGAGCAACTCGCCGAACGCAATCTGCCGCAGGGCATGGGCTACGAGTGGACCGAACTGGCCTTCCAGGAAAAGGCGGCGGGCAACTCCGGAGCCATCGTGTTCGTGATGGCGGTGGTCCTGGTGTTCCTCGTGCTGGCGGCGCAGTACGAGGCGTTCACCCTGCCGCTGGCGGTGATTCTCATCGTCCCCATGTGCATCCTGGCGGCGCT
>NZ_JAPSKZ010000080.1 GCF_031181185.1 Phenylobacterium sp. | reverse complement strand
GCGGCTACCGGCGCTGCGGCGTGACCTGGATCGCCGACTCGAACGCGGCCAGCCTCAGGCAGGTGGAGAAGCTCGGGGCGCGTCGACTGCATCGTCTTCACCTCTTCCGCAAGGCGCTGGCGTGACCCCCACCCTGTTGCGGGAAATCCTGGCCGAGGCGCGCTTCTCGCCCAGCGTCCACAACGTCCAGCCCACGCGCTGGCGGCTGCAGCCCGACGGCGAGGTCCTGGTCCTGGACGCGCCCGACCGCCGTCTCGCCGTCGGCGATCCGACGGGGCGCGACGCGCTGGCCAGCCATGGGGCGGCGGTGGAGGGCTTCGCGATCGCCGCCTCGGTCCGCGGCTTCACGGTCCGCCTCTCTCCGGCGGAAGATGCGGTGACAAAGCTGATGCTGTCGCCGGGCGCGTCGCCCGATCCCCTGGCGAGCTTCCTGCAGACCCGCCGGACCTACCGCGGACCGTTCCGCGAGGGCGAGGGCGCGGCCGAACTCGCCACCTTGGCGGCGACGTGCGGCGACCTCTTGCTGGTGGACGATGCGGACGGGATCGCCGCCGTGGCGCGGCTGAACGACGTGGCCAGTCTGCGGACCTTCCGCCGCCGGCCATTCCGCCTCGAACTGCTCTCGTGGATGCGCCTTTCGCCGCGCCACCCCGACTGGGGCCGCGACGGCCTGAATGCCGAGGCCATGAGCCTGTCCCCCGCCGAGGCCATCGGCGCCGGCGTCGCGCTACGCCCGGGCGTGTTCGAGGTGCTCGACCGGCTCGGCCTCGCCGGTCCGATCACGGGCGAGGCCGACGTGGTCCGATCGGCCGCGGCGCTGGCGGTTTTCGCAGCCGCCGCGGACGAGCCGCCGTTTGAAACGGGGCGGCGTTGGCACCGGGCCTGGCTCGAGATCGCGCGCGCGGGCCTTTCGGCGGCGCCGATGACCGTCTTGGGGGACGATCCCGAGGCGGCCGCAGAGGTGGCCCGGATCGCCGGCGTGCCCGATGGCGCGCGGGTGGTGACGGTGTTCCGGCTGGGCGTCCCCGCAGGCCCTCTCCCCGAGCCCGCGCGCCTCCCCGTGGAGGAGCTGATCGCGCCCTAGAGCTGCTTCAGGAACTCAATGAGGTCGCGCTTCTGCGCGTCCGTCAGGCCGGAGAACTGCGCCTCGTGGCCGCTGTTGCCGAAGCCAGGCTGACCCGTGTCGATGACGCCTGGCTTCGACCAGGGGCGGTAGCCCTCGGGGTAGGCGATGGCGAGGCGCTGCAAGTCGAGAGCATGCCCCCCAACCCGGAAGCGCGAAGCGCGAGGCTCGAGGCCCATCAGCTGAGTCAGGCTGGGGACGGAGCCGTTGTGGAGGTACGGCGCGCTGGACCAGAGCCCCGTTAGCGGCGGAGCGGCGTAGCAGCCTGTGCGGGCGACGGAGATCAGGTCGCTATAGGCCGAACGCTGGATACGCCGGACGAGATCGGCGGTGATCGCCTCGCGCCGAGCCGGGTCCGTGCCGACGTCGCCGCACCAGTTCGGAAAGGCGGCCAGGCGCGGGGCCGCGGCGGCGCGGTCGTAGACGCCATGACAGTTGGCGCACGCCCCGTCGTAGATCATCCGCCCGCGGGCCGCCGCCACCGGATCGATGACGCCGGGATAGGGTTGCGGCCGCTGGCGGACAAGGAAGGCCATGACGTCCTGCGCGTCGGCAATCGCCGCACGCGCCCTGCCCGGCGAGAGGCCCATGGTTGGCACGGTGAAGAAGGCGGTGATGGTGGCGAGCTGGTCGCTGTGCTCCCGCGTGACATCCGCCTCCCTCAGGGGGCGGAACCGGGCTGCCCCCGGCGGCGCGTAGGCGCCGTCGTACAGCAGGGCTGAACGGAGCCCCCGGTCGGCGAGGTGCGGGATCGCGGTGTGTCCGTGTTCGAGCCGGCCGTCGCCGAGACCTTTGGTCTGCAGCTTCAGCGCGGCCACGCCGTTGGTCACCCCGGGCGGACCGTTCGCGAACGGCAAGGGACCGGCGCCGGCCTTCTCGAGCGCAGCGATCCGCTGCCGCGCCACGGGGAAGACGAAGGTCTTCAGCGTGGACAGCTCGCGCTCCGTCGTCTGCGGATAGGCCTTGCGGATGTCGGCGAGCAGGCGCGTCTCGTCCCGCATCGCCGCGCGGAGGGCGGCGTACAGGTCCTCGGTGTAGCGTTGGAGATGGATGGATGTGTTGGGCGAACCCAGCCAGGCCTCCTGCGGGCGTGGGCGGCCCTGGGCATCGTAGGCAGGTCCGGCATGGCAGGCGGCGCAGCCGGTATTGGCGATCTCTACCTCTAGCGGCGGCACGCTGCGGCGCGCCGTTCCCCGAACCAGGCCGAGCACCTCCCCGTCGCCAGACGAGCCGAGACCAGCCAGGCTCGTCGGATGCAGGAAGCCGTACTGCTGCAGGATGGTCGGGAGGCGTTCGGCGGATACCGGTTCGCCCGGCGCGGTATGGGCGCGCAGCAGCGCCGCGGCGGCCACCTTCCAAGGCACGGCCACCGACTGCATGGCGTCAGTGTTCAGGGCTCCGAAATTTCCGTGGGCAAACAGACGCGCGCCGCGCTCGATCTCACCAGCGCTCGGCGCGTCCGGCAGTGCCCTCGGTGCGGCCGCATAGCCGCGCACGAAGTCCCAGGCCGCCTCCCGTCGAAAGGCGAAGGCGGCCGCGCCGATCAGCGCCGACACCAGCAGCAGGAGTGCGGCGGTCAGGGCGATCTTTCGACGAACATGGTGCACGACGCGGGGCTCCTGGTCCCTAGGGACTCTTCCGTGAAGGACTCGGCTGGCGCAAGGGAGCCGCGCCGCAACAGCCGGGGCTGACGCTGTCCAGCGAAGGTTGGCGGCGGTGATGCACGGCCCGACTTACATGGGCAACTCGCCGGCGTGCGCGGCGCCCACTCCTCGCTGGACCTGTTCAAGACCGGTGCGTGGCCGGTACCGCCGCCGCTTCGCCGAGGCCGGCGCCTGGATCCGGCCCCATGGGCCCGGCGGCCTACCTCACCCCAAACTTCGTGATCAGCGGCGCCGAGCTCGAGGTGCTCTGTCCGGCCGTGCGCGGCGTCGTCAGCCAAGACCTCTGAAAGGCCGCAAGGCCTAGCGGCGGATTGAGACCCCGATGCGCAGGGTGCGGGGGACGGAATAGCTCTCGACGCCGTCGGCGGTCTCGCCGACCTCGAGCTCCTCGTCCGTCAGGTTCTCCGCCGCCAGGTACACCTCGGTCGTGTCGCTCAGACGCCACGCGGCGCGGGCGTCGAGCTGAACGCCGGCGCCGAGCCGGCGGGTGTTCAGGTCGTCCTCCCAGCGCATGCTCTCGTAGCGAAGGTCGGCCGAGAGCGTCAGCGGCTGGAGCGGCCGCCAGTCGGCGCCGGCGGTCACGGTCAGCTTCGGCGTCTGCGCCGGGCGCAGGCCGGTGAGCTGGGGGGCGGACGAGCCGCCGTTCACCTCGGCGTCGGTGTAGGCGAAGGCCGCACGCCAGTCGAACGTCTCCCCCACCGACCCGGAGGTTTCGCCCTCCGCGCCCCAGGCCTCGATCTGGCCGGCGTTCTGGCGCTGGCGCAGCACGCCGCCCGCAGGCACGAACCCGGCGGTGGGGAACGTCCCCGGGCCGACGCCGATGGTCACGTTGGCGATCGGGTCCTTGATGCGGTTCCAGAACAGGGTCGCGCCCCACTGAACCGGTCCGTCCGCGCCGACGCCGACCTCGACGCCCTGCAGCGTCTCGGGCTGCAGCCCCGGATTGGCCTCCGTGATGTCGTTGCCGACCCGGAAGGGCCGGTGCAGCTCGTTCAGCGTCGGCGGCCGGAAGGCCGTATAGGCGGCGGCCCGCAGATACGCGCCCTCGGTGAAGGCGTAACGGAGCCCCAGGCGCGCGGTCGGGGTGGTCTCGGACGAGCCTTCGGGGCGCTGGTCCAGGGTGATCGCGCCGGTGGCCAGGTCGCGCTCGCGGCGGACCGCGTCCGAGGACTTCGACCGGTCGACACGGACGCCCGCGGTGGCGAGCCAGGGCCCCTGGTCGTAGGCCGCCTCGACATAGGCGCCGCCGACGACCGTCTTGCCGCCGGCCTCGCGATCACGCGTGAAGGCGCCGTTCATGAAGCGGAAGCGCTCGTGCACCGTGCCGTCGGTCCAGCGCACGTCGGCGCCGACCTCCCAGTTCAGGTCCTGCATTCGGCCCTGGACAGCGACGTTGACGCCGTAGCCCACCGCCGGGGTCTTGTACTGGTCGTTGGCCAGCGTCGTGCCGACCCGACCGGCGGCCACCGCCGCCGAGCTGTTCTTCAGATCGCTTTCGCGCACCCAGGCCTGCAGGCGCCAGCCCCCGACCCCTTCCTCCGCCGGCTTGGCCAGGGTGACGGTGGCCGACGTGCCCGAGGCGATCGAGCGCGCGCCGACGAGGCCAGCGCCGCGGATCTCGCGGAAGGCGGCGACGCGCGCGGCGGCCTGCACGCCGCCGAAGTCGTGCTGGGCGCGGATCGCGCCTGAGACATCCTCCAGCGACACCCGCTCGTCGGCCGCGCCGCGGGCGGGCCCGCGCACGGCGTAGTAGCCGTCGGTCTTGGAGGCCGCGGCCGTCAGCAGCAGGCTCTCGGTCCCGCCGGCGACGGCGGCTCGGTAGCTGTCGCGCTCGCCCACCGAAAGGTCGAAGGCAGCCAGGCCGTCCTGGGCGCCGCGCTCCTGCAGGGCCACGACGCCCGTCAGGGCCCCGGCGCCATAGGGGCCCGCGCCCGCACCGCGCACCACGGTCGCGCCGTCCAGGCCTTCGGGCGGGAGCGCGCTCCAGATCACCCAGCCGCCGAAGGGATCGTTCTGCGGGGCGCCGTCCAGGGTCACCAGCGCCCGGCCCGCGCCTGACGGGGCGATGGCGCGCAGCGACAGGCCCTGGGTGGTCGGATTGGCCGCGCCGCTGCCGGTGCGGCGGAAGAGCGAGACCCCGGGGGCGGTCTTCAGCGCCTCGTCCAGGCGGGGCTCGACCTTCAGGACCTCCGGGCCGATCTGCACGGCGCTGAACGCCGCCTCGCCGCCCAGCGGCGCCAGCCGCGGCGGATGGACGACGACAGCCTCGACTTGCGAAGCGGGCGGCGGCGGCAGCTCGGGCATGTTTCCTCGTAATTTGGGTATGGCGGGCCCTGTGGCTACCCTGGCTAGTCACACGGGCGGGAGAGCGCAATGACCAAGGTCGCGATCGTCACGGGAGCAGGCACCGGTATTGGCCGGGCTGTGGCCCTGGCGCTACTGGACGCCGGCTGGAGGGTGGCCCTGGCCGGCCGGCGGCGGGAACTGCTGGAGGAAACGGCGGCGCTCTCGGCCGGCGAGTCGCTGGTCGTCCCGGCCGACGTGGCGGAGGAGGCATCGGTCGATGCGCTGTTCGCGCGAACCAAGGCGCGGTTCGGGCGGCTCGACCTGCTGTTCAACAACGCCGGCTCCGGGGCGCCGCCCGTGCCGATCGAGGACCACTCCCTGGCGCACTGGAAGCGGGTCGTGGACGTGAACCTGACCGGCGCCTTCCTCTGCACCCGGGCCGCGTTCCGGCTGATGAAAGATCAGGAGCCGCGCGGCGGGCGGATCATCAACAACGGCTCCATCGCCGCGCATTCGCCTCGGCCCCTGACCATCGCCTACAGCGCCACCAAGAGCGCGATCAGCGGCCTCACACGGTCCACGTCGCTTGACGGGCGCGCGTACGACATCGCCTGCGGCCAGATCGACATTGGCAACGCCGAGACTCCGATGACCCGGAGCGTGGCCCAAGGGACGCGGCAGGCCGACGGCTCCCTCCGGCCGGAGCCGTACCTGGACGTGAAGCACGTCGCCGACGCCGTGCTCTACATGGCCAACCTGCCCGTGGAGGCGAATGTGCAATTCATGACCGTGATGGCGACGAAGATGCCCTACATCGGACGCGGCTGACGCGATCCTGGGCGCCCCAAGCCTACGGCTTCGGCGCCGCGTGAATTTTTTGCTGCACTGCAGCAGAGCACTTGCGTCGCCGGCCGCGTTTGAAGGATTGTTGGGTCGGGCCGAGAGCTAGGCGTCAGTCCCCTGCCTCGCCCAAAGAGGAACGCCGGAAAGGGGTTGTCGCAACCCTCCTCCCGGAACCCAGACCATGATCCGCATCCTCACTGTCGCCGCCGTCGCCGCCCTCATCGCGGCCCCGGCCAGCGCCCAATCCATGCGCGTGTCCACCAGCGGCAAGAGCCCCGAACAGCTTCACGCCGAGATCGTCAAAGCTGCGAAGACGGTCTGCGCCCGTGCCAGCATGGGCGCGAGCTTCCCGCGCGCTATGATGCAGACCTGCATGAAGGCCAGCGTCGAGCACGCGGTGGCCCAGAGCCGCAATCCGGCGCTGGCGGCGATCCCGACCCGCCTCGCGTCGCGGTAGCCGAGCGGCCGCGGGCGGACGGCGACACGCCTGTCCGCGGTCTCCTCAGGCGTCGACCTTCGCCGGAGCGACCTCGGTGAACTCGGGTGCGCGCTTCTGCAGGTTAGACATCACGGCCTCGACCTGGTTCGGCGAGCCGATCAGGGCCGCCTGCTCGCGGCTCTCCTCCAGCAGGATCTCGTGCTGGTCGGCGTGGGCCATCAGGTTCAGCAGCCGCTTGCCGGCCTGGATCGCGTGCGGGTTCCTCGACGCCACCTCGCGGGCGAAGGCCAGGGCCTCCGCCCGCGGGTCGGCGGCGACGCGGGTGGCGAGGCCAAGCGCCACGGCCTCCTCGCCGGTCACGATCCGGCCGCTGAACGTCAGCTCGCGGGCGACGTCGTCCCGCACCAGGCCGCGCATCAGCACCATGCCCGCCATGTCGGGCACCAGACCCCACTTGATCTCCATCACCGACATGCGCGCGTCGGGCGCGATCAGCCGGACGTCGGCGCCCAGGGCCAGCTGGCAGCCGCCGCCGAAGGCGACCCCGTGCACCGCGGCGATCACCGGAACGGGGATTTCACGCCACACCATGCAGGCGTGCTGGGCGCGGTTGGAGCCGCCCGGCGTCCGCTTGGGCGTCAGCAGCTCGCCGGCCGTGCCCTGGCCGCCGCTGCGCTCGCCCGAGGCCATCGCCTGGAAGTTGCCCATGTCGAGGCCGGCGCAGAACGCGCGCCCCTCGCCCGACAGCACCACCGCGCGCACGCCCGGCTCAGTCTTCAGGCGTTCGCCCGTCTCGATCAGCGCCGAGAACATGGCCCCGTCGAGGGCGTTCATCTTGTCGGCCCGGACCAGGCGCACGTCGGCGACGCCGCCCTGGATATCCACCGTCACCCGATCGTTCATCGAAACCTCCGTTCAGGCCCGCGCCAGGACATAGCCCGCGCGGGGAAAATGCACATGCAGGACGTCGAGCTCGCCGCACTCGCGGGCGACCACCGCCCGGTCACGGGTGAGCGCGACGAGGCGGCCCTCGACGGGATCGCGGCCATAGTCGTCGGCCCGGACGACGACGGCGTCCCCCAGCTTCAGGTCGGAGACGTCGGCGGGATCGCTGTCGGGCGGCGCCGCGGGCTGGGCGCGCATGGCGACCTGCAGCGCCTCCCCGCCCGTCATCTCACTGCGCCGGCCGTGGCCGATAGCGGCCATGCGGGCGCGCCAGTCCTTCACCCGGTCCAGACCCTGCAGCAGCCGCTCGGCGATCGTCGGCGCGGCGCCCCACAGCCACCAGACGTTCATGTAGGCGGCCACGTCGCCGAGCGATGGGCTCGCTCCGCCCAGATAGTCGCCCCCGGACAAGCCCTTTTCGAGCCAGGCGGCATAGGCCCGCCACTGAGCGCGCGCGAAGGGAGCCGCCGCCTTCATAGCGGCCACGTCGAAGGGGCGGCCGGACAGCTGCTCGCGGTCCTGGATGAAGGCCCGCGGCACGGCCTCGCCGATCTCGCCGAACACCACCGCGACCGTGGCCTGGAACCATAGTCGGTCGGCCCAGAGGTTCACCGCCCAATCCGCGCCACGGACCGTTGCCGGCTCGGGGTGGCGCGCGTCGAGCTCGGCCACGATCACCTGGCTGTCGCAGTAGACGTCGGCGCCGATCTGCATCACCGGGATGCGCCGGTAACCGCCCGTCAGCGGGATGAGCTCGGGCTTGGGCATGATCACGGGCTGGACCACCGAGCGCCACGCCAGTCCCTTGATCCCCAGCATCACCCGAACCTTCTCCGAGAAGGGCGAGGTGTCGTAGTGGTGCAGGATGATCTCGGCCATCCGGCTCAGGTCACGACGACGACGCCGTCGCCCGGCGGCTGGGCGTAGAGCGCCTCGACCAGCGCATGCCGGCGCTCCAGCGTGGCGCGCTGGTTCACATACCCCTTGTCGGTGATCTCGCCCGCGTCGATCGAGGGCGGCTCGGTCGTGACGATGAACCGCGCCACACGGCGCGACGAGCCGCCTGCGGTGCGGTTGAACTCGGCGAGGCGCGCCTTGAGGAGGTCGACGAGCTTGCCCATCGGGTCGTCGCCCAGTGTGGCGAGGCCGGCCGGCGACGGCCAGACCAGGGCGCCGATGAACGGCTTGTCCTGACCGGCGATGACCATGTCGAAGACGTATGGACTGCACGCCGCCACCAGGTCCGGCCGCAACGTGCCGACCGAGACCCAGGTGCCGCTGTCCAGCTTGAAGTCCTCGGTCACGCGGCCGTCGAAGACCAGCCCCTTGGCCGGATCGTCGGGATCGACGAAGCGGCAGGCGTCCCCCAGCTTGTAGAAGCCCTCCTCGTCGAAGGCGGCGGCGGTCTTCTCGGGATCGTTGTGGTAGCCGCTGGTGACCGTCGGCCCCTTCACCCGCACCTCGAGCTTGGAGCCGTTCGGCGCGAGCTTCAGCGTGATGCCGGGCAGCGGCAGACCGATCAGCCCGACGCGCTCGGTCACCCAGTGGACCACCGTGATCCCCTGGGTCTCGGTCGCCCCATACATGGTGGTGATCGGGATGCGCATGCCGGTCTCGGCGATCGCCAGCGCCTGGAGCCGGTCATAGAGGTCGTTCGACAGCGTGGCGCCGCCGTAGCCCATGTAGCGCAGGTTCTTGAAGAACTTGGCGCGCAACTCCGGGTCGCGCTCCATGGCGTCGGCCAGCATGCCGAAAGCCACCGGCGCCGAGCCGAACACGATCGGCGAGACCTCGTAGAGGTTCTTGATCGTGGTCTCGAACATGCCCGGGATCGGCTTGCCCTCGTCGAGGTGGAGGGTGCCGCCGGCCCACAGGTTGCCGTTGAAGGCGATGTTGCCGGCAGAGATGTGGCTCCAGGGCATCCAGTCCAGCGCCTGGGGCGGGTTGTCGGGATCCTGCGGCTCGGTGCGCAGCCCCTCGCCGCCGGCGATGACGCCGGCGAACATGCCGTGCGTCTGGGGCACGCCCTTGGGCATGCCGGTGGAGCCCGACGTGAAAAGGTACTTGGCGACCGTCGAATGGTTCAGCCGCTCGCGGGCTTCCTCGACCGCCGGTCCTGGCGTGGTCCCTGTGAGCTCCGAAAGCGGGATGGTCCCGTTCCCGCCGTCCACAGTGACGAAGGCCAGGTCCGGGTTCTCGGCCCGCAGGGTCTCGAAGGCGCGGGCGAACATCTCGCTGGACTGGGCGAAGATGACCTTGGGCTTCACCACGCCGGCGCAGTGCTTCAGCTTGGCGTGGTCGGCGGACATCAGGCTGTAGGCCGGGCTGATCGGGGCCACCGGCACGCCGGCCGCGTAGCACCCCAGCATCACCAAGGCGTGCTCCACCGAATTGCCGGACAGCACCATGACGCTGTCGGCGCCGGTGAGGCCGCGGTCCAGCAGCCATTGGGCGATGCCGTCGGAAGCGCGCTTGGCTTCGCCGTAGGTGACGCCGCCCCAGGGTCCGTGCCCCGGCGCCCGCTGCAGGATGAACGGTCGGTCGGGATGCTGGGCGGCGCGCTCGGCCAGGAGGTGCGGGATCGACCGCGGCCCGTCGCCCGGCGGGTGGTTGGAGCGGATGATGAAGGACCCGTCCGCCCTGCGCTCGACCGTTACGTCCGGCGCCTTCTGCGGCAGCGGCTTGAAGGGCGGCAGGGCCTGTACGGCCGCGCCCGCGTCGTCGGCTGGGCTCATGACGATCCTCCCGAGTGTTCTCTTTGGAGGAAAGCCTAGGCCAATGAGGCGCGCCGGCAAGCGCGACGCCACGTAAGGTTCAGGAGGAAAGCGCCTCGGCGAGCTCGATCTTTTGGACCCGCTTGGCGGCCTGGAAGGCGGGTCGCGCCTTAAGCCGCGCCCAATAGGCCTGGACCGCCGGCGAGAAGTGCTCGGAGAGCTTCAGGTGGTCCGCCAACAGCAGGGCGTAGCCCACCGATATGTCCGCGGCCGTGAAGCGGCCCGCGCACAGCCAGTCGCCCTGCTGCAGCGCGCGGTCCACATGACGCAGGCGGCTGAGGAACCACTGGGCGTAGTCCTCAGCCGCCGCATCGGCCCGGCCCTTCTGGAAGGTGCGATAGCGCAGCACCAGCGTCTGCGGAAAGGTCAGCGTCGCCTCTCCGAAGTGCAGCCAGTTCAGCCAGGCGCCATAGGCCGGATCCTCGGCGCGCACAGCGAGCTCGGTCGGGCCGTAGCGGGTCACCAGGTACTGCACGATCGCGGCGGACTCCGTCATGAACGTCTCGCCGTCGCGCAACGCGGGGATGGTGCCCAGAGGATTGACCTCCAGGTATTCGGGCGCCCGCACGCGCGGCGGGAACGGCAGGACGTGGAGCTCATAGGAGAGGCCCAGCTCTTCCATAGCCCAGAGCGGGCGGAATGAGCGGGCGTCGGGGCAGTGCCAGAGTTCGATCATCATCAACCCTCCCGTCGGGCGTAGTTCGGCCGGCGCTTCTCGAGGAAGGCGCGGACGCCTTCTTCGAAGTCCCCGTCGGCGCTGGCGAGGATCTGGTTGCGATCTTCCATGGCGATGGCGGCTTCCAGGCCTTGCGAGTCGATGGCGTGGTTCAGCGCCTCCTTGGTCAGGCGCAGGCCGAGAGGCGTGGCGTGCAGCATGTCGTCGACGAAGCCTTGAGCTTCCGCGGCCAGTTGCTCCTTCGGCACGATGCGGCTGACGAGGCCCAGTTCGCGGGCGCGCTCCGCTTCGATGAAGCGCCCCGTCAGCATGTACTCGGCGGCCACCGAACTGCCCACCATGCGGGGGAGGAAATAGCTCACCCCGATGTCGCAGGCCGACAGGCCGATGCGGATGAAGGCGGCGTTCATGCGCGCCCGCGGCGTGGCGATCCGCACGTCGGAGGCCAGCGCCAGCGCGAAGCCGCCGCCGGCCGCCGCACCGTCGATGCAGGCCACGATCGGCTGCGGGCAGCGGCGCATGGCGATGACGATCTCGCTGATCTCCCGCTGGCGCGTGAGGCCGGCGCCGATCGAGCGGGAGCCCTGCGGATCGCCGCGTTCCTTCAGGTCAAGGCCGGCGCAGAAGGCGTCGCCGGCGCCCTGCAGGACGACGACC
This sequence comes from Phenylobacterium sp., assembly GCF_031181185.1. Classification (GTDB taxonomy): domain Bacteria; phylum Pseudomonadota; class Alphaproteobacteria; order Caulobacterales; family Caulobacteraceae; genus Phenylobacterium. The sequence goes on along the minus strand of NZ_JAPSKZ010000080.1, from coordinate 5,114 downwards.
CGGACGTCGCGCCGCCAGTAGAGACCGGCGAAGAAGTCCCTGAGTTCGGTCACGAGATTGCGGCTCAGCGCATTCAACCGCCCCGGCCGGTTCAGGGTGGCCCAGACCACCTCCCCGTCCTGCCGCAGTTCGAGATCGGCCATGGTCTAAAGCCTCTTCAGCCAGTCGAGCAGGATGTCGGTGACCTCGTCGGGCCGCTCCTGCTGGGTCCAGTGGCCGCAACCCTCCAGCATGTGGCCGGCCACCAGGTTCGGCGCGTGAGCGCGCATGGCTGCGACCGGATCGGACACGCCGCCGAAGGCGGTGCTGGCCGGGTCCTTCGTGCCGCCGATGAACAGCGACGGCTGCTCGATCACCCGGTCCTTGAAGCCCTGCAGCCAGACAAAGTCGCGCTCGTGGTTGCGATAGCGGTTGATCGGGCCTCGGAAGCCGGACTCGCGGAACTCCGAAACGTAGTAGTCGAGCTCGTTCTCGGTCAGCCACGCGGGGAACGGGTCGGGGTCGATGAGGCCCTCCAGCAGGGTCGCGCCGGCCGGCTTCATTGGCCACGCGCCCGGCGGGGCGTCGCCCGAGATCGCGTAGTAGAACTTGCGCAGGAAGCCGCGCACGTCCGCCTCGGCCTCCGCTTCTGGCGGCCCGACCTCCTGGAACCAGGCCTGGTAGAAGAACCGCCCGCGGCGGGTGAACAGGGCGTCGAACACCTCGGTAAAGGGCCGCGTCGGCACGCCCAGATAGGGCACCGACAGCCCCGCGACGGCGCGGACCGTCTCCCGCCGCGTGAGCGCCGTGTTCCAGACGATCGGCGCGCCCCAGTCGTGGCCGACCAGGACCACCGGCTCGCCGGGCGACAGCGCCGCGGCGAGGCCCGCGACATCGGCCGTCAGTCGCTCCATCGAATAGGCTTCGACCGGGTGCGGCTTGTCCGATCCGCCATAGCCGCGCACGTCGATGGCGCAGGCTGTGAAGCCGGCCCCAGCGATCGGCTCCAACTGATGGCGCCACGAGAACCAGCTCTCGGGAAAACCGTGCACGAGGATGACCAGCGGCCCCTCGCCTTCCACCCCCGCGCGGAGGCGGACCTCGCCGGCATCCACCATGCGGAACTCTGGCATGGGCGTTTCCCCTGGTCTTTTCGCCATGCTTCCCCGGCCGCGGGACCGCTGGCAAGGCTGACGGGGCGTCAGCGTTGACGGTCCGCCTGCGCGTGCAAGCATGGCCGCCTCACAGGGAGGCGCGCGTGGGCGATCTCGATTTCGGCGGCAAGACCGTGCTGGTGGTGGGCGGCTCCAGCGGCATCGGCAACGGCGTGGCCCACGGTTTCCGGGAGCGCGGCGCAGCGGTCCACGTCTGGGGCACGCGGGCCTCCGCCGCGGACTACGACGGCGTCGAGGGCTCTGACCTGACGGGCCTCGGCTACGCCTGCGTGGACGTCGGCGATCGGGCGCAGATCGCCGCCGCCCCGGCGATTGAGCCGCTGGACGTGCTGGTCCTGTGCCAGGGCACGGTCGTCTACCGCCGCGGCGAGTTCGAGCCCGAGGGCTGGGATCGGGTAATGGCGGTGAACCTGGACAGCCTGATGGACTGTGCGCGGAAGTTCCGGGCGACCCTCGCGGCGCGGAAGGGCGTGCTCATCATCGTAAGCTCGGTCTCGGGCTTCACCTCCAACCGCGGCAACCCGGCCTATGCGGCGTCGAAGGCGGGCGCCGTCAGCCTGACCAAGACCCTGGGCGAGGCCTGGGCGCCCGAAGGGATCCGGGTCGTGGGCCTGGCTCCCGGCCTGGTCGACACCAAGCTGACGAAGGTCACCACCGAACATCCCGAGCGCCGCGAGGCGGCGCTGCGCTCCATTCCGCTCGGCCGCATGGGCACGCCCCAGGACATGGCGGGCGCGGCCCTGCTGCTCGCCTCGCCGCTCGCGGCCTATGTGGTCGGCCAGACGCTGATCGTGGACGGAGGGCTCTCGCTGTGACGAACGCGCGGTCGGTGAAGGGGCTGGCGGTTCTGGTCACCGGGGCGGCCTCGGGCATGGGTCAGGCCACCGCGGAGGTGTTCGCCGCCGAAGGCGCGAGGGTCGCGGTGACCGACGTCTCGGGCGAAGGCGCCCGGCGGGTCGCGGACGGCATTCGGGCGGCCGGCGGCGAGGCGGCGGCGTGGGAGCTGGACGTGTCCGACGGAGACGCCATCCGGGACGTCACTGCGGCCGTAGCCGAGCGGTTCGGCGGGCTGGACATCCTGATCAACAATGCCGGCGTATCGGCCTTTTCGCCTGTCGATTCCGCAGATTACGACGAAGTCTGGACACGCGCGGTGGGCATCCTGCTGACCGCCCACCAGCGCCTCGTCCGTGCGGCCCTTCCCCACCTGCGCAAGTCGAGTTCCCCCCGCATCGTCAACATCGCCTCGACCGAAGCCCTGGGCGCCACCTCCCGCGACAGTCCCTACGCCGCCGCGAAAGCCGGCGTCACCGGCCTGACCCGAGCGCTGGCGGTGGAGCTCGGGCCGGAAGGCATCACAGTCAATTGCATCTGCCCGGGGCCGATCCTGACGGGCATGACCTCACGGCTTTCGGAGGAAGACCGCCAGCTGTTCGCCAAGCGGCGCACGGCGCTGCGGCGCTACGGCCGGCCCGAGGAAGTGGCCCACATGACGCTCAGCCTGTGCCTGCCGGCCGCGTCCTACATCACCGGCGCGACGATCCCGGTGGACGGCGGGTTGATGGCCCGCAACGCCTAGCCGGGGCGTCGTGGCTGGCGGATAGTCGGCGCATGCGCCCCACCCGCCGACACGTCGTGACCGGCGCGGCCGCCCTGGCCGGCTGCTCGCGCGCGCCGGCCACCGCCCAGGAGCCGCCCGTGCCCGATGCGCCCTTGATCACGCGCGCCATCCCGAGTTCCGGCGAGGCCCTGCCGGTGGTCGGCCTCGGCACCTGGCAGGCCTTCGACATCGCGTCGGGCGGACCGGAGTGGGCGCAGGCTCGCGAGGCGCTGGCGACGTTCGCGCGCAGCGGCGGCCGGGTGGTCGACTCCTCGCCCATGTACGGCCGCGCCGAGGCCGCCGTCGGGGCTTTGGCCGCGGAGCTGGGCCTGCGTCCGTCGCTCTTCCTTGCCACCAAGGTCTGGACCCGCGGACGCGAGGCGGGACTCGTCCAGATAGAAGACTCCCGCCGGCTGTTGCGCAGCGATGTCGTCGATCTGATCCAGGTGCACAACCTGCTGGACCTGGAGACGCAGCTCGCCAGCTTGCGCGCCTGGAAGGAGAGCGGCCGCATACGCTACCTGGGCGTGACGCACTATCACGAGGGCGCATACGACGCGCTCGAGGCGGTCATGCGGGCCCATCCGCTGGACTTCATCCAGATCAACGCCTCGGTCGCCGAGCGGGAGTCCGAGGACCGTATCCTGCCGCTGGCGCGCGATCGCGCGATGGCGGTGATCGTGAACCGACCCTTCGCCGGCGGCGACCTGTTCGCACGCCTGCGCCGCCTGCCGCTGCCGGGCTGGGCGGACGAGTTCGGCGCCACGAGCTGGGCGCAGGTGCTGCTGAAGTACGTGCTCTCGAACCCTGCGGTGACCTGCGCCATCCCGGGCACGCGCAATCCGCGCCACGTGCTGGACAACCTGGGCGCCGCCACAGGCGCGCTGCCCGACGCAGCCCAACGGCGCCGGATCGTGGAGGCCGTCGCGGCGGCCTAGCCGGCCGGCGGCTTCTGCAAGCCCTGGTCGCGGTCGCAGCGGGCGTCGCGTTCCTTGGTCTCGAGCACGGTGGCGGTGAGCACCAGCGGCTCGCCCGGCTTGGCCGTCGAGACGACGACGTTGAAGGACCGGCCGGCCGGCATGTTGCAGAAGGCCTCGCGGCTGGCGAAGGCGCCGGGGTCCCAGCGGGTCTTGGCGGGCGAAAAGCGCTCCTTGCGCTTGGCCAGGGCGTCCAGCACGCCGGCGCGGATCGCCGCCGGCTCGCCGGAGGTGACGGTGACCGTGCAGGTCGCGGGCTCGCGCTCGCGGCGAATCTCGACGAAGTCGCCCTTGATCTGGTCCGGGACGGGCGCGCCGTCGGCTATGGCCGAGACGCAGGCGCCGACGGCGGAGCGGGCCTCCGACTGCGGGTCGGCCTGGGCGGCGGCGGGTGCGGCGAGCGAGACGGCGGCGGCGGCGAGGAGGAAGCGGCGCATATCGCCCGATTGGCCGAGCATCAGGGCGCTCGTGTGGCGAAACCTCACCCGCCGCGGCTCGGGGCGTAGGCCTTGTGGCAGCCGTTGCAGGAGTCGTAGAGCCGCCCGCCAGCCTCGAACGCGGCCTCGGCGTCACGCGCGCGGATCGCGCCCTCGGCGGAGGCGGCGGTGTCGGCCATCGCCTGCGCATATTCCGCCCAGCGACCGGGGAGGACGTAGGGCGGCGCCTGCATCCGAGCGCCCTCGGCCTTGAGGGTCTTCACGCCGGCCTCGGCGGCGCGCCAGCGGGCCTGGGCGGCGGCGGTGGTCTCGTTCTCGGGCGGGTCGTTGCCGGCGGCCCAGAAGGCCAGCGCGGCGGGGTTCACCTCGTGCTTCATGAGGTCGGCGATGCTGGCCTGGGCGGCGGCCGCGCCGACCACCGCGAGCGCCAGGCCGAAGCCGGTCAGGATTGTCCGTATGCGCATGCCACCCTCCCGGCCCTGCCTTAGCCGGGCGCGCTCGCGGCAGGCAAGGGCGCGGTGGTGGCGGCGGGGGTGAGTTCGGGCTCCAGCGGCGGAGGCGGCGGCGGCGTGACCGCCGGCCCGACGGGGATAGATTGCCTGGGAATCCGCTTCAGGGCGCTCGCCATGAACGTCCGCCAGAGCTCGGCCGGGGCGCCGCCGCCTGCGATGCGCGCCATCGGGCTGTTGTCGTCGCGGCCCATCCAGGCGCACGAGGCGAAGCCGCCCGTGTAGCCGCAGAACCAGGCGTCCCTGTAGTCCGAGGTGGTGCCGGTCTTACCAGCCAGGTCGTAGCCCGGGACGTTCGCGCCTCGGCCGGTGCCCGACGTCACCGCCGTGCGCAGCATCCGGTTGAGGTCGCTGAGCGGCGGGTTGGCGATGGCCGGCGCCGCAGCCTGCGGCTTCTTCTGGTAGAGGGTGACGCCCGAGCGCGTCCGGATGCGCTC
>NZ_JAPSKZ010000307.1 GCF_031181185.1 Phenylobacterium sp. | reverse complement strand
GTCAGCACACGCCAGTAGGCGAAATCGAGGGTCAGCTGCTGCCAGTGGTCGATGATGGCGAAGTGCAGGTAGCCGGCCTTGGCGGTGTCCAGCTTGTGCGCCGCCAGCTGCGTCTCGTACTCGGCCCGCGTCGGCGGCATCGGCAGGAACGGCGGCCCGCCCAGGATCGTGCCGTCGTCGTGGATGTCGATGAAGTGGGCGGCGTCGCGGTCGCTGTCGCTCAGCTTGCCTGCGCCCTTCGACCGGTCCGGCTCGCGCGACAGCTCGCCCAGGGCCTCGATGGCGGCCTTGCTGCGCAGGAAGGCGGGGACCTCGGCCGGCAGGGCGCGCGCCGCCACCTGCCCCACGATCCGGTGCCCGGTCCCGCCCCAGGCGAAGGCGGCGGTGGGACTGAAGGCGATGGCGGCGACCAGCGCCAGCGAGACTGCGCGTTTCATCCGCCCCGTTTGCGGGCTCGGGGCGCCGAACGCAAGCGGGTCACGCAACCGTCACGAAGCGCCTCAGGCGATGTTGAAGGCCGCCTCAACCCGCCCGATCCAGGCCTGCGCCCTCGGATAGTCCGCAAGCGCGAACCCGCCGTCCTCGGCCATTCGCGTGTAGGCGACGAGCGAGATGTCGGCGAGCGTCGGCCGCTCGCCGACCAGGAACGGCGTGTCGGCCAGGCCGTCCTCCAGCCGCTGCAGGGCCGCCCTGCCCCGCTCCACCAGCCGGGGCTCCAGCTCGGACGCGGGCTTGCCCAGGTACTTCACCTGGAACCTGGCCACGGCGACGTAGGGTTCGTGGCTGTACTGTTCCCAGAACATCCACTCCAGCATCTTGGCGCGCTCATAGGCGTCCTGCGGGATCAGGTCCGAGCCTTCCGCCAGATGCAGGATGATGGCGTTCGACTGCGCCAGCGGCCGCCCGTCGGCCAGCACGACGGTCGGCACCTGGCCGGCCGGATTCATCGCCAGGAAGTCTGGCGTGCGGCTCTCGCCTTTCAGGATGTCGAGTTCGATCCAGCGGTAGGAAATCCCCAGATGATCCGCCACCCAACGGATTTTCAGGCAGTTTCCCGACTTCGAGTCCCCATAGATTTCCATGCGCCGGCCTCCGCTGAGCAAGCTGGGCTGTGGGCGGAATCCACCTAAGGATCAAACGATCCTGTCTCACGGACCTTGTGAGGAAATCTAACAGGGGTGCGCCACATGGCCCCTCCGGGGTTGTCCCGAGGGTCCTTTGCCGGTACGAGTCCGGTCACCAGTTCAACGACGAAGGAGACGCCGTCCATGCGACGCCGCCTCGCCGCCCTGGCAGTAATTCCTTTTATCGCTGCTTCTTCCAACGCCCACGCGGGGTCGAATGATCCCGTCGGCGACCTGATTACTTCGGTGATGGCCGGCAAGCTGCCGGGCGCCCCGGTCTTCAACCTCAAGGCCACGCTGTACCACGCCGGCGCCAAGGGCGTGGGCGCCCTGGACAGCCTGGGCTGCAAGGTCGTGGCCATGCGCACCGTCGCCGTGGACAAGAACGTGATCCCGCGCCGGACCGTCCTGTTCATCAAGGAAACCGTCGGCGTGAAGATGCCCGACGGCAAGCTCCACGACGGCTATTGGTATGCCACGGACGTCGGCGGCGCCATCAAGGGCGAGCGCATCGACCTCTACACGGGCCAGGGCGCCGCTTCGATGAAGCCGGTGAAGAACCTCAGCCTGGCCAAGATCTCGGCCGTCAAGGTCGGCACCTTCAAGGGCTGCCCGCCGGCGTAGGTCCGGCCCGCTCACGCAAATCCCCCCGTCGGACGGCCGACTTCAGCTCACCTGAGGGGGATTTCGCATGCCCGATCGATTCCATGCGCTGACCGGCGGGCCCGGCGCCGGCAAGACCACCCTGCTCCGCCGTCTGGCCGAGCTCGGCTGCGCGGTCGCGCCCGAGAGCGCGCGGGCCGTGATCCAGGCCTGCGGCGGCCGGCCCGAGCCGGCCCGATTCTGTGAACTGATCCTGCAGCGGGACCTGGCGGCCTACCGCGCCGCCTCCGGCCTCACCTTCTTCGACCGAGGCCTGGTCGACGCCTGGGCGACCTTTCGCGCCTATGGCCTGGCGCCCTCGCCCGCCGCGGACGAAGCCGTCCGCGGACTGCGCTACGCCCCGCGCGCGTTCATCGCGCCGCCCTGGAAGGCGATCTACGTCCAGGATTCCGAACGGGATCAGACCTGGGCGCAGGCGGTCGCCACCTACGACGCCTGCGCCGAGGCCTATCTGG
>NZ_JAPSKZ010000306.1 GCF_031181185.1 Phenylobacterium sp. | reverse complement strand
CAGGGCTGGGTCCGCACCGGCGACCTGGCTCGGATGGACGAGGAGGGCTTCTGCTACATCATCGACCGGGCCAAGGACATGCTGATCCGGGGCGGCGAGAACATCTACTGCGTCGAGATCGAGAACGTCCTCTATGACCACCCGGCGGTTATGGACGCCGCCATCGTCGGCGTGCCGCACCGGACGCTCGGCGAAGAGCCGGCGGCGGTCGTCACCCTGAAGCCCGGCGCCGAAGCCACCGAGGCCGAGCTGCGCGCCCACGTCGCCGAGCGTCTGGCTGCGTTCAAGGTGCCGATCGCGGTGAAGTTCTGGCACGAGACCCTGCCGCGAAACGCTAACGGCAAGATCCTCAAGAACGAGCTCAAGAAGCTCTTCGCGGACGAGACCGCCTGAAGAAGCGCGCCGACGTCCTGCTGGTCGAGCGCGGCTTGTTCGAGAGCCGGGCCAAGGCGCGCGCAGCCATTGAGGCGGGGGGCGTCACCGCCGATGGCCGGCCCGTCAGCAAGGTGTCGGAGCTGATCGATGAAGGAGCGGTGCTGGCGGCGAAAGCCGCGCACCCGTGGGTGGGGCGTGGCGCGCTGAAGCTGGTCCACGCGCTGGACCTTTGGCCTGTCCGGGTCGAAGGCCGGGTCGTGCTGGACGTAGGCGCCTCGACCGGCGGGTTCACCGAGGTCTGCCTGGCGCGGGGCGCGGCGCAGGTGTTCGCCGTGGATGTCGGACGCGGGCAGCTGCACGCCAGGCTCCGGACCGATCCGCGGGTGATCGACCTGGAGGCCGTGGACGCGAGAGACCTGACGCCGGCGCTCATCACAGCGGCGCCGGATCTCATCGTCACCGATGTCAGCTTCATCGGCCTGGCGAAGGCGTTGCCGGCGGCGCTTGCGCTCGCCCGCGCCGGCGCGGACCTCATAGCCCTGGTGAAGCCGCAGTTCGAGGTCGGGCCCAAGGACGTGGGCAAGCGCGGGATCGTCAGCGATCCGGCGGCCCAAGCCCGGGCGCTGGAGGGCGTGAACGCCTTCGTCCAGGCCAGCGGCTGGCAGGTGCAGGCCACCGCCGACAGTCCGATCGCTGGCGGCGACGGCAACCGCGAATTTTTGCTTTGGGCCAAGAAATAGGGCCGCCCGCTGGCTGGCGGACGGCCCTGGAGAGGCTGACGCTTGGGGTCCTAGCTCAGTCGACGACGGCGTAGCGGCCGCTGGAGTCGCGGCAGACCCGGACGAAGCGGGTCTGGGTGCGGCCGTCAGGCATGTAGATCGGGCTTTCGGCCAGGGTGCAGCCGTCGGCGTCCACGCCGTCGCCCGAGAGGCGATAGCGTTCGCCGCGCCGGCCATAGGCGTAGTCGTCCTCGTAGCTCGCGTAGTCGTCGCGGCCGTAGTAGCCGCCGTCGCGGCGCTCGTAGTAGCTCGAGCTCACCGGCGGAGGCGGCGGCGGGGGCGGCGTGGTGTACTGGCCTGAGGCGCAGGCGGCGCTGGAGTTGCCGACGCCCGCCCCAATGGCCGCGCCAACCGCGCCGCCAAGTAGCGAGCCCTCCGTCCGCGCGTTGCGTGCGGCGGCGTTCGAGCCGATCACCGCGCCGATCGTGCCGCCGATCAGCGCGCCCACCGTACCGCGGCCGGTCTTCTCGCGCTTGCAGGCGTCGTAGCTGTACCCGCCCGAGCCCATGCCGTAGTAGCCATAGGGCTGGGCCTGGGCCACGCCGGCGCTCAGGGCCACGACCCCGGCGATGGCGGCCAGCCCCGCCTTCGCGATGGTGACACGCTTGGACATTCGGAAACCCCTCTCTCGAATCGTGCGCAGGCCTTCAGGCCATGTCGGAAGCCAAGCTGAGCCGCGCAAGCTGAACGGATGTTGAGAATGTCGTTCATCTTCGTTCATCTTGGCTTAAGCGTGGCGCCCGCCAAGGCTGGCGCATGAGACCACGTCCGCGCCGCCCCAATCCTCAAAGGCCTGGGCCGCCGCCGGGTCCGCCGGTCGAACTCCTGATCGAAGCCGTGGGCGGGGAGGGCGACGGCGTCGCGCCGGGCCCGCTGTTCGTGCCGTTCACCCTACCGGGCGAGCGCGTCCGCGCCCAGGGCGGCGGCGATCGGCGCGAGCTGATGGAGGTGCTGCAACCCAGTCCCGAGCGGGTGGAACCGCCGTGCCCCCACTTCTTCGCCTGCGGCGGCTGCGCCCTGCAGCACTGGGCGCATGCGCCGTACCTTGCCTGGAAGGTCGAGCGGCTGCGCACGACACTCGCCCGACAGCACATCGAGACCGAGATCCTGC
>NZ_JAPSKZ010000079.1 GCF_031181185.1 Phenylobacterium sp. | reverse complement strand
CGAGCCGTAGCGCTCGGTCTGGTAGACCACGTCGTCCGTGGTGGCGCCGATCGGCGAAGCCGCCGTGAACGTCGTTCCGCCCGAGAAGTACTGGTCGGCCAGGTAGTTCACCCCGCCCGTCGTCACCTCCGGCCCACCCACGTTCAGCGCGATGCTGCTCGGCGGCGGCGGCCCCTCCGTCGTCGAGATCTTCAGATGATCCCAGCTGACGGAGATCGGCGCGCTTGAGCCGAAAGATGTGGCGATCACGCCCACGGCAAGTTCGCTCTGCACGCCGGATGTGGTCAGGTCGCCCTGGATCGCGTCCAGCAGCGCTCCGGTCACCGCCGAAGCGGCCTGCGAGCCCGCGCCGATCTGCGCCCCGTTCACGTCGTGCAGGGTCCACCGCGGCGTTATGGAGCCGCCGGTCGCCGTCTTGGCGATGTCCATGTACAGCATCGCGTAGGCGACGTTCTGAACGGGCACGCCGAGCGCGCTCGTGGTTCCGACGGGAACGAAGCCCATTTCCGTCATGAACTCGATGCCGGCTGCGCCATTGTTCGAGTGGAAGACCAGCTTGGCGTAGTCGTCCTGATTGCCGGCGCCGATCTGCACCCCGGCCTGGCGGTAGTTCTCCACCGCCACCCCGCCGGCGAACGGATTGAACACCTTGGCCTCGACGGTGAAGGTCTGCACGCCCGACGTATCCACGCCGAACTGGTAGCCGTTCTTCTGGGTGTTCAGGTCGCCATTGGCGTCGCCGGCCGTCGTGAGCAATGTGAGCTTGCCACCCGACACGGCGCCCGAAACGCCAAGCTGTGTGTGGCTCTCCTGTCCGTTGCTCATCACCCCGGTGAAACCAGCCGCGAACGGCGTCGCGCCGGAGTTGAAGTCCAGAGTGACCGAGCCCAGTTGCGCCAGGTTCTTGCCGCCGCCGTTGGCGGGGTCGAGCTGGAACCGGTCCTTGCCGTTGACGAGGCCGTCGCCGTCGGTGTCGACATCCGCATCCGTGGCGACGCGCACCCGGTTGATGTCGCTGACGAAGCTCTGCGCATCGCCCTGGGCGTCGATCACCGCGCCGGTCAGGTGGAAGATGCCGCCGCCCAGCGCCCAGGCGCCGCCGGCGCTCAGGTCGACCGACAGATTGGCCGCGCCATTGGCCCCCAGCTGCACGTCGATGTAGCGCATGTCGGTGGCGCGGTGCGCTTCGTAGGGACTCGACGGCGGAACGAGGAGCTCGTCGATCGCCCGGACCACCACCAGGCGCACGATCCCGTTCGCCGGTCCTCCCGCGATGGCCACCTGGGCGACACCTCCCGAGAGGGTCCCGACCCCGCCGGATGTGCCGGCGACCGTGACGGTCGGCGCGGCCAGGAGCCCGTCGTCGATAATGATCTCGGCCCCACCGATCGAACCGTCGGTGAAAACCTCGCCGGTCTTCGTCACGCCGTCAGAAAACGTGACCGTGACCGTGGAGCCGATCAGTTCGAGCCCGATCATCTTGCCCTGGGGCCCCGCGGCGGGATCGCTGGTCGTCACGCGCGCCGGGTCGATGTCGATGGAGAAGGCCAGCTGGTCGCCTGGATCGAAACTGCCGAGACTGACAGTCAGCAGCTGCCCCACCTCGCCCTGATAGGGGTTGCTGACGCTCGATGTGGCGGTGATGCCGCCGACGTTCTGATCGACGGTGAACGGCTTGCCGAGCTCGTTGCCCGAAGATCCCGTCGGCGACGGGTCGAACACCAGCCCTGGGAAGATCGCCGTCGAGAGGTCGAACTTGACGCTCGTGATCAGGACGCCGCCAGTCGACAGGTTCTGGACCTGGTAGCTGCCCGGCGTGAACACGCTCTCGTTGATGGGCGCATTGGGCGTAATTGCAATGAAGGCGGCGTTCGGCATCGACGATCCCTCGTCCTGGCTGGCTCGCCGCGCTTCTGCATCCGCCTGGCCCGACGACGCTCGCTCGCGGCGGCCTCCATGAGGCGACGGGTCGACGTGCGCGCCGCTTCATTTGATCGCTGGCGCCCCGCTTTCCCGCAGGAGCGCTCGCGCCCCGCCTAGAACCCGGCGGCCTTCAGGCGCCCGACGAGCTTGGGGCCCACCAGGATTCGCACCACCAGCATCACGGCTTCGGGCCAAGGAATGCCGGCGAACGCCTGGCGTGCGAACGCCCACGCCTCCACGCGGCGATCGTCCGCATAGGCGTGGACAGCGCAGAGCCAGAACGCCCGACCTCGGACCCGCCGAAGCTGGCGCGGGGTCAGATCGAGGCGCTCCTCCATCCAGCGCACGGCGAGGCCCAAACGCTCGATGACCAGGCGGTTGTTCGACCGCATCGAACGCTCGTCGTGCTCGACCATCGTCACGGTCTCAGCGTCAAGCAGCAGCAGCTTGTCAGCCTGGGTGTTCTCAAGGAGGAACATCCAGTCCTCGACGGCCGCATAGCGTCGATCCTCCTCGAAGGGGCGCAGGTCGGGATTGGCGCGGCGGACGCAGACGTTGCAGGCCAGGAAGTTGCCGCGGGCGAAATCATCAGCGCCCCGCCAACCCGGCTGAACCCGCGAGGCCGGGCTGCGCCGCCAGCGGTGGCCCACTCTGTAGCGGTATCGGGTCGCCACGAAGTTCGGCGGATGCGCCTGGGCCAGGATCGCGCGCTGCAGGACTTCCAGGTGGGGCGGTTGGAACTCGTCGTCGGAGTCAAGGAACACCACGTACTCGCCCACCGCACAGCGCAGGCCGTGGTTGCGCGCCGCCCCGCGCTCACGATTGCTGATCGGCAGGTAACGCACTCTGGGGTCGCCGAAGCTCCGGACCACCGACGCGGTGTCGTCGGTGCTGCCGTCGTCGACGACGAGCAGCTCGAAGTCGGCGAGTGTCTGAGCGAGCACAGAGCGGATGGTCGGGCCGATCAGATGCGAGCGGTTGTAGGTCGGGACGACGACGCTGAAATACGGGGTGGTCGCGGCCATGACGGTAGACCTCCGACGGTTCACTCAGGGAAGGCGTGGCGGCGCTCGGGGCGGCGCGGCGTGGGAACCGGGGCTCCAGTGGAGCGCCGGACGCCTCAAGCCTCTGCGTAGTAGGAGCGATAATCCTTGAAGTAGTAGTCGGCGTCGCCGTAGCCGTCCCTGGCCTGCTGCTCCATGTTAACGCGGGTCAGGGTCACGCCTGCGACGCGCGCCCCCATCGCATCCAGGATCTTCAAGGCGTTCTGCACCGCCCGGCGGGGGGTCTTGTTCCAGCTTGCCGCGAAGATCACCGTGTCCGCTTTCGCAGACAGCACCCGCGACTCCGCGACCGGCAGCACCGGCGCGGTGTCGAGCACGACCAGGTCGTACTGCCCCTTCATACGATGCAGCAGCTGATCCATGGCGCTGGAGCCGAAGACGTCGTTCGTGGCGTCTGCCTTGCCCGGCAGCAGCAGCAGATCGGCGCCGCTCGCTTCGTCGCGGACGACGGCCTGCTCCAGTTGAACCCCGCCTCGCAGAACCTCGATCAGGCCGGCGCGCGGCTGCAGCCCTAGGGCCTCGGTCAGTCCAGGCCGACGCAGGTCGCAGTCCACGAGCAGCACCTTCCAGCCCTGCAGAGCGGCGGTCCGAGCGAGGCAGATGGAGACCGTGCTCTTCCCTTCACGGGGTAGCGCCGAGGTGACCGCCACTGTCCGCACGGGCTCTCCTTGCATCGACAGGGCCGAAGCCTTGAGGTTGCGGAACGCCTCCGGGAAGGCCGACAGTGGACGCGACACGACATAGTCCATGGGTCTGCCCTGGAGCCTCTTGCGGACGCTGCCCCGAGGCTTCGACAGGGAAGACAGTTCCGGGATCGCTCCCAGGTACTCACGTCCGAGATGCTGCTCGACATCCTCGCTCGTGCGCAGTCCGTCCCGCATGAATTCGGCCGCCGCGACGGCCAACCCGCCGAGTCCCAGCCCGGCCACCGCGCCGAGCAGAAGGTTCAGCTTCTTGTTGGGCGAAGTGGGCTTGAGCGGAGCGGCGGCCTCCGAGGCGATGCGAGCGTCCGCCTGAGCCAGGCCGCGCTGTGAGCTCGTCTCCTTGAACCGGTTGAGATAGCTCGCATAAAGGACACGGGAAGCTTCGGCATTGCGCTCCAGTTCGTTCAGCCTGACGAGCGCTCGCGTGTTTGAGGTCAGCTGGCCCTTCGCGCCCCCAAGGTTGCCGGCGATGGCGGCGGCGCGCTGCTGCGAGACGTTGAGCCTGGCCTGCAGGTTCGTGATCGTACGCTGGATTTCCGCCTGGATGCTCGCGTCGATGTCCCGAAGCTGGCTCTTGGCCTTGTCCAGTTCGGGGTAGCCGTCGCGGAAGCTGACCTCGAGTTCCGCCACCCGGCGGCTCACCTCGGCGCGCTGCTTGCGCAGCTCCTGCACGACGGGCGAGGCCAACGCTTCGCCGACGTCGTCCCCAAGGGAGCCGCGGGCGAGCTGCGCCCGCGCGGTCCGCAGCCGGGCGGCGTCCTCCGCCACCTGCACCCGCGCCGCCGCCAGGCTCGCCTGGTGCGCGGAAATCTCCTGCTCCGTCAGGCTGGCGCCCGATGCGCTCAGCAGATTGTTGTCGATCTTGTACTGCTGCACCGCCGCCTCGTCGTTGAGCACCTGCGTCTGCAGCTGGGTCATTCGGGCCTGAAGCCACTTGGTGGCCTGTTCGTTGGCGCCGAACTTCGCCTCGAGCTGGCCCAGGATGTAGAGGTCGGCGAACGTATTCGCGATGCGGGCCGCCTTCGCCGGATCCTTCGAGGTGAAGGAGATGTCGATGATGTAGGTCAGGCCGGCGCGCCGGGCGCCCAGGCGGCGGGAGACATTCGCCGCGACGGCGCGCTTGTCCCGCTCCGAGATCTGCGCCGGCGCCGTACCGGCCTCTTCATCCTTAAGGCGTCGGTTGAATTCCGGATCCTGTTCGAGTCCCAGGACGTCCGCCACCCGCCGCGCGAGCTTCGGCGAGCGGATGATCTCCACCTCCGTGTCCACCACATAGGACCCCGCAGCGGAGTCGGTCGGCAGCTCGGAAAGCACTTCGGCCTCGTTCGAGATGCGCTCCTTGCGGGGATCGAGCAGGACATGTGCGGTGGCGGAGTATTTCGGCTCCTGCAGGAACGTGATCGCCACGGTCGCGAGCAACACGACCCCGAACACAGCCAGGAACAGCCTGGCATGCCTCAGCGCCACGCCAAGCCAGCGGCGGGGGTCCAGCACCTGCTGAGGCTGGATCTCAGTCTGTCGCACGGTGGCGATGGGCCCGAACCGAGCTCCGCGGAATGGTGCCGGCGCCGACGCGTTCATAGTGCCGCCTTCCCTGTTCTAGATCCGGCGCAGCCAGGCGCGGCGGCAGGTCGCCTGCCTGGGCTTGCTGCGCCATCTGGCGGCGGTCAGCAGCATGCCGCGTGATCATTTGACTTAGCAGGCGGTTCGAGCGGCGAGAGCCGGCCCGCCACCGTGTCGCTCTCGCCTTACCTCGTGCCGCCCCAGGGCAGCTCCATGGCGCATTCCTCGAGCAGAGCCCGCATCTGGGCGTCGATGAGCCGCTCGCGCAGCGACGCTAGCCGACGCTCCAGGGAACCAAGGCGGCGCCCTCGCCGATATGCCCAGCGCCGCATCAGCTTCCGGATCAGCGTCAGCCGTAGGATGACCGGGGAAACGACGTCGACTCCGTAGGCTGTCCGGAACGCCCCCTCGAGATTCAGGCGCAGGCGTCTCATGGGCGGCAGCGCCAAGCCGGCCGCGAAGATAGAGGCCGAGGACAACATGCTCAGAAAGGTAGCCAGGTCCTCCTCGGCAGGCCCCGCCGCGTCGAGCACCGGATCGATCATGGCCACCTCGCCGTCCCTCCACAGGATGAGGTTCCGCGGCGCGTAATCCCCGTGCAGGCGAACGCAAGGTCCGCAGAGGCGCTCACGCGGCGCGGCGTCAAGGATGCGCGCGACCCGCGCCGGCAGGGCCAGGCCGGCGGCCCGCATCTCGCTCGCCTCGACCTCGCGGATCTTGCCGACGAGCTCCAGCACATCCACCTCCATCGCGCCGTATCGCGCATGCCTGTGGAAGCGGCGCAGGAAGTCGCCGGCGGCGGCGGTCGCCGCCAGCGCGCGGCGCGGCTGCAGAAGGGGTTGCGACAACACATGGGACAGGGGCGGCCCCGGCACGTGGACCATCAGATACGCATCCGGCGGCCGCAGAAGCGCCAGCGGCTGGGCGACGCGATGGCGGTCCTCAGCCGCCCACCAAGCATGACACTGGCGAAGGGCGCTGTACTCGGCCGCTGCGGTCAACCCGGCCGCGCAGCTCGGCGCCTTGACGACGTAGAGCGGCCGGCCCGAGCGCCGCCCGAGGAAGTAAAGCACCGCCTTGTTGGAGACGAGCGGCGCTCTCAAGAGCGTAAGCTCCGCGCTTGCAGGGTCGAGCGGATGCAGCGCCTGACGCGCGGCCGCCAGCACCTCTTCGCCTTCGTCGCAGGATGATCTCCGCCGTGATGGCGATAAGTCGTGGAGCTCTTGGGTCCCGTCCATGTGTCACCAGGGTCCGCCCCCACGCCGCGCGCGACGGCCCGCGACCGTGCAGCAGCTTCCCAGGCCGGCGCAGCGCGCGCGTGATCATTTGGCGTGGCCGGCGCCGTCAGGCACGCACCCTATGGACCCGCGCCCACCGCTGAAGGAGCGGTCCCTTGCAGAGCAGCCCTCTCCCAACCACCGCCGGCCGGTCCATGCAGGACAGACGCGTGCTGGAGATCTGCCGCGTCCCGTTCGTTGGCGGGGCGGAACGGATCTCGCTCGACAGCGCGCGGGCCGTCTCTGCCGCGGGCGGGAGGGCGATGGTCGCCTGTCCGCCGGGGGGAGCCTTGCAGGCCGCCGTTCTCGACGCCGGGTTGGAATGGCGACCGATCCGGGGACTGAGCGGGCGTCGTGGCGTCATCTCCGACCTGGCGCGGAGCGCCTGGGCGACAGCCGCCAACAGCGGCGCCCTCGCCGCTCTTGCGGCCGACGCCCGCGTGGACGTGATCCACGCGCATCATCCGATCGGCGCGCTGCAGGCGGCGCGGGCCGCGGGACCCGCAGGGGCGCGGCTGGTCCTGCACGTCCACGAGACCCTGCCC
Source organism: Phenylobacterium sp. (assembly GCF_031181185.1). GTDB lineage: Bacteria > Pseudomonadota > Alphaproteobacteria > Caulobacterales > Caulobacteraceae > Phenylobacterium. The sequence continues at coordinate 9,639 of NZ_JAPSKZ010000079.1, read as the reverse complement.
GCGCCGCGGCAGTACGTGGCCCTGCAGGGCTGGCTACGGAAGCGATGTGACGCCTTCGTGTGCGTCTCGAATGAGGGACGGGAACTGATCCGCGGCCTTGGGGTCGAAGAGGAACGGATCCATCTCGTCTACAACGCCGCGGAGCCCGTCTTCTTTGGACGCCCCCAACCGGCCCGCCTCGGCCCAGGTCCGCACATCGGCGTGTTCGGCGTGCTCGAACCGAGGAAAGGACACGCCGACCTCATCCAGGCTCTGGCCCGGCTGTCGGCGACCCACCGGGCCGCCCAGCTCTGGATCGTGGGCGAACTCAGCTATGCGCAGAACGACTCCTACGTGGCGGACCTGCGCGCGCTCGCCACCAGTCTGGGGCTAACAGACCGCGTCCATTTCCTGGGGCGCCGCAGCGACATCGCCGAACTGATGACCGCTATGGACGTGGTCGCCCTTCCGTCGCGGAGGCTCGAAAGCCTTCCAACCGTCCTCCTGGAAGCGACCGCCCTTGGCCGGCCCTGTGTCGCGACCTCAGTCGGCGGCGTTCGCGAGATCATAGAGGACGGCACGACCGGATGGATCGTTCCGCCCGAGGCGCCGGCCGCACTGGCGATGGCGCTGGACAGCGCCCTCGGACAGCGCGCCGCACAGATCGGACGGGCGGCGAGGTCCATGGCGCGAGCCCGCTTTTCTCCGGCGCGCTTCGAACAGAACCTGTTAGGCGTGTTCGGCCAGTTGATGGTGACGGACGTCGCACCCGCCTGACGCCGGCCGACGCGCTCGATCGCGACGCTTCATCCCAACCAAAGCGGCCTCGAGCGTCTCGACAGCGCGCGCGAGGACCACCTCTTCGTCGAACCACTGGCGCACGTGCCGTTGGGCGCCGGCGGCAAGAGCGGCGCGCAGGACGCCGTCCGAGGCGAGCCTGCGCATGGCGGCGCTCAACGCGACGTGGTCTCCGGGCGGGCACAGCAGGCCGCTGATCCCGTGCACCGTAACATCCGTCACGCCCGTCGGAAGATTGCTGGCGATCACCGGAAGGCCCGCCGCCATGGCCTCGAGCTGGGCGATGCCGAAGGCTTCGGTGACTTCGGTCGAGGGGAGGACAAAGGCGTCGGAGGCGGCGAACAGCCGAAGCTTGCCGGTTTCACTGACCTCGCCGAGGAAGTGCGCTCGATCCTGCACCCCCAGCGAGCGCGCCAGCGCCTCGGCGGGCGCACGATGAGTGCCGTCGCCCGCGATGAAGGCGTGCGCGTCCGGCGTCTCCGCCAGGGCCTTCACGAGCACGTCCAGGCCCTTGTAGCGCGCGTGTCGACCCACGAAGCCGAAGGTCGCGGCGTCGCCGGCCCGCGCGCGGCGCCAGGACTGGGCTGCGCGGCGTTCAGCCGCCGAGACGACGTAGTCTTCAGGGACGACGCCGAACGGGATGGCCGCGTAGTTCAGCCCAGGTCGGAGGTCGCCCGAGATGGCGACGTTCTTCTTGGACGAGACCATGACCGTGTGGGCCGCGTCGAGTAGCCGGCTGTAGGCGGCGCGCGCGGCCCAGCGCAACGGCCCCGTCGGGCGCATGTCCATGTGGTGCGTGATCACCAGCGGCGGGCGAGGCTTTCGCGCCATCTCGGCCAGCAGTGCGACGGAGGCTAGCGGGTTGGGCGCGTGGAAGTGGATGAGGTTGTACTCCGTGATGTCGAACGCTCCGAACAACCTCGTGGTCAGCGGCTGGCCCTTCAGCCGCCGACCGGCGGGCAGGCGCCTCACGCGCACGCCGTTCCGGACTTCCGAGAGCTCTCCGGGCTCATGGTTGAAGACGACGGCCGTGACGTCGTGATCGACGGCGAGGCGCTCGCATAGCGCCGTAGTGTTGCGTTCGATGCCGCCGTTGAAGGGCGCGTAGAACTTGCCGATCACCAAGATCCTGGACATCCCGCGATCCCCTGGAAACAGGACGACAGCAGGACGTGGCTCGGCCGGCCGCGCAAACGTCCGGCGTCGCCTGATCCGTCAATTGATCGAACGCGCGTCAGTTCGGGCGGGGGACGGTCTCCGATATCCGCCATCCTGCGCGCTCTGCTGACGTCGAGAGGATCCTCCGCTGGACGAGCTCAGGACCATCGCCTTGCTGCGAACGGCGCGACGCGGCTCCGCCGAGTGGGGGCGCGCGAGCGTCGCCGCGCTGCATCGCCAGCTGAGCGGGATCCTCCACACGCGCGGACGCGTCTGCGTGTACGGCTGGCCCGACCACGAAGAGAACAGCCTCTACGCCGCCGCATTGCTCGCGGGCATGCCCGGCTTGCGCGTGACCCTGCTCGCCGACAAGCCCGACCTGGCCGCCGGCTACCTCCGCCTCGTCTGCCGGGATCCCTCGGCGGTGGAGGTGGTCGCAAAGAATTCCATCACGGGCCTTCTGCGCGCCAGTGCGGCGGAGGTCCTGCTCTTCACGCACGGGCTCTACGGTTCGCCGGACCTGACCGACCGGAAGCTCGTGATCAACCTCTGGCACGGCTACGGCCCCAAGGCGAACGACAACGCCGCCTTCTCGGCCCGTATTCCGTTCTCCGTCCTCTTCTGCAACACCCCCGTTTGGGGCGCTGCGGCCGCCCGATGGCTGGGGGCCGCCGATGCTCGTCTGCGGTGCTGCGGCAATCCGCGGGAGATTGCGTTCAGCCACCCGGCGCCGCCCGCCAGCCTGGCGAGACTGGGCCTGGAACAGGAGCGCTTCGTCCTGTGGATGCCGACCTACCGCGGCAGCAATGGCGCGGCTGGCCCCAGGTGGCGGGACGCGCCCGACCTGCGCGCCAGGGTGGACGCCGCCGGCATGGACCCCGTCTCTGCGCTCCAGGGCCTCGCGGACGCCGCGGGGGTCAAGGTCGTCGTGAAGCCGCATCCGCTGGACGTTTCGCGCTTCGACGGCGGCGGCCTGCACGTGGTGACCACCGAAGAGCTGCTCGCCAACGGCGTGACGCTATATCAGTTGATCGCAGCCTCGGCCGGGATGATCAGCGACTACTCCAGCGCATGGGTCGAGTATCTCGACCTGGACCGGCCCTTGGTCCTGTATTGCCCGGACCTGTCCGACTACATCGCCGGCCGCGGTTTCAGCGAACCCAGCATGGTGAAGATTGCGCCGGGCCTCATCGTCGAGACGCCCCTCGAGCTCACCGGCTTCTTCGAAGCCCTGGCGACTGGAACCGATTGGCGAGCGCGACAGCGTCACGAGACGCAGGCCAGCCTCGGCCTCCGCCCAGGCCTCGTCGACGCGGAGGCTTTCAGGACGGCCTTCCGAGAGGAACTTGACCGACGACGGCTCAGGTCTGGGCGCACGCCGAGACCTGCGCGTCGTGACCTTCTCTCCGGCGAACCGATCAAACGATCAATCGCGCGCTCGGCGATCGGCGTAGGCCAAGGCCAGATAAGGAAGCGCCGATGCGTGACGGACCCAAGGACGCGATCGCGGTGATCTTCGCCGGCGGGGCCGGAACGCGGATGCATCGCCCGGGGCTTCCCAAGCAGTTCGTCGTCGCCGGGGACCGGCCGGTGCTGGCGCATACCCTGCAGCACTTCCAGGATCACCCGAAGGTGTCGGGCATCTACATCGCCTGTCTGGAACCCTTCATCCCGCACGCCTGGTCGCTCGTCAGGCGCTACCGGATCGAGAAGGTGCGGCGGATCGTAAGCGGCGGCGCCACCGCGCTGGCGTCGATCTTCAACGCCCTGGAGAGCGCCGTCGAAGACGGCGTCGATGAGCGCACCGCCACCCTCATCCACGACGGCGTGCGGCCGATCATCAACGCCGACCTGATCACCCGCAACATCGCGGCCACCTACAAGTACGGCGGGGCGATCAGCGCCATTCCCTGCTTCGAGACCATCGCCCGATCGGTGGACGGCGCGCGGACCATCGATGAAGTCCCTCAGCGAGACCTCATGTACGTGCTCCAGGCGCCGCAGACCTTTCCGTTGGGCGAGGTCCACCGGGCAAACAGGCGGTCTATGGACGAAGGGCTCCAGGGCCGGTTCGTCGACGAGGCCCAGCTGATGACCCACTACGGTTGTCGGCTGAGAATGGTGTCGGGGCTTCGCGGCAACGTGAAGCTCACCACGGAATTCGACCTTCTGCAGTTCTCCCTCCTGCTGGACTCCGGCGCGCTCGACCCGGTCCAGGGCGCAAACGTCGCGTGATCAGCGACGTCCAGAGAGAGGACGTCGAGGTGCTTCTCGGCGAGGCGCTGCCATGGGGAGCGCTGGCCGGCCGAAGTATCCTTGTGACGGGCGCTACCGGCATGGTGGGCCAGTATCTGATCCATACCCTCCTCGCAGTGCGAGACAGGACCGCGCCCGCCCGGATCATCGCCATGACCCGTCGTGGCGAGGTGGCCCGGGATCTGTTCTCCCGCGATCCCCGCGCCGGCGCGCTCGAGATCCTGGTCCACGACCCTGCCCAGCCGCTCCCGCCGCTGCCTCCACTGGATTACATCGTGCACGCCGCCAGCCCTGCGGACCCGGCGGCGTTCCGCCGGGACCCGGTGGGCGTGATCGCAGCCAATGCGCTCGGATCGGCGCGCCTGCTGGAAGCCGCGCGCGAGCGGGGCGCCGTGTTCTGCCTGCTGTCCTCCGCCGAGGTCTACGGCCAAGCGAAGCCGGACGGCGGCGAGCGGATCAGCGAGGAAGCGGCGGGCGTGCTCGACAGCCTGGACCTGCGGAGCGCCTATCCCGAGAGCAAGCGGCTGGCGGAAACGCTCTGTGTCGCCTTCGGGCATCAGCACGGGGTGGGCTACCGCATCGCTCGGCTGGCTCACACCTACGGGCCCGGCATGTCGCTGGAGGATCCGCGCGTCCAGACCTACTTCATGCGCCAGGCGCTCACCGGCCAGGACATTGTGCTCCTCTCAAGCGGGGAGGCTCGGCGGAGCTACACCTATGTCAGTGATGCGGTTTGCGGCGTCTTGCACCTGATCACGGCGCCGGAGAACCTGACCTGCAACGTCGCCAACGAGAAGGCGACCGTGTCGATCGCGGAGCTTGCCCGCGCGGTGCTCGCCCGCTGTCCCGGAACGCGCGCGCAGCTGCGGTTCGCTCCCGGCCAGCCGGAGACCATCCGCACGGTGGCGCCGCCCCTCCTCGACTGCTCGCGGCTGAGGGCGCTCGGCTGGAAGCCGCGTGTCAGCCTAGACCAGGGGATCGACCGGACACTACGGCACCACCGTGCGTGGCAGCGGCCGGCGAGGCGCGGCGTGGCCGTCGCGGATTAGCATCAGCGCAGTTCGGCCGCCCCGCACGGGTGCAGCCGGCCGCGTGCAAGGTCGGTGATCGCCAGCAGGTTGCCACGGAGCCGCGCCGCGCGATCGACGTATGGTTCCGGGAACGGCGCCTTGACGAGGTTCGAGGCCAGATTGCGCGCCATCAGCATGGCGGCGCTGGACACCGGATAGGTGCCCTTCCGAACCAGGTAGAGCGGGTTCGCGATCTGGGAATAGCCGTAATCTCGGCCGGAGACTCGCCCCGACTTGGCGCCCAGGTGCACGCCCACGAGCCGATCGGATCGGAAGAGCCGCCCAAGCTTCCGCAATTGGCCAGAGACGTCCTCATCCTCCAGCCAGCCGTAGAGCGGCAGCTGTTCGTCGAACCGGACGCGAACCGCCACCTCGCCGCAAAGCGCCATGTTGCAACCGTAGAGAGCCCGCACCGCTCCCGCGCGCGCCCTTGGCCCTCTCAGCACCGCTTCGCCCGAGCGGATCATCTGCGAGGCCTGAGCCACGTCGTAGCCGGGACCGTTGGCGCCGTCGGCGAGGAGGACGCCCGTCAGTCCCACGCATCCGGGACGGGCCGAGAACTCCGCGGCGGCGTTCTCGAGCCAATCTTCCCGGGGAACGAAATCGTCGTCGAAGAACACGACCCCGCCGCGGCTGACGTCATTCGCCGCGAGCGCCTGGACCCGTTCGAGCGCGCGGTTCCGCTGACGTGTGAGCCCCTTTGAGCCGAAAAGCAGCTCGGTCGTGAAAGGCAGCCGCGCCCGGAGTTGGTCCATGTGCTGGGGCAGGTCGCTCGAAGCCGTCGCCGACACAACCACGAGGTCGGGCCGGCGGCTCTGCAGCCGGAGCAGCGCGAGGCTGTCCTCAACCTGGCGAGGCCTGCCAGCGGTCGCGATGACGACGATGATCAATGAGCTGACCTGCGGTTGTCTCCGCGCCGGCGCCGTCATGACACCCATGATGCGCCGCTGCGGCGCCCTGGAGATTCAGTCTAGGTCTGTCGGACCGCAACGCCGGTCGCGCCCTTCAACCATCATATGGGAATTGTCACCCACCGCTGGCGGCGCGAGGTCGCCCGGATCCGAGTCGCTCGCATGACGGGGCGTGCAGCCTGAGCCTTGGGGCCTTTGGACATTTGCGCACAGCAACGGGAGCTTGGCCTTTCAACCCTGCGAGGTACTCTCGGCCAGCACTCGCGAAGCGCGGCTGCGGCGGACGGTCGCGACCCTCAGAAGAATGTGGCGGTCCGAAGACCTGCCGCCGAAGGCGCCCGGTCGAAGATCGCCAGCCATAACAACGTGGTTCGCCTGATCTCTTGAGCCTTCATCGAGATAACGAAGATCTTCTTGCCAGATTTCGGACACCAGGCTCCGATCTCTGCGCCGTCCGTGCTCAACACTGCGACACCCTGTCACTAACCCTCAGATGGCCACCCCGATAAGCGTTCGGCCGGCCAGGGCGGGGCCAAAGCACAGGAAGCAGGTCGTTTCAGCATGCCGATTTTGGATGCAGAGAATTTCACCGAGACACTAGGCGTCAACGTCCACATCAGCTGGCCGAACTACTACCCCTACTCCGAGACATCCAAGGTTATAGGCGCGCTCGATTACCTGGGCATCGATACGATCAGGGACTATATCAACTCGAGCTCGATCAACATCTACAATCAGCTCGCGGCGAACGGGATCCAGTTCGATCTGCTGCTGAACCCGGTGGTCGGGATCGACAACTACATCGGCTGGGCGCGGAATCTCGCGCAGACCCACCCCGGCTCTGTCGTCGCCCTGGAAGGGCCCAATGAGGTGGACAACTGGCCGGTGACCTACGGCGGCTTCACCGGATATGCGGCCGCGCGCGAAACGCAAAAGGCGCTGTTCACGAAGGCCAACGCAGATCCGACGCTGAAGGATGTGCCGGTCTACAACCTGACCCTCGCCGGTATCGACTCCGCTGAATACGCCGCGATCGGCAACCTGGCGGCGTACACGGACTTCGCCAACGTTCACACCTATTACCAGGCTGGCCAACAGTCCTGGGGCTACAGCTTCTCCGACACCAAATACACGCTGCAGGGCTATATAAACTCCGGCCAGTGGAGCGCGCCGGGTCGTCCCACGGTGATCACCGAGACCGGCTCGACCACGTCTCCCGGCTCCGCCATCGGCGTGAGCGAGGAGGTGCAGGCCAAGCAGATTCTCAACTCTCTGATGGCCGCCGCCAAGCACAACGTCGCGGCCACCTACATCTACGAGCTCGTCGAGTCGCAGAACGCCGGCGTCAACGACATCGAGAGTCATTATGGCCTGTACCGCCACGACTGGACGCCCAAGCCGGCGGCGCACGCGCTGCATAACCTGACCGAGATCCTCACGACGTCGTCCGGCGTCGGATCCTCGATCGCGGCGCCTGCCTACACGCTGAGCGGGATGCCCGCGCAGGGCTCGAGCCTGATCTTCCAGGAGGATGACGGCGCGTACGACATCGTGGTTTGGACCGAGCCCGACATCTGGGACCAGGTGGCCCACCGCGCGATTACCGCGCCCACCTCCACCGTCGACGTCGATCTGGGCGCAACCTATGGCCGGGTGTTCGTCTACGATCCGCTGGTGAGCGACAAGCCGATCCAGACGCTCAGCAACGTCAGCAAGGTCACGGTGTCGCTGACGGATCATCCTCTGATCATCGAGGTCGCAGGCTCCCAGGCTCCTGCCCCCGCTCCGACGCCCACTCCGACGCCGACCCCCACGCCTCCGCCTGTTCCCGCGACGGGCGAGAACTGGACCGGGAAGAACGCCGGCGATTCCAAATTCGGCACCGAGGGCGCCGACACCCTGATGGGTCTCGGCGGTACGGACCTCCTGAACGGAGGAAAGGGCGCCGATCTCATCTACGGCGGCGTCCAGAACGACACCCTCCTGGGCGGCCAGGGCGACGACCGCATCTTCGGCGACGATGGCCGCGACATCCTGCATGGGAACCGCGGCAACGACACCCTCGCCGGCGGTCTGAACGATGTGGACTTCTTCGTCTTCGAGCCGGAAGGCGGCCATGACGTCGTGAGCGACTTCGCCCTCTCCGAACGGGTGGACATGCGCGCGTTCGGCGCGAACGAGCACGCCTTCACCCTCTCGCAGACGAGCGAAGGCGCGCTCATCACCCTCGGCGACACCAGCATGCTCCTGAAGGGCGTGCAGGCCGCGAATCTTCAGGTCGGGAACTTCATCTTCAACAATCCTGACGCGGCCAAGCTCCCGGTTCTGACCCCGCCGCCGGCTCCCGCCCCCGCACCCGTTCCGGGCGTGAGCTGGACCGGCTCGGCCACCAACGACAGCAAGTTCGGCACCGACGGCGCCGACACCCTGTACGGCTTGGACGGCGGCGACCTGCTGAACGGGTCCAAGGGCGCCGACGTGATCTACGGCGGCTTCGGCAACGACACGGCCCACGGTGGTCAGGGCGACGACCGGATCTTCGGCGAAGGCGGCCGCGACATCCTGTCGGGGAACGTAGGCAACGACACCCTGACCGGGGGTTCGGACGCCATAGACTTCTTCGTGATGCAGCCCGGCGGCGGTCACGATCGGGTCGTCGACTTCAATCTCTACGAACGGGTCGACCTGAGCGCATTCGGCGCCAACCAGTACGGCTACGTGCTTACTCAGACGAGCGAGGGGGCGCTGATCACGCTGAACGACACGAGCATGCTCCTGCAAGGCATTCAGGCCAGCAGCCTGCAGAGCGGCAACTTCATCTTCGCCTGATCTGCAGCCATCGCGACGCATGAAGCGGCCCGGGCGCGTGCGCCCGGGCCGCCTTCTTTGGCCGACGTGCGGCGCTACCTGGATCGGCTCTTGATCATTGGATCAGGTCCGGGTGACGACGGTCAGGTTAGGTGCCAAGGAACCGGCTCCAGGAGGTTCGCTTGTCGCGTGCCCGCCTTCGCCGCAGGACCTTCTTGGCGACGCTCCTGCTCCCGCTGACGCAGCTCCGCGACGGCCGCGCAAGCGCCGTCCCTTTCGCCGGCGCGTTGGGAGCGGGCGAGCGGGCCATTCGCGCGTCCGACTTCATCGACGGCCTCGGCGTCAACGGCCATGTGAGCTGGCCTGGTCATTATCCCTATTCCGAAACCTCGAAGGTGGCCGAGGCCATGGCGTACCTTGGGGTCCGGACCCTGCGGGATCACATCAACGCAAGCACCCAGCCCGTGTTCGAGCGGCTGGCCGACCGCGGCGTCCGCTTCGACCTCCTGCTCAACCCGAAGGTGGGGATCGACAACTACGTTGCCTGGGCGCGCGCCCTGGCGAAGGCGTACCCGGGGGTGGTGGCTGCGCTGGAAGGGCCCAATGAGGTCGACAAGTGGCCGGTGCAGTTCGAAGGACGCGGAGGGCTCCAGGCGGCC
>NZ_JAPSKZ010000305.1 GCF_031181185.1 Phenylobacterium sp. | reverse complement strand
GTGGGGCTCGGCTTCGACGGCGGCCACTTCCGATCCAACGTCCGCAGCGCGGGCGCGGTGTCGGTGGCGGGCATGGCCGTCCCGTTCCTGGCCGCCATGCTTCTCGCGCCCTGGCTGCTGGGCGTGCCGGGCCTGTTCGGCGAGGCGCTCGGCCCGGCTCAGGCGACGTTGTTCCTCGGCGCCTGCATCTCGATCACGGCCTTCCCGATGCTGGCGCGGATCCTCCAGGAGCGGCGGGTGTCCGGCTCGCCGCTGGCGTCGCTGGCGCTGTCGGCGGGCGCGATCAACGACGCCGGCGCCTGGATCGTCCTGGCGGTGGTGCTGGCCACGGCCGGCGACGGCGCGGGCGTGGCGGTGAAGGTGATCGCGTCTGCGGCCCTCTTCAGCGGCTTCCTGCTGGTCCTCGGTCCCCGGCTGCTCGCGCCGCTAGGGCGCGCGGCGGAGCGTCAGGGCGGCGTGGGGTCGGGCCTGCTGGCGACGGCGATGGTGCTGTTCCTCGGCGCGGCCCTGGCCATGGACTGGGCCGGCATGCATGCCGTGCTCGGCGGTTTCGTCCTGGGCGTGGTCATGCCCCGCGGCGTGCTCGCCCGGGATCTCAAGGCGAAGCTGGAGCCGTTCACGGTCGTCCTGCTGGCGCCGATCTTCTTCACCTTTTCGGGTCTCAACACCCAGCTGAGCCTCGTCGCCGAGCCGGGTCTGCTGCCGATCGCCGTGGTCGTCCTCGCCGTCTCGATCCTGGCCAAGGGCGGCGCCTGCTGGGCGGCGGCCCGGCTGACGGGCCAGGACAACCCCACCGCGCTCGCCATCGGAACGCTGATGAACACCCGCGGGATGATGGAGCTGATCATCCTCAACATCGGCCTGCAGCGGGGTCTGATCGGCCCGGCGCTCTTCTCGATCCTGGTGCTGATGGCGGTGGTCACCACCCTCATGACCTCGCCGGTCTTCGAGTGGGTGTACGGCGCCAGGGCCCGCGCCCGCGGCGACCTCGGCCGGCTAGAGGATGACCCGGCCGAGCCGGCCGCCGCGCCCCTGCCCAACTCGGTGTAGGCAAACGAAAAGCGCCGCAGGTCTCCCCGCGGCGCTCGGAATTTGGGCGCTGGATCCCGCCTGAGCGGGACCGGCAGCCTACTTGCGCGTGAAGGCGCCGAACTTGGCGTTGAAGCGCGACACGCGACCACCGCGGTCCAGAAGCTGGTGACCGCCGCCCGTCCACGCCGGATGCGTCTTGGGGTCGATGTCCAGGTTCAGGGTGTCGCCCTCTTTGCCGAGGGTCGAGCGGGTCTTGTAGGTCGTGCCGTCCGTCATCACCACGGTGATGAAGTGGTAGTCGGGATGGATGTCTTGTTTCATCGCGCGGGCGCCTGACGTAAAGGAGCGGCCAAATTGGAACGGCCGCCGGTGAGGGCGGCCAAAAGGAAGCCGGGCGTATAGAGAAAGCCCGCTCGAATTGCAAGGTGTGCGACGCATGAGTGAGCCGGGCCCCGAGGTTTCCACGCCGGGCCGTCCCAGCGCGGGCCAGACCCTGGCCCAGAATCTCGCCGAAGCCGCCGACCGCCGCGGGCGCAGCCGGAACGTGGGCGCCCTGCGCAGGCTCGCCCCGTTTGTCGCCGCCCACTGGGGCGACGCGGCCCTGTCGGGGGTCTTCCTGCTGGCCTCCACCAGCGCCACCCTGGGCCTGTCGGGCGCGATCCGCCTGCTGGTCGATCACCTCACGCGCGCCCAGGCGACGGGCGGCTCGGTCGACCACTGGTTCCTGCTGATCGGCGGCGTGGCGCTCGCGCTCGCGGTCGCCACCGCGCTCCGCTACTTCTTCGTCACCAAGCTGGGCGAGCGCGTCGTGGCCGACCTGCGCAAGGCGGCCTACGCCCACATCCTGACGCTCGACCCGTCCTTCTTCCTGAAAACCCGCACGGGCGAGGTGCTGTCCAGGCTGACCACCGATATCGCCATCGTCGAGAGCCTCCTCGCCACCTCCATCTCGGTCGCCTTGCGGAACCTGTTGACCCTGATTGGCGCGGTCGTGCTGCTGGCCATCGTGAGCCCCAAACTCACCGGCCTCGTGCTGCTGTCGTTCCCGGTGGTGCTGGCGCCGCTGTTCCTGTTCGGACGCCGGGTGCGCAAGCTGACCACCACCACCCAGGACCAGTTCGCCGGCGCGGTCGGCTACGCCGGCGAGAGCCTCGATGCGCTGGAGACCGTCCAGGCCTTCGGGCGCGAGAAGGCGGCGGCCGCGGTGTTCGGCCAGGCGGTGGAGCAGGCCTTCCGTCTTTCCGTG
>NZ_JAPSKZ010000078.1 GCF_031181185.1 Phenylobacterium sp. | reverse complement strand
CGTCTCCAGCTCGAAGACATCGTCCTCGTCCGCCGGCTCTGCCAGCGGCGCGAAGCCTTCCGCCGCCTCGAAGTCTTCGCGGGCGAACGACGGACGCACCGGATCGACGCTGGCCTCGGGCAGCGGCTCGGCGCGCGAGAAGAGTTCGGGTCCGAACGGCCCCCGCGGCGGCGCGTCTGGGTCGACGACCGTCGCGACCGGCGCCTGGCCCTGCAGCCGGGCGTGGGCTTCCTCCACCAGGCGGGCCGTGCGGGCCTCGCTTTCGCGCAGGCGCCCAGCCAGGTCGTCGGCGGCCCGCTCGTGACGCTGTTCGATCCGTTCGGTGACGCGGGCGACCTGCTGGCCCACGTCTTCGATGGCCCGAGCCGTTCGCTGCTCCGCCGCCACCAAGCGGTCGGAGAAGAGGTCCGTGATGCGGCCGATCTCGGCGCCGAACCGCTCGAGCGACTCCGCCTGGGTCTGCTCGGCCCTGGCCAGGCGCGCTTCGACGGCGCCGGCCACCCGGGCGATCTCGCCGCCGACCTGCTCCAGCGCACCGGCACTCTGCTGCTCGGCGGCCGCCAGCCGGCGGTTCAGCGCCTCGGCCATGGCCAGCATCTGCCGGCCCATCTGCTCGACGGCCTGGGCCGAGCGACGCTCGCCGGCCTCGATCCGCGAAATCCGGTCCTCGAGGATCCGCAGCGCCTCGGCCGAACGGGGGCCAGCGGGCTCTTCGATCTCCAGGCGGGCGAGCCGCTCAGTGATGACGTGGTGTTCGCGCTCGGCGGTCTCGACGCGGGCGAGCGCTTGACGCACGGAGTGCTCGACGCCCGAGATTGCGAGCCCCGTCCGCGTCTCCGACGCCTCGATCCGGTCAGCCAGGCGATCCAGGGCGTAGGCGACGCGGTTGAAATCCTGCGTCGGCGGCTGGGGCGAGAACCGCGGCAGCGGCTCATAGGCCGTCCGGTGCGGCCGCTCGGAAAACTGCGACTCGTGGGTGACGTCCTCGGGCCCGTCGTCCTCGAGGATCACGCGATTCAGCCACTCGCCGAGCGTCATACCCGAACGCCGGGCGAGGTCCTTGGCGACCTCGCGGGCCTTCGGGTCGATCCCCTTGACGCTCCAGGGCGCCCCCGCCGTCATCGAATCGCGTCTCCCAACCACCTAGGACGCTACCCACCGATTCTGGGGGTGTAAACGCGGCCTTAACGCTATTAGTTGTGGCGAGGGCCCGTTCCTGTGGATCATCGGGCCGGCCTGCGCTACCCCGCCGCGCATGGACCTCCGCACCACCCTGATCGTGATGAGCGCCCTGGCGGCGCTGGGCGTCTTCGCCGGCTGGCGCGGCGCGCGGCCGCCGAACCCGCACAAGGGGCCGCGTATGGCCCCGTGGCGCTTCATCATGCTGCTCGCGGCGGCCGGCGTGGTGCTGATGGCGGTGCACGCCGTCAACCTGCTGGGCGTGACGACGGGGAACGTCCGCTAGTCGGCGCGCTTGGGCCGCTTCGCCAGGCCTGCGACGCCGCCGGAGGTGAGCAGGCCCACGTCGGCGAGCACGATCGGGATGGTCCACTTGCGCGGCGCGGCGACATAGCGGGGCCGCCACAGCGGGTCCCACTTGTTCTTGAATTCGCGCACGCCCTGGAAGTTGTAGAAGTCCTCGGCGTTCTCGAAGAGCAGGCTGCCGACCCGGGACATCATCGGCGCGAGCGGCCGATCCTTCAGGCCGGCCAGCGGCGCCATGCCGAAATCGAACGCGCCATAGCCCTGGGCCACGCCCCACTTGAGGAGCTCGACGAACAGGAAGTCCATGATGCGCTTGGGCCCCTCGTCGACGTAGCGCATCAGATCGATGGAGAAGGCCGAGCGGTCGGCCACCGGCCACAGCGTGGCGAAGGCGATGATCCGCCCTTCGAACCGCACGACCGCGACCGGGAACTCCTGCACGTAGCGGGGGTGGAAGCCGCCCATCGTGAAGCCTTTCTCCCCGCCGGCGTGGGCGGCGAGCCAGGCGTCGGAGATCCTCTGCAGGTCGGGCATCAGCGGGGCGACGCCCTCTGGGGGTACAACCTCGAACTGCGCGCCCGCGTCCGCCGCCTGGCGCCAGGCGCGCCTGGCCTTGCCCCGCCGAGTGCCCTCGATGCTGAAACCCTGCAGCGGCAGGACGGCCACCTCGCCGATCTTCTGGATCGAGAAGCCCATCTCGACCACGTCAGGCAGGTCCTCGGCGTCCAGCGCATAGATGGCCGGCCGCGCGGCATGGGCGTCGGCCAATTCCCGGAAGCGCCAGAGCAGTTCCAGCTTCTCGTCGGGCCGGCCGACAGGCGGCGCCAGCGCGATCCAGCTTCGGCCGCGCACCCCGAACATCAGGAAGCTCTCGCCAGACGGCGAGAACAGGAAGCGCTTGTCGCCTAGCAGCGCCAGGTTCGAATTCGGCCTCGCCCCGCCGGCGCCGGCGCTGGCCAGGATCTGCCGGACGCGGGCGAACTCAGGATCGTCCTCGCCCACGATCGGCGGCGTGGCGGCTGAGCCAAGCATGCGCCAGAGCCCGAACGCCAGCAGCGCGATGGCCGCGGCGGCCCATCCGCGGATCGACCGGGCCACATCGTCGTCGACCATCACCCGCCAGAAAGGCGCATCGCCATAGTCCGCGTTCTGGTAAGACCAGAAGCCGATCAGGCCGGCGCCCAGCAGCAGGCAGGCGGCAGAGAACAGCCAACCGGGCGTGACCTCCATGCGCGACAGCCGGGCCGTCCGCGGGAACGCGCCGCGGAACGGGGCCAGCGCCGCGGCCGCGGCCAGCAGGATCGCGGTGTCCTCCCAGACGATGCCCTTCTCCAGGCTTAAGGGGGCGGCGATCAGCAGCACGATCATCGTGGCCGCCCAGGCCGCGCCCAGACGCGCGCGCAGGCCGAACGCCAGGATCACCAGCGTCAGGCCCAAGAGGCTCGAGATCAGGTGGCTGAGCTCGATGAGGATGACCGGCGTCATCTCCATGAGCTGCAAGAAGCGCTCAGGCTCCGACGGCCGGGCGCCGGACGCCAGCAGCATCGCGCCACAGCCGAGCGCCACCAGCGCGGCCATGGTCGGCGCGGCGGCGAAGGCGGCCGGTTTCAGGTCCCTCAGGAATCGCACGCCGGCTCCATAGCCGAACTGGCGACCGGAAGCTCAAACAACTGTTTCATGTCCCTTGCTCCCGCGCGGACCGGCGCTAGAGTTGGGACCGCAGCTTTTTCGAAAAGGGAGGACGCCATGGCCGACTTTGGCGGCGCCGAGCTCGACGCATTCCGCACCGAGGTCCGCGCGTGGTTGGAGGCGAACTATCCCCCCGAACTGCGCGACGCGCAGGCGAAGACCGACCCCGAAGCCATCTGGGGCGGGCGGCCGTTCCAGGGCTCGACCGATCCGCAGATCGTCTGGATGCGCCGCATGGCCGAGAAGGGCTGGACCGCGCCCACCTGGCCCAAGGAATACGGCGGCGGCGGCCTTTCGCCGCAACAGGCCCGCGTGCTGAACGAAGAGCTCGCCGTCGGACGTTATCGCCAGCCGCTGGCCTCCTTCGGCATCTGGATGCTGGGGCCGGTGCTGCTCGAGTACGCCAATGAGGAGCAAAAGCGCGAACACCTGCCGAAGATCGTGGGCGGCGAGATCCGCTGGTGCCAGGGCTATTCCGAGCCGGGCGCGGGCTCGGACCTCGCGGGGCTGCAGACCAAGTGCGAGGACAAGGGCGACCACTGGCTGATCAACGGATCGAAGATCTGGACCAGCTACGCCAACAAGGCCGACTGGTGCTTCTGCCTCGTGCGGACCGACAACACCAAGAAGCACGAGGGCATCAGCTTCATCCTGATCGACATGAAGACGCCGGGCGTGGAGACGCGGCCGATTTCGCTGATCAGCGGTGAGAGCCCGTTCTGCGAGACGTTCTTCACCGACGTGAAGGTGCCAAAGGAGAACCTGGTCGGCCGGGTGAACGGCGGGTGGGAGATCGCCAAGCGCCTGCTGCAGTACGAACGCCAGAACATCTCCGCCGGCTTCGGCGAAGGCGGCAGCGCGGGCGGCGCGGCCGGCGACCTGGCCAAGATCGCCAAGCGCTACGTGGGCGCCGACGCGAGCGGCCGGCTCGAAGATGGCGACCTGCGCGCGCGCATCACCAAGAACAAGATGGACTTCGCGGCGCTGCGCCAGACCATCGCTCGCTCCGCGGCGGAGTCGAAGGCTGGCAACGGTCCCTCGGCCGCCACCTCCATCATCAAGTACGCCGCCGCTGAGTTCGCCAAGGAGCGATCCGAGCTGATGGTCGAGGCCATGGGCCACCAAGGCCTGGGCTGGGACGGCGAAGGCTACGAGCCGGCCGAGATCTTGGCGGTTCGCGGCTGGCTGCGCACCAAGGCCAACTCGATCGAGGGCGGTACGTCCGAGATCAACCTGAACGTCATCGCCAAACGGGTCCTGGGATTGCCGGACCCGAAGTAAGTATTTGAGTTTTCAATTGAACATAGAGCCGGAGATTTCCAGATGGCCGATTTTGGAGGAAGCGATCTAGACGCCTTCCGCACCGAGGTGCGCGATTGGGTAGCGGCGAATTTCCCGCCGTCGCTCAAGGGCAAGGGTCCGGCGATCGGACCTGAGCGGGCGAGCGAGACCGCCGAGCAGAAGGCGTGGCGCCTGGCCGTAGGCGAGAAGGGTTGGGGCGTTCCCACCTGGCCCAAGCAGTACGGCGGCGGCGGCCTGACCCCGGCCGAGGCCCGAGTGGTGAACCAGGAGTTCGGCCGCGCCGGGGCCTACAACCCCATCGTCGGCATGGGCACCATGATGTTCGGGCCTACGCTGCTGGAATACGGCAACGAGGAGCAGAAGAAGCGCCACATCCCGTTGATCGCGACCGGCGAGGTCCAGTGGTGCCAAGGGTTCAGCGAACCCGGCGCCGGCTCCGATCTCGCGGCGCTGCAGACGCGCGCCGAGGACAAGGGCGATCACTTCCTGGTCAACGGCCAGAAGATCTGGACGTCCGGGGCGCAGTGGGCCGACTGGTGCTTCTGCCTGGTGCGCACCGACACCACGAAGAAGCACGAGGGCATCTCCTTCGTGCTGTTCGACATGAAGACGCCGGGCGTCGAGGTGCGGCCGATCCAGCTGATCAGCGGAAATAGCCCCTTCTGCGAGACGTTCCTCACCGACGTGAAGGTGCCGAAGGAGAACCTCGTCGGGCCGCTGAACGGCGGCTGGACGATCGGCAAGCGCCTGCTGCAGCACGAGCGCAACGGCCTGGCGGGCGGCGGCGGCAGCGCCGGCCGTTACGGCTCGGGCCGCGCGCCTGAGCAGCTGGCGAAGGAGTACGTCGGCCTCGATGAGAAGGGACGCATCGCCGACGGCGACCTGCGGACCCGAGTGGCCAAGAACGCCATGGACCTGAAGGCCTTCCAGCTCACCGCCATCCGCGCGATGCAGGAGGCCAAGGGCAATCAGGGCCCCTCGGCGGCCACCTCCATCATGAAGAACGCCGCCAGCCAGACCCTGCAGGAGCGGGCCGAACTCTGCATCGAGATCCTGGGCAGCCAGGGCCTCGGCTGGGAAGGCGACGGCTTCTCGGAGGAAGAGCTGACGTTCGTCCGCAACTGGCTGGGCGGCAAGGCGACCACGATCTACGGCGGCTCGCAGGAGGTGCAGAACAACATCATCTCCAAGCGCATCCTGGGTCTGCCCGACGCCACGAAATCCGCTTGACCACGCAGCGAAACCAGAGATTTAGGGAAACACGAACATGGCCGTTCTGACCGAAGAACAGAACATGCTGCGCGACGCGGCCAAGAGCTGGGTCCAGGAGAAGAGCCCGGTCACCGCCTTCCGCAAGATGCGCGATTCCGGCGCCGAGCTGGGCTACGACGTCGCCGCCTGGAACGAGATGGCCGAGATGGGCTGGGCCGGGGTGATCATCCCCGAGGAGTACGGCGGCTCGGCCTTCGGCTACCTCTCGATGGGCCTGGTCCTTGAGGAGACCGGCCGCACGCTGACCGCCTCGCCCCTGCTGGCCTCGGCCTTGGGCGCGGCCTCGGCCCTGGTGCTGGGCGGCTCGGAAGAGCAGAAGCAAGCCTGGCTGCCGAAGATCGCCGCCGGCGAGATCGTTGCGACGCTCGCGGTCGACGAGGGCCCGCACCACAACCCCGAGAAGTGCGAGACCGCTTTCAGCGGCGGCAAGATCACAGGGAAGAAGACCTTCGTCCTGGAAGGCATGGCGGCCGATCTGCTGGTCGTCTCGGCCAAGGGGCCGGACGGCGTGGGCCTCTACCTCGTGAACGCCGACGACGCGGGCGTGAAGCGTCAGCGGCTGCAACTGGCGGACAGCCGGGGCGCGGCCAACATCGAGTTCTCCGGCGCGGCCGCCGAGCCGCTGTCCGGCGGCTTTGGGACGCTCGAGAAGACCCTCGACCGCGCCCGCGCCGGCCTTTCCGCCGAGATGCTGGGCGCCGCCAGCCAGGCCTTCGAGACGACTCTCGACTACCTGAAGACGCGCGTGCAGTTTGGACAGGTCATCGGCAGCTTCCAGGCGCTGCAGCACCGGGCGGCCAAGATGTTCACCGAGCTCGAGCTCGCCCGCTCGACCGTCGAGGCGGCGCTGACGGCCATCGACAACGACAGCCCCGACGTGCCGGAGCTCGTCAGCCTGGCCAAGGCCAAGATGGGCGACACCTTCCATCTGGTCTCGAACGAAATGGTCCAGATGCACGGCGGCATCGGCATGACCGACGCCCACGACGCCGGCTTCTTCCTTAAGCGTGCTCGGGCCGCGGAAGCCGCCTTCGGCAACCAGGCCTATCACCGCGATCGCTACGCCCGGATCAACGGGTACTAGAGATCAGCGGCTGACCTCAGCCTCTGTATCCAGGATCCCCGCCGGTCGACCTGCCGGCGGGGTTTTCTGTAGGGGTGGACCTCCGCCAAGGGCGGCGTCGCCGCTCGGCAGGCCGTACCGTGCGTCGGGAAAGCTTCCTGGCGCGTTCTCCTGAGGGCGGCGCAGGCCGCCTCCCGGAGTTGCACGCCGCCGATGGAAATGCGCCACCCTCATTCGCCGACCGTTCCGCCGCCCCAGCCGCCCGGACTGAACTCTGCACTGGCCCGGAACATCACGGCCCTGCAGGAGCGGCAGCGCCGGGAGGAAAGACGCGCAACCTTCCAGGACAAGCTGGCCGGCGCGGTCACCGCCTTCACCGGGAGCATGACCTTCGTCTACGTCCACCTGGCGATCCTCGCCGTCTGGGTGGCCATCAACGTCGGGCTGGTTCCGGCCGTACCCCGGTTCGATCGGACGTTCGTGATCCTCGCGACCGCCGCGTCGGTGGAAGCGATCTTCCTGTCCACCTTCGTTCTCATCAGCCAGAACCGCGCGGCGAAGGTCGCGGACCGGCGCGCCGATCTCGACCTCCAGATCAACCTGCTGACCGAGCACGAGGTCACGCGGCTGATAAAGCTGACCACCGCCATCGCCGAGCACCTCGGGATCCGCGAAAGCCAAGATCCGACCCTGCGGGAGCTTGAGCGGGATGTCGCGCCGGAGGCGGTGCTCGACACCCTAGAGCGAACGAAGGGGGACTAGGACGACGGACGCAGCCTTGCTCGCAGCGCCATCCGGCAATCCGCGCGCGCGGCGAGCCGGCGTGAGGCGCACGCACGTCACGTCTGGCCCCTGGCCCGGCCGTGTGCTTTGAACCTGCATATGCAGGCCTTAGGGAGGACGCATGCTCAACCACGTCATGGTCGGAACGAACGACCTCGATCGCGCCAAGCGCTTCTACGATGCCGTCCTGGGGACGCTGGGAGCCGGCGAGCCGTTCCGCCACACGGCGGAGAGCGGCCATACGCGCCTTTTCTATATGCATGACGGCAGCACGTTCTGCGTCAGCGAGCCCATCAACGGCGAGCCGGCGACCCACGCCAATGGCGGCACGATCGGCTTCAAGTGCAGCTCGCCTGAACAGGTGAAGGCGTTCCACGACACGGCGGTCGCGCACGGCGGCGCCTCGATCGAGGAGCCGCCCGGTCTGCGCAGCGGCTCGCTGGGGCCGATGCACCTGGCCTACGTCCGCGACCCGGATGGTAACAAGCTCTGCGCCATCCACCGGCCGGGCTGACGCCGCCGTCGCATCGAGGGATGGCCTGAAAACGAGAGGCCCCGGCTGAGGGTGTGACAGTCCTCCGGCCGGGGCGGTAGGTCTCGTGCCAGCGACTGGAGAGCCGACGCGGGTTGATGTTCCAGCGTCCAGGGAACGCCTCGCGCGGCCCGAGCCGACCGCGATCAACGGCGGTAGCCTAGCATTGCTGTGGATAAGGGCCAAACAGGATCGTGGGCCAAGGCCGCGCCTCCGGAGGCGCGGCCCTGACGCTCTCCTCGTCAGGGCCGCACTCAGCCAGCCGTCGCGCGCTTTTTTGGGCTCGGGACGCGCGCCACGTTTGACTGCTGCGCCGGCTCGCGGCGCATCCGATCGCGACTTCCGGCCTGGTCACGAAGCCGAAGGTCGCGGGGAAGACGGCGCCGCGTTCGCCCACCCCTAGGTCGGGTCGAAGAATTTCTTCTAGAAAGAGGCGAACAGCGTCGCACCGACGGTGATCGGACGCTGTGGCGTGATCTGGCGCGCCTGCGGGGCCGTGAACGGATTGCCGAACGAGAAGGTGTCGCGGAACGAGTCCAGCGCGTTGGTGACGAACACCTGCGCCCCCCGCCCGTCGCGGCTGATCTCGCCCAGGAGGCGCGTCTGAGTGAAGCCGCCCGTCCGAGGCAGCAAGGCGTCGAACGACACCCGCGACAGGCCGACGTAGATCGCTTGGCCGACGATCCGAGCCGTCCAGTCGCCGAACACCGGCCGCTCATAGGCCACCAGGGCGCCCCCGGAGATCGGCGGAGCGCCAGGCAGATTGTTCGCCAGCACGGGGATGAACTCTAGGTTCGCGTTGGTGGTACGGGTGCGCGACACGCGCCCGTTCAGCTGGGCCAGGAAGCCGTTGTCGGTGCGGAAGGCGACCTCGGCCTCAACCCCCAAGACGCGGGCGTCGCCCGCATTAGTCGTATAAGGGATGCCGGACTCCAGAAACTGATCGGTCTGGAGGTCCCTCCAGACATCGTAATAGATCGCGGAGCTTAGCGAGAGGCGACGCTGCCAGCGCTCCAGCTTCACGCCGACCTCGTAGTTGCGCAGGCGGTCCGACGAAAAGGTCTCACGCGCCACAGGCGCCGGTTGCGCCCCGCCCGTGTTCACGCCGCCGGGCCGGAAGCCCTCGCTGACAACGGCATAGAGAAGGTCGCCGTTCTCGAACTGGCGCTGCAGAGAAATCTTCGGCGAGAAGCCGGTGAACTGATTGCTGCGGTCCAGGCTGCGTGGCGCGAAGCGCTCGGACACCACGTCCGAGCGGATGCGTCGGTCGATGTCATAGAAGCGTCCGCCCAGGGCCAGCGTCCAGCCAGGCGCAGGCTCGTACGAGAGCTCGCCGTAACCGGCCAGTTCGCGGATCGTCTCGTGCCGCTGTTCGGAATAGACGGAAACATTGGGGCGGCCGGGGTTCTGGGCCAGGAGCTCGCTGGGGGACCTGAGCCGCGCTTCCGAGGCGTACAGCCCCACCAGCCACTCCAGCTTCGACACGCCGCGGGAGGTGAGGAAGACATCCTGCACCCACATGCGGGTGCGGGTGCGTTCGGAATAGGCCGAGGTCTGAGCCTGATCGGTGTAGTTCGCCTGAACGGGCGTGGCGTCGAACAGGCTGCCATAGGTGTGGCGCACAAAGCCGGTGGCGGACGTCAACTCCACGCCGCTCCATGAACGACGCACCGTAGCGGTCGCCAGCTCGATGTCGTTCACGTGAGGTTCGGGGATCAGCACCGCACGTTTGCGGCCGATTCCGCGGATCGTGTAGTGCGTGTCCTCGGACCTCAAGCTCTGGGCGGCGCCCGTCAGAGTGATCGAAAGCGCTTCCCTCGGCTGGACCAGCAGGGTCAGTCGCCCGCCCTGGCGTTCGGTCCGATCGACGTTGCTGCGGTTTTGGACGATGTCGTCGAGATAGCCTCCCTGGACCTCGTGGTAGGCCGACAGGCGCAGGCCAGCCGTCTCGCCCCAGATCGGCACGTTGATGTAGCCCTCGAGCGCGCCGCTGGGCCCACCGCCCTCGGTGCTCGCGCCGGTGACGCGCGCCTCGGCCGACCATTGGTCGAGGTCGGGCTTGCGGGTCACGATCCGGTAGACGCCGCTCATGGCCCCAGCGCCATAGAGCGCGCCCTGCGGACCGCGCGCCACCTCGACCCGCTCGACGTCGACGAGCCGCAGGTCAGGGTCAGGGGCGTTGTAGTTGACCGGGATGTCGTCGAGGAAGGTGGCCACGGTGGAGCGGGCGCGACCGGTGAAGACGCCGTCGGACAGGCCGCGCAGCAGGAGCTTGTTGCGGCCGGGGCCAAGATTGGTGGTCAGCACGCCCGCCATCTGGGCGGCCGCGTCGCCGGGATCGCTGGCGCCCGTCTCATTGAGGCGTCGCCGCGGAATAGCGGTGATGCCGACGGCGAGCTCCCGCGGATCCCGCACGCGTTTGGTGGCGGTCACTAGCAGTTCCCCGACCGTCGTCGGCGGACCGGCTGGCAGACGCGGCGCCTCGACCTGCCGGGCGCGCGAAATCTCGATAGCGCCCGCGGCGACCATCCGCCACTCGCACGGCGCGCCGGCGAGCAGCCGCGAAAGCGCCTCCTCGACCGTCATGGAGCCTGCGACCACACTGCGGGAGACACCTTGGCAGGCGGCCGCGCCGATAAGGGTGACGTTGGCCTGCTGGGCGAGGTCGAGCAGCGCCTCGGGATAGGGCTGCGGCGGGATGCGGAAGCGCACGCGCGTGGACGCGGCCGCGGCAGGGTCGCCGACGCCCAACGTCATGGCGACGCACGCCATGACGGCCCCCAACTCCCTACGCGCGTGGATGGTCAGATCCGCCTCAGCCCCGATAGTCCGAACAGGGCTCGACGTCGGCTATTTCCGAAGCAGCAGCAGCCCCTGCTCGGAAGGTACCGATCTTACGGGGAGCATCAAGGAAAGACGCGTGGCGACCGAGGCGTGGTCGTCCAGCACGATGACGCCGGTGACGGGCAGGCGGGCAAGCGCCGGATCGGTCACCTCGATCTGCTCGACGAACTGGCGGTTGAGGTCGGCCACCACCTCGGCCAGAGGCTCGCCCCGGTAAACAAGGCGGCCCGAACGCCAGCCGAGCGCCTCCTGCGCGTCGACGGCGGTCAAGCGCGCAACGCCGGCCCTGCCGATCGCCAGCCGCTGGCCCGGTCCCAGCGCGAAGGCCTGGCCCGTCTTGGATGAGGCGACGGGTCGCACCTGAACCCGTCCTCGCGCCACGGTCACCGTCACGTCGCCGCTGCGGTTGCGTACGTCGAATTGAGTGCCCAGCACGCGCACCGCGCGGCCCGACGCCTCGACGGTGAACGGCCGCCTCCGATCGTGAGCGATGTCGAAGATCGCTTGGCCGTCGCCCAGCTCGACCCGGCGCTCGCGGCGAGCGAAGCGCACGGTCATTCGCGTCTCAGCATTCAGGTCGACCACCGAGCCGTCGGCGAGGGTGACCCGCTGATGCTGCCCCTTGGCCGTCGAATAGGTCTGGACGTTCGCAGGTCCGTCGAGCGTCGGCAGCACCGCCACGGCGGTCAGGGCCGCGGCGACCGCCATGCCGCCGCCGACCAGCCACCGGCGCGTGGCAGCCGGACGGCGCGCAGCGCGGCGGGTCTCGGCGGCGAGTTCTTCGAGCACGGCCTCGGGGCGCGCCTCGAAGGCGTGCCAGGCGGAAAGCGCGGCGCGATAGGCCTCCCCATTAGCGGGCGAGGCGGCGAGCCAGGCGTCGAATTCTAAGCCGTCGGTCTCTCCGACGTCGTCGCGTTGCAGACGCGCGAGCCAAGCGCTGGCTTGCGCCATCACCTCCTCGTTTCGCGTCGCAATGCTTGTCATCGGCTCGCTCGTGTTCCCGCCGAGAGTCCTGAACAGGAGAAGAGACGGCGCCGAGATGTCGCCCCCCTATGTCGGAGGAAAAACATCACGACCGTAGCCTTTGCGCCAGCTGCTTGATGGCCGCGGCCACGTGCGCCTCCACCATCTTCACCGACACGCCCATCGCCTGGGCGGTCTGCGCCTGGCTCAGCCCTTCCAGCTTGTGCAGCCGGAAGGCGCGGCCCATCTGCGGCGGCAGGTCGGCGACCGCGGCGGCCAGCTGGCGCACGCGCTCCCTGCCCATCACCACCTCGTCGGCCGGGGGCTCCTGCGAGACCTCGTGGCCGCCCAGCACCGCTTGGGTCTCCGTCCGCCATTCGGCGCTGCGGCGCGAGGAGCGCCGAGCGCTGCGGACGTGGTCGACCATCAGGTTCGCCGCCATCCGGTACAGCAGCGCTTCAGGCGCGCGGACCTCCGTCTTCGAATCCAGCCCGGCGATCTTGAGATAAAGGTCCTGCGCGAGGTCTTCGGCCATGGCCATGTCGCGCGTCCGCGCCGCCAGGAACAGGATGAGCTTCTCGCGGCGTTCGAAGAACGCGCGGATCAGCGGGCTCTCCCCGTCCCCACTCTGCGACGGCCCAGGCGGCGCCACCGAACTCCCTTGATCAGCCCGACGCAGCACGCGGGTCGGTGAAACGGCTCTAGGACGGCGTTCGGCGAGAGGCAAGCCGAGCGCCCCGCGATCACAGCCGCCGCGTGACGGTCTCCACCGCATAGGCCGACCACGCGCCGTCGCGATAAGCCTCCCAGATCGCCTCGAAACGCTGTGGCGATACGCGGGAGATGGTCTCCCGCACACGGACGATCCCGCCCTTGGAGCGGGCCTCGCCTTCCAGCACCAGCTTGTCGCCAGCCCACCCCGATGAGCGTACCGTCGCGAAGGTCCCGCTCCCGTCGAAGATCACGCGGATCACCTCGCCGGTCAGCGGGTCCCGCCCCCACATGTCCCGGGCGCTGAGGCCGCCGTCCGCGGACGCGCTGGACCCGGCCAGCCAAGCGCCGCCGGGCGCGGGCTCGATGCGGTAGTCCACCCGGATCACCTCGCCGGTTCCGGGATCCTTGGACGTCACCTCCCAACGCCCGACGAAATAGCGCAGGTCGTCCGTCTGGGCCGCCGCGCCCCCGCCGAAGGTGAGCTGCAAGCCGAACGCCAACACCGCCAGCCGCTTCATCAGGTCCCCCTGTTTCCGGCGAGCGTAGCGCGACGCGGCGCCGCGCTCAGCTTAAAGAGGGGTAACCTGTGCGGCGACGCCGCTACGGCGCGCCCTTCTTGCCCTTGGCCGCCTTCGCGGGAGCGGCCGCCGCGGCCGCTGCCTGCTTCTCGGCCTCGCGAGCGCCGGCCAGGATCGCCGGCAGGGCGTAGTTCCCCTCGTGACAGGCGTACTCGTAGATCACGCCGTTCAGCGGGTGGAAGTTGTACTCGCCACCCCAGGGGGCCTCCCACACGTCGGGGTCCTCGACCGTGAACTGGTAGTTCAGCCGCGTCGGCGACACCCGCGTGAAGCGCTCGGTCACCTTCAGGTTCCTCCAGGAGCCGGCCAGCGCCTGGCCTTGGGGAATGTTGGTCGTCTCGACGACCAGGGTGTCCCCCTCGTACCAGCCGATGGAATCGCCCATCCACGGGCGGACCCCGTCGGTGCGGTGCTTGGAGTTCAGCCGGACGATCCGGTTGTCGTGGATCAGCTCGACGTTGATGACCACCGCGTCCGGCGTCTGCAGGATGCGATAGCTGTTGTTGTAGTAGCCGTTGGACAGCATCGGCGGACCAGCGTTGCGGCCGAAGCCCATGATGCAGCGATCGCCGAGGCCGCGGTATTCGTAGCTGTCGTAGGCGTCGCGGAAGCCGCCGCCGGCCGACGGCGCGCCCGGCTTGCGGGGCGGGAACTGGCCGTTCGGCGTCGTGAGGATGGAGGTCCTGAATTCGCCGTTCACCTCCATGATGTGGTTGCCCGGGTCGATCCAGAAGGTGTTGTAGCCGCCGACGTCCCCGCCGGCCGCCGCGAAGTCCGGCCGGATCTTCACGAGTTCGGACTGCCCGAACTCGGCCTGCAACTGCTCGGTCGATTTGTCGGGATCCGTCTGGGCGTCGGAGTCGGCCAGCGCCTTGGCCCAGACCTTCTCGATCTGCCGCGCCTCCTCGGCCGAGAGCGTCGCCTTGGGGGTGAGGCGCGGATTGCGGGTCAGCGGGGTGAGCGTCGCATTCGACCAGTAGCCCTCAAGGCTAGGCGCGCCCCAGGACGTACGGGGCGCCTTCCAGCCCGGCTGGCGGATGGTCGGATTGACCTGCGGCGCCTGTGCGGCCGCTTCCACCGCGCCGAACAGCGCCAAGGCCGAAACGGCAAGAATAAGCGCAGTGCGCATGATGAACCTCCCTGACCCCCGGGCTTGCAGCCCTCTTTTGCCGGCAGTTTGAGCCTGCGACGCCGCAGGAAGATTTCAGCGCTGAAAGTTCGACGCGGGACGAGCCATGGAAGCGCCGCCTTGACTCGGCCGCGCCGCCGAGGTGGCTTCCGGCCGATGAAGACCTTCGTCCTGGCAGGCGCCTTGGCGCTGTTCGGCGCGGGACGCGCCAGGGCCGCGCCGCCTTGCCCCGGCCGCGCCGCGGTGGGGGCTCCCGGCCGATTACCACCTTGGCCCTGGCCGGCGCCTGGGCGGTGACCACCACCGCGCCCGCGATGGCGCAGACGTCGGCGTTCGACACCCACGTACACCTGCACCAAGGCCAGACGTCGGCCGACGCCTACGACGCGCAACTGAGGACGGACGGGCAGCGGGTGGGCGGCTACGCGGCCATGTGGTTCGGCGGCCCCAACCACGCCGTGGCAGGCAAGCCAGAGGCCATTCGCGCCAGCAACGACGCCTTGATAGCCCTCGCTGCCAAACGCCTCGGCATGCTGCCGGTGGCGACGGTCCACCCTTACGACGGCGAGGCGGCGCTCGCGGAGCTGGAGCGGGTGGCGAAGCTTGGCGTGAAGGTTCTGAAGATCCATCCGCATACGCAGCGCTTCGAGCAGAGCGATCCGCGCGTGCTGGCCCTGGTGCGGCGCGCTGGCGACCTGGGCGTCGTCGTGCTGATGGACAACGCCAATATCCTCCCCGGCGACAGCGAGAAGCTGTTCAACCTGGCCCTGGCGGCGCCGAAGACGAAGTTCATCTTCGCCCACATGGGCTTCATGAACTTCCGGTTCTGGAACGTCCTGAAGGCCGCGCGGACGGCCGAGGGCCTTTTCGGGGACAACATCTACTTCGATATCTCCGCCACCGTGGCGGTGGTCGCGGACTCACCGATCGAGGACGAGTTCGTCTGGACGATCCGCAACGTCGGCGTCGACCACGTGCTGCTGGGCTCCGACTACCCGCAGTACTCGCTGAAGCAGAATGCCGAGGCGCTGGAACGGCTGGGGCTGACCGCCGCCGAGACGGCGAAGATCCGTTCCGAGAACGCGCGCAGGCTGTTCGGAGCCTCCGCCGCGCGCTGAGCGGCTTCGGCCGCGGTCAGCCGCGTGCCCCAGGGAGCGGGGTCACCGCCGACGTACGGGGCAGAAAGACCACGGCGTCGAACTGCCGTTCAAGGTGCGCGGTGATGTAGTGGGACACCTTCTCGCTGGCAGGCGCGTAGACGACGCCCACCGCCCGCTGCAGCTTCCGGCCCGCTCGGGGGAGCCCGCGCAGGATCCTGACCAGCCGTCCATCGCCGGCCTGGCCGGCCAGCTCGGCCTCGTGGCTTCCGGCCAGCGGCTCACGCAAGGTTCGCACCTTGGCGGGTCCGTCCCATTCTTCGGCCGCCAGAACCTTGCCACCCGCCGTCATGAAACCCACTAGGAAGGCCCCGTCGGCCCGGAGGAGCTGACCCAGGCTGAGCTCGCCACGCTCGCGCATCGAGGTCTCGCTGGCGTCGCCGACGTGGGTGTTGTGCGCCCAGATCACCACCTTGGCTGGCTGCCCAGCACGGGAGAGGTGCGAAGCGATCTGGCGAGCGCCGGCCGCCATACGGCGATCCCGAGCATTCCAGGCATAGCCGGTCGTCTGCAGCACGCGGAAATACTCTTCGCCCGCCACGACCGTGGCCGCCGCACGCTCGACCGCGAACCGCACGTCCGCTTGATCCGGCGCCGGCGTCCGCAAGCGGGCGAGCTCGGCCTGCACCGCCTCGGCCGCACTCTCGCACGATGAGCCCCGACGCACCGCCAAGGCATAGCGATCGGTCGAGCGGCCGTGGCGGGCGAAACACTTCAGGTGGACGCGCGCACGCGCCGCGGCGGCCGGGTCAACGCGATCCAAGTAGGCGACGACTGCATCCCCCGCGTCGAACAAGTCGTAGACGTCGAGCCCATAGACGCCGATCCGCTGTTCGACCGGGCGAGCCAGGTTCACGGTCCGTAGTTGCTCCACGAAGTCGCGGAACTCCACATTGCGCCACATCCATCCGGGGAAGGCCCTGAAGTCCGATAGCGCCTCCGCGGCCGAACGGTCGGGCCCCAGCCCGCGCACATAGCGGTTCACGCGCTCCGCGCCCGACCAGTCGCCCTCGATCGCCACGGCGCGGGCGTCGTGGTGAGCGATCAGTTCGTGGGTGAGGCGCGCGCGTTCGACGTAGTACTCGCGCGTGCCGTGGGTCGACTCGCCGAGCAGCACGTAGCGGGCCCGGACGCCGCGCGCAGCAGTTGGGCGTTGTCAGCCGCTGGCGCAGGCGTGGCGGACACACTCGCGACGGTCAGCGCCAACGCGGCGGCGCGCGCGGCCCAATTCCTGAATTTTTGCACAGAGAT
>NZ_JAPSKZ010000077.1 GCF_031181185.1 Phenylobacterium sp. | reverse complement strand
TGGTGGAGCTTCCCAGCCGGCAGCCTGGTCATGCTGGCCCTGGCCGCGGCCTACTACCGCTTCGGCGGCTGGCGAAAGGCGCGCATGCTGCCCGAGTCGGTGCAGGGCGAGGCCGCTGACACCGGCCTGGCCGCGCCGGTGGAAGAGGGGGAGACCGCCCGCTAGGCGTTGCTCTCCATCAGCGCCGAATAGACGAGGGTGCGCAGTTCGCGACGCACCGGATAGGTCGACGACGGGATCAGCTGGGTCATGAAGACCGCCGTCACCTGTTCGACCGGATCGACCCAGAAGGCCGTCGAGGCCATGCCGCCCCAGTAGAACTCGCCCTGCGAGCAGGGGATCAGCGTCTTCGGCGGGTCGAAGACGACCGCGAAGCCCAGCCCGAAGCCGACCCCCGCATTGGTGCTCTCCGAGAACAGCGAGCGCGAGTGCTGGGTGAGGTCGCCGCCGCCCGGGAGGTGGTTCGTAGCCATTAAACGGATGGTCTTGGGCGCCAGGATGCGCGCGCCTTCGAGTTCGCCGCCGTTCAGCAGCATGCGGGCGAAGCGCATGTAGTCGGCCGCCGTGGAGACCAGGCCGCCGCCTCCGGAATAAAGCCGGGGCGCGCCGAGGAACGGGCTCGTGGTCGGATCATCCTGCAGGCGCTTGCCCCCGCCCGGCAGGGCCTCGTAGCAGGCGGCGAAGCGGGCGCGCTGGTCCTCCCGCACGCTGAAGCCGGTGTCGGTCATCTTCAGGGGATCGAAGATGCGCTCCTGCAGCGCCTGGGCCAGCGGCTGTCCGCTGACCTTCTGCACCAGGTAGCCGACCACGTCGGTGGAGACCGAGTAGTTCCAGGCCTCGCCAGGCGAGAACTCCAGCGGCAGCTTGGACAGGGCCTGGATCATGCCATCAAGGTCCAGGCCGTCGAAGATCGCGTCGAGGTTCAGCTTGCGGTAGGCGGCGTCGACGTTGGTGCGGTTCTGAAAGCCGTAGGTCAGGCCCGAGGTGTGGCGCAGCAGGTCCGCCACCTGCATCGGCCGCGCCGGCGGGGTAGTCATGTAGGGGCCGACACCGGCCTGGAAGACGCCGAGGTTGGCCCATTCGGGAATGTGCCTGGCGACGGGATCGTCGAGGGCGATCAGGCCTTCCTCGACCAGCTGCATCAGCGCCACGCTCGTAACCGGCTTCGTCATCGAATAGATGCGGAAGACGGTGTCCTCGGCTAGCGCCACGCCGCGCTCGGGATCCTGCTGTCCGAGCACGCTCTGGTGCACGGTCTCGCCCGCCCGGGCGAGCAGGAACTGGGCGCAGGGCAGGCGACCCGGGGCCACGTACTTCTCCTGCAGGAACCGGTCGATCCGGGCGAGACGGTCGGGCGAGAACCCGAGGGACTTGGCCTTGCTCATGGCCGCCTTTCTGCCCTTGCCTTCCCCGCCGTCGCAAGCGCGACGATCGGGTGAGGAGGACCTGCCATGCAGACCGTGAGCTTCGAGCGCGAGGGCCGGATCGGCGTCGTCACCATCCAACGGCCCGAGCGGCGCAACGCCGTCGACGGGCCGACGGCGCGGCAACTATACGACGCCTTCAAGGCGTTCGACGCCGACGACACCCTGGACGTCGCGGTCCTCACCGGCGCCGGCGGCGCGTTCTGCGCGGGCGCCGACCTGAAGGCCATCAGCGAGGACGCCGGCAATCCGGTGCACGACGCGGGCGACTTGGGCCCCATGGGCTGCACGCGGCTGAAGCTTTCCAAGCCGGTGATCGCCGCCGTCGAGGGCCATGCGGTGGCGGGCGGACTGGAGGTGGCCTGCTGGGCTGACCTCAGGGTCGCCGCCGAGGGCGCGGTGTTCGGCGTCTTCTGCCGCCGCTTCGGCGTACCGCTGATCGATCTGGGCACCATTCGCCTGCCGCGGCTGATCGGCCATTCCCGGGCCATGGACCTGATCCTCACCGGCCAGCCGGTGGAGGCGCGGGAGGCCCTCGAGATCGGCCTCGCCAACCGGCTCGCCCCGAGAGGTGAGGCTTTGACGGCAGCCCTGGACCTCGCGCGCCAGATCGCCGCCTTCCCCCAGGCCTGCCTGCGCGGCGACCGCCTTTCGGCCATCGAGCAGTGGGCCCTGGACTGGGACGCGGCCACGGCCAACGAGCTCAGCTATGGCAAGGCGATCCTGCGCTCGGGACAGTCGCGGGAAGGCGCCGCCCGTTTCGCCGCTGGGGAGGGTCGAGGCGGGGCCTTCTGAAGCCCGTTGCGCTCCCGCCTTCGCCGTACATAATGGCCGCGGGGATACCAATAATTCGAAACGCTGTTTTCGAAACACACCCCGGGAGAGCGGCCGATGGCTTGGGATTTCGAGACCGATCCCGACTTCCAGGAGAAGCTGGATTGGATCGAGGACTTCATGCGCGAGGAGGTCGAGCCCCTCTCGCACCTCGGCCTCGCCGTCTGGAGCACCAAGGGCCGGGAGACCTTCATCAAGCCGCTGCAGGCGCGGGTGAAGGAACAGGGCCTGTGGGCTTGCCACCTGGGTCCCGAGCTGGGCGGGCAGGGCTTCGGCCAGCTCAAGCTGGCGCTGATGAACGAAAAGCTGGGCCGCAACACGCTCGCGCCAACCATCTTCGGCTGCCAGGCGCCGGACACCGGCAACGCCGAGATCATCGCCCATTACGGCACCCAAGCGCAGAAGGATCGCTGGCTGCAGCCGCTGCTGGACGGGGACATCCGCTCGGCGTTTTCGATGAGCGAGCCGACCGGCGGCTCGGATCCTCTGACGTTCAAGACCCGCGCGGTGCTGGACGGCGACGAGTGGGTGATCAACGGCGAAAAGTGGTTCTCGACGAACGCCAAGAATTCGAAGCTGCTGGTCGTCTATGCGATCACCGATCCGGACGCGAAGGATCCGTATCGGCGCACCTCGATCTTCCTCGTGCCCACCGACACCCCCGGGGTTGAGATCATCCGCAACGTCGCCGTCGGCGCGGGCGGCGAGATCGGCGGCGGCAACGAGGGCTACGTCCGCTACAACGACGTCCGGGTGCCGAAGGACGCGCTGCTGGGCGAACGCGGCGCGGCGTTCGTGATCGCCCAGGTGCGGCTGGGCGGCGGGCGCGTGCACCACGCCATGCGCACGGTCGGCGCCTGCAAGCACGCCCTGGACCTGATGTGCCGCCGGGCCGTCTCCCGCACGACGCGCGACGGCCGTCTCGCCGACCTGCAGATGGTGCAGGACCAGATCGCCGAGGCGTGGATCGCGGTGGAGAGCTTCCGGCTGCTGGTCCTGCGCACCGCTTGGCTGATCGACAAGCACAAGGACTACAACAAGGTCCGCAAGGACATCGCCGCCATCAAGGTGGCGATGCCCAAGGTCTACCACGAGGTGGCCACGAAAGCGGCCCACCTGCATGGCGCGCTGGGCGTCTCGAACGAGATGCCCTTCATGCACATGGTCACGTCCAGCCTGGTGATGGGCATCGCCGACGGTCCCACCGAGGTGCACAAGGTGACGCTGGCCAAGCAGATCCTGAAGGACTACGCGCCCGAGAACGACCTCTTCCCGAGCTATCACATCCCGCGCCTGAAAGCGGAGGCCGAGAAGCGCTTCGCCAAGGAGCTGGAGGAGATCCGGGCCCACTATGCCGAGCGCCGGAAGCCGGCGCGCGAGCCTGCCGAATGACGATGACGAGTGGAGTTCAGCGTGACGGATAACTGGCCGGTCCTGAGCATCGCCGAGGCCCACGCCCGGCTCACCGCGCCCGGCGCGCCGTTCGAGATCGCCGAGGCCGAGATCCGAGGGATCCGGACCCGCATTTGGAAGAACGCGCCGCCGACGCTGCGCGACGTCTTCCTGAACGGCATGCGGTTCAAGGACCGCGAGTTCCTCGTCTACGAGGACGACCGGGCGACCTTCGACGCCTTCGGCCGCGCCACGATCACGCTCGCCCATCAGCTGATCGCCGACGGGGTGAAGAAGGGCGACCGCGTCGCCGTGATCATGCGCAACCTGCCGGAGTGGCCGGTGGCGTTCTGGGCCGGACAGCTGGTCGGCGCCATCGTCACTCCGCTGAACGCCTGGTGGACGGGTCCCGAGCTGGAGTACGGCCTCGCGGATTCCGGCGCCAAGGTCGCCCTGATCGACGACGAACGGCTGGAGCGGCTCGGACCGCACCTCGCGAACCTGCCGGTGCTGGAACGGGTCTATGTTTCGCGGCTGAAGGCGGAGGCTGGTGAGCCGCGCGTGCGGCGCCTCGAGGACGTCATCGGTCCGGTGAACGCCTGGAAGGACCTGCCCGAGCGGCCGCTGCCGGACGTGCCGCTGTCGCCCGAAGACGACGCCACCATCCTCTACACCTCGGGCACGACCGGGAAGCCGAAGGGGGCCCTGGGCACCCACCGGAACATGACGTCCAACATCGGCGCGGGCGGCATCTCGGCGGCCAGGAACTTCCTGCGGGCGGGCGAGCCCCTGCCCGAGCTGGACGCCACCAAGCTGCCCCAGCGGGTGACGCTGCTGGTCGTGCCGATGTTCCACGCCACCGGCCTGTCGGCGACGCTGTCGCCGACGCTGAACGCCGGCGGCAAGATCGTGCTGATGCGCAAGTGGGACGCCGAACCCGCCATGCAGCTGATCGAGCGCGAGAAGGTCACGGCGACGGGCGGCGTGCCCACCATCGCCTGGCAGCTGATCGAGCATCCCGCCCGGACCAAGTACGACCTGTCCTCGCTGGTCAGCGTGACCTACGGCGGCGCGCCGTCGGCGCCCGAGCTGGTGCGCAAGATCGCCGAGACCTTCCCGGGCTCCCAGCCCGGCAACGGGTGGGGCATGACCGAGACCACCGCCACCTTCACCTCCCACCTTGGCAAGGACTATGAGGCCCGGCCCGACAGCGCCGGCCCGGCCGCGCCCGTGGGCGAGATGCAGATCCGCGACCCGGCCGATGGTCGCACCGTGCTGGCGCCCGGCGCCGTCGGCGAGCTGTGGGTGAAGGGGCCGCAGGTCGTCAAAGGCTACTGGAACAAGCCCGAGGCCACCGCCGAGACGTTCGTCGATGGCTGGCTGCGCACGGGCGACCTGGCCCGCATCGACGAGGAAGGCTTCCTGTTCATCATCGACCGGGCCAAGGACATGCTGATCCGCGGCGGCGAGAACATCTACTGCGTCGAGGTGGAGAACGTCCTCTACGAGCATCCCGACGTGATGGACGCCGCCATCGTCGGCATCCCGCACAAGACGCTGGGCGAGGAGCCCGGCGCGGTGGTCCACCTGCGTCCGGGCGGCAAGGCCACAGAGCAGGAGCTGAAGGATCTGGTCCGCTCCAAGCTCGCGGCGTTCAAGGTCCCGGTGAAGGTCGCGTTCTGGCCCGAAACCCTGCCGCGCAACGCCAACGGCAAGATCATGAAGTCGGAACTGAAGTCGGCCTTCGCCCAGGAGGCCGAGCCCGCCTGAGGCGCGGCCGGTTCAGTCGCAGGACTGGCGCGGGCGTTCCCGGACGCCTAGACGTGTGGCGCATGACCTTCGGGACGACACCATGAGCCGGCCGCTGATCGTCGGCCTGGGCGGGACGGTGCGGCCGGGCTCGTCGAGCGAACGCGCGCTGACCGCCAGCCTGCGCCGGTGCGAGGCCCTGGGCGCCGAGACGCGCCTGCTGGGCGGCGCCTTCATCTCGACGCTGCCGATCTTCGATCCCCGTCCGGCCGAGATCACGCCAGCGCAGCAGGAGCTGTCCGAGATCGTCTGTCGGGCCGATGGCGTGATCGTGGCGAGCCCCGGCTACCACGGCTCGATCTCGGGCGTGGTCAAGAACGCCCTCGACACCCTGGAGCTGACCCGCTCGGACGCCGCGCCCTATCTGTCGGGCAAGCCCGTCGGCACGATCATCACGGCCGACGGCTGGCAGGCGGCAGGGACGACTTTGTCTGCGCTGCGTGCGATCATACATGCGCTGAGAGGGTGGCCGACGCCGTTCGGCGCCGCCCTCAACGCCACCACCGACCTGTTCGACCAGGCCGGCGAACCGAAGGACCCGAAGGACGCCTGGCAGCTCGCGACCGTCGCCGAGCAGGTCATGGACTTCGCGAAGATGAAAGCCGCCCGCTCATGAAGCGCCCCCACCTCGTCCATTCGTCGGAGGGCTCCGACGCCGACAGCGTGTCTTCGGCCATCAGTCCGATCGAGGACATCATCGAGGACGCCCGCAACGGCCGGCCCTACATCCTCGTCGATGCCGAGGACCGGGAGAACGAGGGCGACGTCATCATCCCCGCCCAGTTCGCCACGCCCGAGCAGATCAACTTCATGGCCAAGCACGCCCGCGGCCTGATCTGCCTGTCGATCACCGCCGACCGCGCGCGCCACCTGCGCCTGCCGCCCATGGCCACCGACAACCAGTCGGGCCACGGCACGGCCTTCACCGTCTCCATCGAGGCCCGCGAGGGCGTGACGACAGGCATCTCGGCCCACGACCGGGCCCACACCATCGCCGTCGCCATCGACCCGACCAAGGGCCCCGACGACATCGTCTCGCCCGGCCACGTCTTCCCGCTCGTGGCCAAGGACGGGGGCGTGCTCGTCCGCGCCGGCCACACCGAAGCGGCGGTCGACATCAGCCGCATGGCCGGCCTCGTGCCCGCCGGCGTGATCTGCGAGATCATGAAGGACGACGGCTCGATGGCCCGGCTGCCGGATCTCGTCGCCTTCGCCCAACTGCACGGTCTGAAGATCGGCACCATCGCCGACCTGATCGCCTACCGCCGCCGAACCGAGCGCCAGGTCGAGCGCGTGCTGGAGACGCCGTTCGAGAGCGCCTACGGCGGCAAGTTCCGGATGGTGATCTATCGCAACGTGCTGGACCAGACCGAGCACGTGGTCCTGACGAAGGGCAAGATCGATCCCGAGAAGCCGACCCTGGTGCGGATGCACCGCGTCGACCTCGCCACCGACATGCTGGGCGCGGTCGAAGCGCGGCGGGCCTATGTGCCGAACGCCCTGAAGGCCATCGCTGAGCACAAGGGCGCGGGCGTGGCGGTGTTCATCCGGGACTCCAACCCGCACTGGCTGTCCGAGCGCTACGGACAACCCCAGGCCGACCATTCGCAGAACGTGCTGCGCGATTACGGGATCGGCGCCCAGATCCTGCTGGACCTGGGCGTGCGCGACATGCTGCTGCTGACGTCGTCGACCACCGTGCTGCCGGGCTCCGGCGGCTATGGCCTGAAGATCCTGGGACGCGTTCCGCTGGACTAGGCAGGGATCGTGAGGCCGCGCTGGACGGCCGGCCGCGCGAGGCCGCGGTCGAGCCATGCCGGAACGTTCTTCAACCGATCGAACTCGACCAGATCACGCGCCTCGTAGAAGCCGATCAGGTTGCGCACCCATCCCAGGGTGGCGACGTCGGCGATGGTGTAGTCGGCGCCCATGATCCAATCGCGGCCGTCCAGGCGGGTCTCCAGCACGCCCAGCAGCCGCTTGGATTCGTCGACGTACCGCTGCAGCGGGCGCTTGTCCTCGTACTCGCGGCCGGCGAACTTGTTGAAGAAGCCCAGCTGGCCGAACATCGGGCCGATGCCGCCCATCTGGAACATGACCCATTGGACGGTCTCCCATCGCGCCGTCGGATCGACGGGGATCAGGCGGCCGGTCTTCTCGGCGAGATAGAGCAGGATCGCCCCGGATTCGAAGAGGCCGATCGGCCTTCCCGCCGGGCCGTCGGGATCGATGATCGCCGGGATCTTGCCGTTGGGGTTCAGCGAAAGGAACTCGGGGGTCTTTTGATCGTCCGTGGCGAAATCGATGCGGTGCGGCTCGTAGGGGAGGCCCAGCTCCTCCAGCATGATCGAGACCTTCACGCCATTCGGCGTCGGCAACGAATAGAGCTGGATCACCTGCGGATCCTTCGCGGGCCAGCGACGGGTGATCGGGAAGGACGAGAGGTCGGCCATGGGCGCTCCGTTCGGTCGGTTCCGACAGATGTGCATCCCGGAGAGGCTTCACAATTGCCCGTCGCGCCATCTTCGTTGCAAACGATTCTCAGAAGGCGGATGGTCGGCGGACAGGAGGCTGCCGATGGACACGCTGACGCTCGAAGACCTGGATCGGCTCTATAAGCCCGCCAGCCCCCTGGTGCGCGACAAGGTGCTGGACCACGTGGACCGCCACGGCCGCGCCTTCGTGGGTCTTTCGCCCTTCTGCGTGGTGAGCTCGGCTGGAGCCGACGGTTCGATCGATGTCTCGCCGCGCGGCGGCGAGCCGGGCTTCGTGCACGTCAGCGAGGACGGGCGTGAGGTCTTCCTGCCCGACCGGCCCGGCAACAACCGGCTCGACACGGTGCGCAACCTGCTGTCGGGGGCCGGCCGCATCGGGCTGATGTTCGTGATCCCGGGCTTCGACGACGTCTATCGGATCAATGGCCGCGCCCGGGCGACAGACGATCCGGAGCTGCTTTCCGCCTTCATGGAGTTCGGCAAGACGCCGCGCCTGGTGCTGCGGATCGGCGTCGAGGAGGCGTTCCTGCACTGTCCCAAGGCGATCATGCGGGCCAGGCTCTGGGACCCCGACGCGCAGGTCCCGCGCGAGCGCCTGCCCAGCGGCGCCGAGATGGTCTACGACCAGCTGCAGCTCGGCAAACTCCCGGTTTCCAACGAGCAGATCATCGAAAGCTACAAGACCCAGCTTTAGAACCTGCGCGGCCGTGCGGGCATTCCGCAGGGCATGAGCGAGCTTCGCATCGGCTGCTCGGGCTGGGTCTACAAGGACTGGACGGGCCCCTTCTATCCAGAGGGTACGAAGGACCGCGAACGGCTGGAGTACTACGCCACCCGGTTCGACACCGCAGAGATCAACGCCAGCTTCTACCGCCTGCCGTCGGAAGCGATGGTGGAAGGCTGGGCGAGGCGCGCACCGCCGGCCTTTGTCTTCGCCTGGAAGGTCAGCCGCTTCATCACCCACAACAAGAAGCTGAAGGACTGCGGCGAGTCCGTGGACCTCGTCTTCGGACGCATGGCGCCGCTGGGCGACAAGCTGGGCCCTGCGCTGATCCAGCTGCCGCCGCAGCTGCGGCGAAACGACGACCGGCTGGCGGGCTTCCTTAAGCTGCTGCCGCCCGGGCGTCGGACCGTCGAGTTCCGACATCCGTCCTGGTACGAGCCGGCCGTCTTCCGCATACTTTCCGACTTCGACGCGGCGCTCTGCATTTCGGACCACCACCATGCGCCGGCCCCCTGGGAGCTCACCGCAAGCTGGGCCTATGTGCGCGGGCATGGGCCTGGCGGCCGCTATTTCGGGCGTTACAGCGACGAGGAGATGCAGGCCTGGGCCGATCGGATCGGCGCCTGGCGCGCCCAAGGCCTCGACGTCTACGCCTACTTCGACAACGACATCAAAAGCGCCGCGCCCTTCGACGCGCTGACGCTGAAGCGGCTTACGGCCTAGCGTCGTCAGGTCGCACCGCGGGGCAGGTGCAATCCGGAACAGCGTTCACATATCGACCTGCGCGCAATCGGCGCGTTGTGGCCCGCCTCGCTTTCCTTTAAGGATTTGAACGGGATGGGTTGGTTAGAGTGCGAATTATGCCGACCGAAGCCTATCCTTCTCCCGTCTTCGCGGCTGAGGCTGACACGGGTCTGCAGCTGAGCCATCGCGCCTATGAGCCGGCGCTGGCGGGCTGCGCCTGCCCGGTCTGCACCGGCCAGGCCGTCGTCGTGGACGACGGCGGGTTCTCGGGCCAGGCGTTCCTCAACGCCACCGAGCGAGGCGGGACCTCCGGTGCGAAGCCCAGCTACACCATCGACCGCGCGGCCAAGCAGCTGACCGGCTTCGACCCCGACACGGGCCAGCCCTATCCCGGCTGGTCGTCGGCCGCGGGCGTTGGCTTCACCGTCACCTACGGCTTCCGCGCCAGCGCGCCTCTGGACATGCCCAGCGACACCGCCGGCTTTTCGCGCTTCAACAGCGCCCAGATCACTCAGGCCGAGCTCGCGCTCCGGGCCTGGTCGGACGTGGCCAACATCACCTTCGTGCGCGTGGGCTCGGGCACGACCGGCGAGGCCGCCTATTCGAACAACGCCTCGATCCTGTTCTCCAACTACTCGTCGGGCGAGGAAGGCGCGGCGGCCTTCGCGAACTATCCCGGCAACACCGCCTACAGCTCGAACTCGGGCGACGTCTGGATC
Source organism: Phenylobacterium sp. (assembly GCF_031181185.1). GTDB lineage: Bacteria > Pseudomonadota > Alphaproteobacteria > Caulobacterales > Caulobacteraceae > Phenylobacterium. The sequence continues at coordinate 6,626 of NZ_JAPSKZ010000077.1, read as the reverse complement.
AACAGCAGCATCGCATCCAACGCCAATCCGACGGCGGAGAACCGCGGCGGGCACGTGCTGGTCCACGAGATCGGCCACGCCATCGGCCTGGCGCATCCGGGCGAATACAACGCCGACGCCAACACCACCTTCACCTACGCGGGCAACGCCGAGTACTACGAGGACAGCACCCAGTACACGGTGATGAGCTACTTTAGCGAGACCAACACCGGGGCCAACTTCCAGGGACGATATGCGGCCGTCCCCATGCTGGACGACATCGCCGGCGCCCAGCTGGAGTACGGGGTCAACTGGAGCACGCGCACGGGCGACACCGTGTACGGCTTCAACTCCACGGCCGAGCGGCCCTGGTTCGCGGCCACCTCGTCGACCACCAAGCTGATCTTCGCGGTCTGGGACGCCGGCGGGACCGACACCCTGGACTTCTCAGGCTTCTTCAACAACCAGGTCATCGACCTGCGTGAGGGCTTCTTCTCGAACGTAGGCGGCCTGGTCGGCAACGTGGCCGTGGCCAAGGGCGCGCTGATCGAGAACGCCAAGGGCGGCTCGGGCGCCGACAAGCTGAACGGCAACGCCGCGGCCAACGCCATGTACGGCGGCGCCGGCGGCGACACCCTGACGGGCTTCGAGGGCCGCGATTTCCTGCGCGGCGAGGATGGCGACGACAGCCTGATGGGCGGCGCGGGCTTCGACGACCTGCACGGCAACTGGGGCGCCGACACGGTCGTGGGCGGCGACACCGAAGACTGGGTGGTCGGTGGCCAGGGCTCGGACCGGGTCTACGGCGACGAGGGTCACGACGTGGTCCTGGGCAACCTGGGCGATGACACGGTGGAGGGCGGCGTCGGCAACGACGTGGTCCGAGGCGGCCAGGGCCACGACCTGGTGGTGGGCGGCGAAGGCTGGGACTACCTGGCCGGCGACCGGGGAGACGACACCATCACCGGCGGCGCGGGTATGGACACCTTCCACACGTTCTCGGGCGCGGGCCTCGATCGGGTGACCGACTTCAACTACTGGGAAGGCGACCGCGTGAACGTGCTCGCCGGCACGTCCTATTCGACCTACCAGTCCGGGGCGGACACCGTCGTCGATATGGGTAACAGCAATCGCATGGTGCTGGTGAACGTCCAGCTGAGCAGCCTGCCGGCCGGCTGGGTCTTCTCGTAAGGGCTCACGAAGACCGTTTTCAGACCGGTCGATCCGGAATATATGACGAAACCTCACCGCCCGGCCGAAAGGCCGGGCGCCTTCGTTTCCGGAACGCCGATATGACCCAGATCCTGATGCCCAAGGCGACCGCCGTCTGGCTGGTGGACAACACCTCCCTGACCTTCGACCAGATCGCCGACTTCTGCGGCCTGCACCCGCTCGAGGTGAAGGGCATCGCCGACGGCGAGGTGGCGCGCGACATCCGCGGCGCCGACCCGATCGCCAACGGACAGCTGAGCCGCAACGAGCTGGACGCGGCCGAGAAGAACCCGAACTACCGCATGAAGGCGCAGAAGAGCCGCCACGCCGAGCTGCTGAAGCCGGTGAAGAAGGCGCCGCGCTACACGCCCGTGTCGCGCCGTCAGGACCGCCCGGACGCCATCGCCTGGTTCATCCGCAACCACCCGGAAGTGCCGGACAGCCAGGTCGCGCGCCTGCTGGGCACCACGAAGGCCACGATCGACCAGGTGCGCAACCGCACCCACTGGAACAGCGCCAACATCAAGCCGGTCGATCCCGTGACGCTCGGCCTCGCGACCCAGCTCGAGCTGGATGCGGTGGTCCGCAAGGCCGCCGACAAGCGCGCCAAGGAGGCGGCCCGCCGCGGCGAGGTCGACCCCGACGGCCCGACCCTGCGCCCGGCGTCCGAAACCGGCGTGCTGGACGACGACGACCACGCGGCCGACACCGAGGCCGAAGCGCCGGTGTTCGCCGACGACGACCTCGAGGGCGACGAGGACTAGGTAGGGGCGTCCCGCCCCTTGATGGGGCGGTTGGATCCGCGGTCAGGCGGAGCCGGGTGGGGAATGACGGCGTCTGTCCCCACCCCGCTCGCCTCGCGAGCTTCCCTCCCCGTGAAGGGAAGGATCGTCAGCTCAGTGGATCTGTCCGCGTAAGGACTCGATCTCTTCCTTGAGCCTGAGCTTCTGTCGCTTGAGTTCCTTGAGCTTGAGGTCGTCGGCGTAAGGCCTGCGCATCTCGTCCTGAATGGCCTGTTCGAGAGACTGGTGGCGGGATCCGAGTTCGCGAATCCGGGCATCTAACGCCATGGCTGGAGAGCCTCCTCGCTTATGGACAGTTCGGAAGTGAACACCCGCTTCCCGGCGCTGTCAGATCACATATGTTTGCAGGCGGCGGCGCTGAAGCTTTGCCGCTTGCCTGGGCGTTGGGGACCTTCCGCATGTCGAAATCCGACCGCCTGATCGTCGGCGTCTCCGGCGCCTCGGGCGTCGCCTACGGCTTGCGCGCGCTGGACGCCTGCCGGGAGCTGGGCGTGGAGAGCCACGTGGTGGTCAGCCGTTCGGCCGCGCTGACGATCGCCCAGGAGACCGGGCTGTCGCTGGCCGATGTCCAGGCCCGGGCCGACGTGGTCCACAAGGTGACGGACGTCGGCGCTTCGATCGCCTCGGGCTCGTTCCGGACGCTGGGCATGATCGTCGCGCCGTGCTCGGTGCGGACAATGAGCGAGATCGCCACGGGCGTGACCTCGTCGCTGCTCACCCGCGCCGCCGACGTGACGCTGAAGGAGCGTCGGCCGTTGGTGCTGATGGTGCGCGAGAGCCCGCTGCACCTGGGTCACCTGCGCACCATGGTGCGGCTGGCGGAGATGGGCGCGGTGATCGCCCCGCCCATGCCGGCCTTCTACGCCAAGCCCGCCAGCCTCGAGGAGATGGTGGACCAGTCGGTGGGACGGGCGCTGGACCTCTTCGGACTGTCCTGGAAACCGGTGCGGCGCTGGGGCGAGGACGTGGGTCCGATGTCCGGCGAGGCCTAGGGATGGGCGTCTGGGAGTGGGCGCTGGTCGCCTATGGCCGGCCCGGCGTCGCCGAGGCCTGCCTGACCCTGCAGGACGATCACGGGCAGAACGTGCCGCTGCTCCTGTGGGCGGTTTGGGCCGAGGCCGAGGATCCCGGCCTCGTGGCCCGCGCCGCCGAGGTGACCCGCGCCTGGGATTTGGCGGCGGTGGCGCCGCTGCGGGCGGTGCGCCGGACCCTGAAAGCTCCGCACCCAGCGATTGGGGATGCGGCGCGGGAGAGCCTGCGCGAGGACGTGAAGGCCGCCGAGTTGCGGGCCGAACGCGTGCTGCTGGAGACGCTGGCCGACCTTGGGCCTCGCTACGGCGGCGCGCCGGCGCTAAAGGCCCTGGAAGCGGCCAGCCGCGCCTGGGGGACGCCCGCCCCGCCCGAGGCGCTGGCTGCCTTGGCCGCCGCCTTGGAGTAGGATCGACGCCGTCCCATGATCGACTACTCGACCTTCACGGAAGACGCCCTTCTCGCGCGGCTGCGGGACCTGCAGCAGGACCATGCCGACTTCGACGCCGCGATCCAGGCGCTGGCGCTGACGCCCATGCCCGACCTGCTGCTGATCGGCCGACTGAAGCGCAAGAAGCTGGCGCTGAAGGACGAGATCGCCCGGGTCGAGAGCTATCTGACGCCCGACATCATCGCCTAGGGGCGGAACTGCCGCGCCCGCTTGCGCGCGAACATGGCCGCGTCGGCCTCGGCCAGTAGCGCCTCGGGCTCGACTTCCGGGCTGATCTGGCGAACGCCGAAGCTCACGTGCACCGGGGCGGTCCAGTCGCCGAAGTGGATCGGCTCGGCCTCGATCGCATGGGCCAGGGCCGCGGCTTTCAGCTCGGCGGTCGCGTGGTCGGCCTGCACCAGGATCACGCCGAACTCGTCGCCGCCCAGCCGGCCCACCACGTCGCTTTCGCGCACGTTGGCGTCGAGGCGTTCGGCCACGGCCTTGAGGGCGGCGTCGCCCGCGGCGTGGCCGAAGCGATCGTTGACCCGCTTGAAGCCATCCAGGTCGAAGAACACCACGCTCGCCGGCGAGCCGTACCGCTGGGTGAAGGTGCGCACGCGCGACAGCTCCCGCAGGAAGGCGCGGCGGTTGAGGAGCGGGGTCAGCGCGTCGCGGTCCGCGAGGCCCTCCATCTCGGACAGTCGCGCCTTCAGCCGGCCTACCTCGCCGCGCAGCTCGTCGATCTCGGTCAGCAGCGTGTCGACCGCGCCGCGCACGGCGGGTGTCAGCTCGGCTTCGGTGAGGCCCAGGAAGGCGGCGCTGTCGGCCTTCGCCGCGGCCGCGGTGGGCTGCCCCGCCGCCTCGGCTAGCGCACGTCGGCGGATATGGGAGAAGGGCTCGTTGCGGGCGCCCGAGATCTTCATGTCAGGGTCTTCATGGGCGGCCTCGGATTCCTCGAAGAGAATCAACGCCTGGCGACGGACTTGGTCGAAAGTAGCCCTGCTCGGTTGCCCGCGCAAAGCCGGCGCCTATACTCCGCCGCCTTTCGGGTAGGGCTGCAGGATCTGAGCACGACATGAGCGCAACCGCCGCGCCCGTCGCCATCATCATGGGCAGCCGCTCGGACTGGCCCGTGCTGAAGCACGCCGCCGAGATGCTGGACGGCCTGGGTGTCGCCTACGAGGCCAAGGTCGTCTCGGCCCATCGCACGCCCGACCGGATGTACCAGTTCGCCAAGGCCGCGAAGGGCCGCGGCGTGAAGGTGATCATCGCCGGCGCCGGCGGCGCGGCCCACCTGCCGGGCATGACTGCTTCCCTCACCGATCTTCCGGTCCTGGGCGTGCCGATCGAGTCCAAGGCGCTGAAGGGAATGGATAGCCTGCTCTCCATCGTCCAGATGCCCGCCGGCATCCCCGTGGGTACGCTCGCGATCGGCGAGGCGGGCGCCAAGAACGCCGGCATCATGGCCGCCAAGATCCTGGCCTTGTCGGACGAGGGCGTGGCGAGCCGGGTCGCCGCTTTCGCCGCGCGTCAGACCGAGAGCGTCGTCGAAAGCGTCGAGGACTAGGCATGTCGGCCTTCCCGCTGCCGCCGGGCTCGGTAATCGGCATCTTGGGCGGAGGCCAGCTCGGCCGGATGCTGGCGCAGGCGGCCGCCCGCCTGGGCTTCGACGTGGCGGTGCTGGAGCGCGAGCACGACGCGCCGGCCGGGCGGGTCGCCGCTCATGCCATCGAGGGCGCCTACGACGATCCCGCCGCCCTCAAGTCGCTGGCGGACGTCTCAGACGTCGTGACCTTCGAGTTCGAGAACGTGCCCGCCGCCTCGGTGGCGAAGCTGGCCGAACTGGGCGCTCAGGTCGCGCCGGGCCCGCGGGCGCTGGCGGTGGCTCAGGACCGCTTCGAAGAGAAGACCTTCCTGAACGCCAACGGCGCGCCGACCGTGGCCTTCGCGCCCGCCGACAGCCCGGAGGCGGCGGTTGAGGCGGTGGCCCGCATCGGCGCGCCGGCGCTGATGAAGACCCGCCGCGAGGGCTACGATGGCAAGGGGCAGCGCTGGGTCGAGCACGCCTCCGACGCCGCCCGCGCCTTCGCCGAGCTGGGCGGCCGCCCAGTCATCGTCGAGGCGCCGGCCGAGTTCGTGCGCGAGCTGTCGGTCATCGCCGCGCGCGGCCGTGACGGCGCGACGGCCGTCTATCCCCTGGCCGAGAACCATCACGAGCACGGTATCCTGCGCCGCAGCCTGGCGCCGGCCCACGCCTCGCCCGCGCTGACCGAACAGGCCGAGCGGATCGCGCGGCGAATCCTGCAGGGGTTGGACTACGTCGGCGTCATCGGCATCGAGCTGTTCGAGCTGAAGGACGGCCGCCTGCTGGTGAACGAGATCGCGCCGCGGGTGCACAACACCGGCCACTGGACGCAGGACGGCTGCGAGGTGGACCAGTTCGAGCAGCACATCCGCGCCGTCGCCGGCTGGCCGCTGGGCCCGACGGCGGCCACAGCCCGGGTCGAGATGCTGAACCTGCTGGGCGACGAGGTCGACGGCTGGAAGAGGTTCGCCGCCGAGCCCGAGACCCGGATCCACCTCTACGGCAAGCGCGACGCCAAGCCTGGCCGTAAGATGGGCCACGTGAACAAGGTGAAGCCGCTCTAGGGCCTTAGGCCCGTGGCTGACGTCCGTACCGCATGCGGCCCATCGCGCCGGCAGCCGCGCTCAGCCAGTCCCCAGGCTTGAAACCGCCCGTCGCCTTCCACTTCTCGTAGGCCATGACGTTCTCGATGCGGCGATCCACGAACTGCAGCGCCGACTTCCGCCCCGAGGACAGGCGGATGGCGAAGGCGCCGGTCAGGATGCCTGCCAGGATCGCCCGCTTGGAATAGTGGTTCTCGTCGGTGGCCACGTCGCCCGCCCAGCGCCACAGCACGTCGGCGCTCTCCCAGGCGAGCTTGCCGCCGAGATGCAGGTTCTGCGGCAGGGAGAGCCAGCCCAGCCAGCGGCGCAGCGCCGGCTCGTCGGTGGCCGCCGCGTCCAGCCGCGCCTGGCACGCCCGGCGGATGCGCTCGCGGATCTTCAGGGCCGCAGGATCGACCTCGGCGAGGATGGCCAGCGCCCGCTGGTCATGACGTCGCGAGAGCAGGGCCGCGAGGTCGGCGGGCCCGTGCGGCAGCAGCAGT
>NZ_JAPSKZ010000076.1 GCF_031181185.1 Phenylobacterium sp. | reverse complement strand
GGTGACGACGGGCGGGGTGAACTACCTGGCCGACCAGTACTTCTCGGGCGGAACGACGTTCACGGCGGCTTCGCCGATCGGCGCCACCACGGACGACGTGGTCTACCAGACCGAGCGCTACGGCTCGAGCTTCAGCTATGCGGTGCCGCTGGCCAACGGCAGCTACTCGGTGAAGCTGCAGTTCGCCGAGCTGTACCACGGGGCGGCGGGCCAGCGGGTGTTCGACGTCAGCGCCGAAGGCGCCCTGGTGCTCGACAACCTGGACATCTTCGCCCAGGCCGGCGGCAAGTTCATCGCCAAGGACTTCGTGATCCCGGTCTCGGTCACCGACGGGGTGCTGAACCTGCAGTTCGCCGCCTCCGTCGACATGGCCAAGATCGACGCCATCGTGGTCACGCCCGCGTCGACCACGCAGGCGTCCGCCGCGTCTGCGGGGGCTCTGGCGAGCCCGGGCGCGCTGACGGTGACCCAGAGCGGCGGCTCGACGGCGGTGACGGAGGGCGGGGCGAGCGATACCGTAACCCTGGCCCTCAGTCGCCAGCCGATGGCGGACGTGACCGTAACGGCGGCCGGCGGCCCGGACCTCGGCGCGCAACCCGCAACGCTCACCTTCACAACGGTAAACTGGGATCAACCGCAGACCGTGACGGTCAGCGCCTTCAACGACACGCTCGCGGAAGGCGCCGAGACGGACAGCGTAACCTTCGTCACCACCAGCAACGACCCGTCCTTCGACGCGCTGATCGTTCCGCCGCTTGCGGTGGCGGTGACGGACAACGACTGGCTCACGTGAGAAGGGCCGCCGCGGCGGCCTGTGCTCAAGAGGCGGCGGGACGCCGCAGCGTCAGCGGGCCCAGCCTCACACGGGCCGCGTCGATCGCGCGCCGCGCTATGGCCCGCAGTCGGCGGTTCGAGAAGTACAGCGCGTTGCACCAAGCCATCTCGGCCTCGAAGGCGATGGACGATCGCGTCCGCATTCGATGCGGGGCGATCAGACGACGCTTCGACATGCGCAGCGCATAGTAGCCGTTGGATGCGACGCACGCTGGCGCGGCCGGGTCCGGGAACGCCGCCTGCCACGGCTTCCACCAGAGCTTGAGGACGTAGGGAGGACGTGTTGCGAGCTGTCGCTTCACGTCCGGGCTGCTGAGGATCATCCGATTGCCGCGGGCGAACCCATGCGCCTGGGTGCTCCTCTCCACGTAGAGGTGGGGCGCGCGCCGCCAGGCGGAGCGAAACTCGGGATCGCTCCGGAACAGCGTCTTGAACAGGCCGTCGAGCCAGAAGTAGTCCGGGGTTTCGGTGCGGAAGCGCCAGTACTCGTCGCAGGCCGCTTTCCAGCGGCGGAGGATCAGCGCGCCCGGTTCCGACGCGATGAACCAGCTGGCGGGCCCGAACCGGGCGTCCATCCCGCCGCCGTGGCCGTGGTACATCCAGACGCCCGCCGGTGCGACGGCGTGATCGATCCAGGGCGTGAGGGGCTGCAGGCATAGCAGCGTCGCGTCGGCCCAGATTCCTCCGTGATGCGAAAGCAGGCTCAGCCGCACGATGTCCGAAAGGGCCTGCGGCGAGATGTTCTTGGCTGGGTCGAAGGCGTAGTCGATGCCGTGGGCGTAGTGCCGCAGGTTGTGGCGATCGAGATAGACGATCGACCAGTCCGGATTGTTGATCTCCCACGACTCCGCCACCTGCCGGACGAGCCAAGGCGCCTGCTCCCAACCTTGCAGCCAGAGCAGCCAGATCGTTCTGGTGAGCGGCTCGGCCGCCGCGCCGCAGGAAGGTCGATCGAGCATCATTTGAAGGCCGCCTTCATGCCGACCAGGTCGCTCCGCTCGAGCCAGAGCCTGGGGAACGAGAGGTGCAGGTGGGTGATCAACCCGCCCCAAAGGAGCGCAAGGCGCAACACCGTGCCGGCCAGGAGAGCCAGCGCCGCGCCCATGGGGCCGTGGCTGGGCGCGAGGACCACCATGAGCACGAGCACTAACGCGAGTTCCAGGCCGCGGATGACGGAGTTCAGCGTGGGCCGTCCGAGGGAGAGGTAGAGCTGGGAGGACACGGTCGCCATGCGGTTGAGCACGGCCTCGATCACGAGGATGCGGAAGACCGGCACGGCGGCGAGGAACTCAGATCCGTAGAAGACTATCATGACGAACCGGTCGACCAGCAGGGTGACGGCCACAAGGGGCAGGTAGGACGCGATGGTCAGGCGCAACGCCAGGTGATGCAGCTCGGCTGAGCGCTCCCGCTCCTGGGCGCTCATGGCCGAGAGCAAAATGCCGGTGGCGGGCGTGAAGACGATCAGGATCCGCGAGAGATTGGCCGCCACCACGTAGATCCCGAGCTGGGCGGCAGGAAGAAGGGGGATCAGGATCAGGCGATCGGCCCAGGCGGTGCCAAGGGCGAAGAGGTCCGCCGGCGCCGTCCGCCGCGCGAAGGCGAGCAAAGCGACCCAGGCCTGCCGCATCTCCGAGACTGGTCCGTGCAGTTCCCGCAGCAGCGAGGGCGCCAGGGCCAGGACGGCAAGGAACGTCCCGCCGATGACGCTGGCTACGGCGGCGGGCACGTCGAGGCGACCCCAGACGAGGCAGGAGACCAGCAGCAACGCGTGACCGAGGAACGGCAGGAAGGCCGCCAGATTGGCCGCCAGATAGCGGCCCCGCCCCGCGAACACCTGGCGCATGATCATGCCCACGGCGGTGACATGGGCGAGGATGAGGGATGCTCGCGCGAGGTCGAGCGCGGCAGCGCCATGCCGGCCAAGCAGGAGGGGCATGGCCACGAAGGCGGCAAGGCACATGACAGTCGCGAGTAGCAAGGCCGCGACTGCGCCGCAGAGGAAGAGGGCCCGTGACTGGGCCGGCGCCTTGCGGACGTGGATGAGGACCGCGTCGGCGAATCCGATGACGGCGGCCGAGCTCAGCAGCGTCGCCCAGGCCGTGGCGGCGGCATAGACCCCGCGTCCTTCGACTCCCAGGGCGCGGGCGGTGATGACGCCGGTCACGAAGTTGATGAGCAGTCCCGCCGCCTGGAGGAGGATCGACTGCAGGGCGGCATACCCGAGGCGGTCCGCCGCAGTGAGCTTTCCAAGGAAGCGCCGAAGCCGGCTTGCCAGAGAACGACCGCCGCTCACCGACGCCTCGCTCGTGGCGGCGCTTGCATTGGATCCACCTTGCCCATGGAGCCCAGCTAGGCCGGCGGCAGGCGAAGGGTCGTTATCATTTGCCCAACGGGAGGCCGTTCGCGATCACCTCGGCGGGGCCATCCAACAGCGTGGAACGTCAAAAGCGCAGTCCATGGCTGCGGCCCCCCGCTAGATTTCTCGGCCACAGACCTCGCGGCGGCAAGCAAGAGGGCTCCCGCCGGCGATCGTCGCGCCAGCTCGAAAGGGCCGTTCGACATGGCTCGCATTCTCGTCACCGGCGGAGCCGGGTTCATTGGCTCGCACCTGTGCGAGGCGCTTCTGGCGATGGACCATGAGGTGCTCTGCGTCGACAATTTCTACACGGGGACGCGGCGGAACGTGGCGCGCCTCCTGTCGAACCCCAGGTTCGAGCTGATGCGGCACGACGTGACCTTCCCGCTCTACGTGGAGGTCGACGAGATCTACAACCTGGCCTGCCCGGCGAGCCCGATCCACTACCAATACGACCCGGTGCAGACCACGAAGACGAGCGTCCACGGCGCTATCAACATGCTGGGGTTGGCGAAGCGGCGCAGAGCGAAGATCCTCCAGGCTTCCACCAGCGAGGTCTACGGAGACCCTGAGGTCCACCCGCAGCCCGAGACCTACTGGGGCCACGTCAATCCCATCGGATTCCGCTCCTGCTACGACGAAGGCAAGCGGTGCGCCGAGACCCTGTTCTTCGACTACCGGCGCCAGCACAACCTGCGCATCAAGGTGGCCCGCATCTTCAACACCTATGGGCCGCGCATGCACCCCGACGACGGGCGCGTGGTGTCCAACTTCGTGGTGCAGGCCCTCACGAACCAGCCGATCACCCTCTATGGCGATGGCAGTCAGACCCGCTCGTTCTGCTACGTCGATGACCTGGTCGACGCTCTGATGCGCCTGATGGCCACGGGCGATGACGTGACCGGGCCGACCAACCTTGGCAATCCCGGCGAGTTCAGCATGCGCCAGCTCGCCGAGATGGTCATCGAGCTTACGGGGTCGTCCTCCCCGATCGAACATCGCCCGCTCCCCTGCGACGATCCCAAGCAGCGCCGGCCGGACATCTCCAGAGCCAAGGAGACGCTCGGCTGGGAGCCTGCCATTCCGCTCCGGCAGGGCCTGCAAGCCACCATCAACTATTTCGACGCGCTGCTGAGTGCGGACCACGCCACGTCCAGGTTGGCCGCCCAGTGAGCGGCGCCGGCGGTCGGCTGGGGCGCGGGATGGCGCGGCTTGCACATGCGCGAGCCATCCGCTCCCGAACACAGCGAGACGCAGGTTCATCTTATGAGCAGGTCGCGCCCACGGAGGTTTCGCACCCTAAGCGCCGTCCACTCGCGAACACCGCGGGTTCAGCGGTTCACCGACGGAGGTGGCCTGGAGGGGCTGATGAGCATCTATCCGGTGATCCTGTGCGGCGATGACGTTGGCCCTCGGTACTGGCCAGGCACGCTTCCGCGCTGTCCGACGCCCTTCGTGCAACTGGTGGATCAGCGATCGACGTTCGAGACGGCCCTGCTATGCCTGCAGGGCCTCGACGACGTGCGCGATACCCTCGTTGTGTGCGGGGAGCGGCACGCCTCATGGGTGCGCCGCTGCGCGCCCGACGAAAGCGTGGAGATCCTCCTGGAGCCGGAGGCCCGGGGCTCCGCCGCGGCGGTGGCCGCGGCCGCCGCGTGGGTCGCCGCCCGCGACCCGGAAGGCGTGCTGGTGGTCGCGCCGGCGGACCACCACATCCCCGACGCCGCCGCATTCGCCCGCGCCGCGGAAACGGCCGCGCGGGCCGCGGAGTCCGGGGGCGTCGTCGCGCTCGGCGTGGCGCCGACCGCGCCCTCCGTCGCCTATCGCCTGATCGAACCTGGCGTCGGCGTCGCTGGCGGCGTGCGGGCGGTGAAGCGTTTCCTCGACCGCCCGAAACCCGCGGAGGCGCGCGCGCAAGCCAACGCCGCCCACCTCTGGAACAGCGGTGTCGTCATCGCCGTGGCGGAGGTCGTCCTCGAAGAGTTCCGCGCGTACGCTCCGGCCACCCTGAACGCTGTCCAGGCGGCCCTCGACGCGAGTGTGAAGGTTCCGATGGGATGGTTGCTCGGCAAGCAATTCACCTCGGCTCCGCAGGCGTCCCTCCACGACGCGGTCCTGCAATCGACGGGCCGCGCGCTGGTGCTTCCGGTCGACGTCCGTTGGAGTGATCTCGACTCGTGGGAGGAGGTGCGGGCCGCCTCGTCCAAGGATGGCCAGGGCAACGCGGTGGAGGGACCCGCCCAGCTGATCGAGGCGGAGCGCATGTTGGTGAGGCTGGCTCCGGACGCCCCTTCGGTGACGGTGCTCGGCCTTTCGGACGTGGCCGTTGTCGGCGACGCGGAAAATCTGCTGGTCTGCAGCCTTACCAGAAGCCGGCACGTCAAGTCCGCGGCGGAGCTTCAGGGCCGTTCGGCGCGGGAACGGCTCACAACGTTCGCGGCCGAGCTCGACCTATGGCTACGCACCTCCGCCCTGCCGCTTTGGTGGACGGTCGGCGTGGACAGCGCGGATGGAGGATACCTGGACTTGATCGACCTGGGCGGCCGGCCGGTGATCGGGCCGAAGCGAGCCCGGGTGCAGGCACGGCAGAGCTTTGTGTACGGGGAAGCCGCTCGGCTGCGTCTGCCGGGGGATTGGACGGACGCTGCGGCCTGGGGACTCGAGTACCTGCAACGCCGGTACCGGCGCGACGACGGCCTGTATCGCACGCTCGTCGGGCCAGGAGGCGCCATTCTCGACAACCGCGCCTATGTGTACGACCAGGCCTTCGTCCTTCTGGCGCTGGCGACCGCGAGCCGAGTCGCGCCCGAGCCGCGCGCGGCGCTCACGATCGCCGAGGGTTTGCTCGAGCGCATGGTGGCGCTGCGGTCGCATCCGGCGGGAGGCTTCCGCGAAGCCGGCCCGCATCCGTTCCAGGCCAACGCGCACATGCATCTGCTGGAGGCGGCCCTCGCCTGGATCACCGCGGGCGGCGGGGAGCGCTGGCTGTCGCTTGGCAGCCAAGTGGTCAACCTCGCGCTGGGGAAATTCATCGATCACGAGGGGGGGTTCCTGCGCGAGTTCTTCAGTCCCGACTGGTCACCGGCCATGGGCGTCGACTTCAGTCACGTTGAACCGGGTCATCAGTTCGAATGGTCCTGGCTGCTCAGTCGCTGGGACGAGCTCGTCGGCGACACGCGGGCGGCGCACGCTGCACACATCCTCTTCGAAGCCGGGCGACTAGGCCTCGACGCGGCGCGGGGCGTTGTGGTGGACGAGCTCGAGAACGTCACGAGCATACGCAGCGGATGCGCCAGGCTGTGGCCGCAGACAGAACATCTCCGCGCCGCCCTGGTGCGAGCCAGGCGCGAGCCCGATGGAGATCGCTACCTGACCTATGCCGCCGACGCGGCGGAGGCGCTCGGGGCCTATCTGAAGACCCCTGTCCGCGGGCTGTGGCGCGACAAGCTCCTCCCGGACGGGCGAGCCATCGAGGAACCGGCGCCTGCCAGCTCCTTCTACCACATCATGGGGGCCTTCGAAGCGCTGCAGGACTGGCTCAACGAGGAAGAGAGCGTGGAGCAGGATAGGCCGCGCAGGTTCAGGGCCGCCCAGTGACGGGATAGCTGTCGGCTCCCCAGGCCAGGCTCGAGACGCATGCGGGCCTTGCGCGCAATCGGGCCGACCTTCTTCCCTTCCGCCGCATCCGGGTCCAACAATGCTCGACGGGGCCTGTCCGAACCAAGCCCTACGAAGCGATCAACTTCCGCCGAACGGCGCGGTTTGGCACGAGCGCCGCGCAGCTCTGGGAATCGGCATGCAGGACTGGCGAACCGAGCCGAGGCAGTGGGACGTGGCCAGCGCCGAGCTGAGCGCGCGTTCGAACCTCGACCACCATCCATCCAGCCAGCTGTTGGCCGAGTGGGCCCTCGTCAACGTCTCGCCCGGCGTGGCGATGGCCGTGGACGCCCATGTCGGACGTTGCGCCAGATGCCGGCTCCAGGCGGCGAGCTCCAGAAACAGGAGCGGGGATCTCCAGCCGGCTGTGCACCGCCAATCGCCGCCGGACCTGGGCGCCGACGACCGCGTGCCGCTCCCCAACCTGCGTGTAGAGGACTGGGCCCAGCTGGCGGAAGGACTGGAGATGGCCGTCGCGGCCCAGGCCAATGGGCTCGGCGAGTGCGTGTTCCTGCTTCGCGCCGTTCCGAACGCCAAGGTGAGCCGCCCGGCGCTTGCCTCGTCCTTCGTGCTCCTGGTGCTCGACGGCGCCGTATATGTGGACGGGCGACGCCTCGGCGCAGGCGATTTTCTCGAGTTGCAAGGTGCTCCGGCCGTGGCGTGCGCCGATTCCGTCGCCGGCGCGACGCTCCTCGTCGTCGCCGACGAAGCTCCGCGCCGACCCCGGCGGCGGCGCTAGTGGCGGTCTCCGCGGCGCGTCCGGGGACGAAGGGCCGAGCCCGCCGCAAGCCGCCGCAAGCTCTCGGGCTCGAGCATCGTTACGACCCCGAAGGACAGGTTGAGGATGCCCTCGCTCCGGAGTTGCTTCAGCACGCGGCTCACGTGGACAGCGCTTAGGCCCAGCGTATCGGCGAGGTGTTCCTGGGTGAGCGGCAACGGGAACGAATGCGCCGTGGCCAGGCCGACGCGCATCAGCCGTTCGCGGAACTCCAGCATGAGATGCGCCACCCGTTCCACGGCCGTGTAGGCTCCCACGCGCAGCAGGGCGTCGTAGCTGCGATCCTCCTGTCGCTCAATGCTTCGTGAGAGTCCCTCCGAGACCTCCTTCCTTCGCTCGTCGGCGAGGGCGGCCAACATGGCGGGAACCTCGACGAGCTCGACGTGGGTGAGCGCGAGCAGAACGTTCGCCGAGGCCCGCCGGGCGTGGCGGCTGCAGATCAGGTCGCCGGGCAGCAGATAACCGAAGATCTGCCTGCGGCCATCGGCCAGCAGCCGCGCCTCGCAGATCCAGCCGGAGGTGATCAGGCGCACCCGGTCGGTGCGGAGCGGCGCCTCCATCAGGGATCCAGCTGGCCAGCTCTCAAGTCGACGGCAGAGCGGCCTGAGGCGATCGACCTCCTGTGCCTGAAGGCTCGCACCGGCGCCGAGGCTCGCCAGGGCTCGTTCGAATGCCTGGCATGTTCCGGCGGTTCGGGACATGTCGCGGCCTCCTGCAGCGCTGCGCCACCCATGGGTCGCAGGCATCAGGGGAGCCGCGCAATGACCGGCGGGCATTATCAAACGGCCTGAACAGCGTCGTTTGTCCGCGGACGGCGTCACATCGCGGGGGGCGCCCCATGAGCGTGGAAGAATGCGATCGCGCTCAGCTTCTCACGACTCAGGAGGGTCACCGATCCGCCTCTCAGCAGGATATGTCCCTCCCGCCGCAACTGGGTCAGTGTGCGATTGATGTGCACGAGGCTGAGGCCGAGTGCGTCAGCGAAGAGCGCCTGGGTCAGAGGGATGCGGAACGTGTCGCCTCGCACCAGGCCCACCGCCTCGAGCCGATAGTAGAGTTCCAGGAGGAGGTGAAGCAGCCGCTCCCGCGCCGTCAGCCTTCCGATGCGGACCATCTGGTCCAGCATTCGATCCTGCTTGATCCTGGAGGCTTCCTCGACAGCGCGTGCGAGCGCGTCCCGCCCGTCCGCGACGCCGAGCAGAGGGTTGGTCCAGTCAATCGTCTCGAGCCTGGTCAGGGCGACGATGCCGCGGCCTCCGATGTCGGTGTTCTCCTCGATGACGAACGGATCGCCCGGGAGCAGGAAGGAGAAGATCTGCCGCCGCCCATCGGGAAGGATGCGCATCTCGCAGGCCCAGCCCGAAACGATGACCCCGCGCTTGCAACCTTGACCTTCGCGGCATCTCAACTGCACGCCCGGTCCGAAGCGCTCCAGCGTCCGCCAGAACGCGCGGACCTGTTCCACCTGGCGGTCCTCCAAGCCGAGCGCGCTGAACGTCAGGGGTGAATGGGGTGTCGCCTGCGCCACTGCCGACATCTTGAGCTCCCTTTCGTCGCGCGAAGAACGCCTGACCCGGCCTCAGAAGCAGGCCCGCGCCGGCCGCTCTCCCCGAGCCCCAACCTCGGGGCCGGACACACAGTGGCGCGACGTCGGTGATGCTGAAACGTCGTTATTGATTAGTCTTTTGAGGGGCGCCCAGAAGCGCCTGCGGCCGCGGGGCGAGGGGCCCGCCGCAGGCGCGAGGCGAGTCGACACCGCCGCAGCGTCAGGCTGCGCGCGTCCTTTGCCTCCAGCAAATGATGGCACGGCCCGCGAGTTCGAGGTGAGCGGCGGTTCGACACGGAATGGGAGGAGGCCTCGGTTCGCCCAGCCCTTGTTTCAAATGACGTCGCGAAGCTGGCGCCCGGGCGCGCGAAATCGGGCCATGCCTCTCGAGACGGCGCACACCGCAAGCAGCACCTCATCCGCAATGGCCGACCGATGATGGCTCTTCGTGGGTTCCTTCTGAGGCTCATCTCCGGGGAGCGCCTCGCCTACGCCGGCCTGCAGGCCGTTCTCCTGCAGGCGGTGGCCGTCCTTCTGAACGTGGTGACGGGAGTCATCACCGCCCGGGTTCTCGGCGCCGAGGGCCGCGGTCTCTACGCCGCCGCCACGACGTGGGCGGTCCTGCTGGGGTCCTTGTCGACAGCGGGGCTCTCCCACGGCCTGCTGATCCAGACCCGGCAGCGGACGGCGTCTTCCCGGCCGATTTTCCTGTGCGGCCTGCTCTGGACGATAGGCGTGGCGACCGTGCTGTCGGCGGCGGCCGCGGTCTACATGCCGCTGTTGCTCGGGGCCCGCGCGGCAGCTGCGCTTGACCTCGCCCGCGCCAGTCTCGTTCTGGTGCACCTGGGCGCACTGGGAGTCCTGGTGCGGCAGGCATACGCGGGTCAGGGCCGCTATCTCGCGGCGAACCTATCGACGTTCACGCCTACGCTCTTGCATGCGGTCCTCCTCGTGGCCTTCCTCGTCTCGGGACGGCTCAGCGTCGCCACGTCCATCGTCAGCGTGGTGGGCGGTTCGACGCTGGCGCTCCTCGCGCTCGCACCGCCGCTCCTTCGGCGCCTTCAAGGGTCGCTGTCGGATCTTGGCCGGGTCTGGCGCGACCTTGCGGACTTCGGCCGCCGGGCGTTGTTCGCTGACCTGTTCGCGCTGTGCGTTACGTGGGCGGATCGCCTGATCCTCCTCCACCTGCTGTCGCCAGCGCAACTTGGGCTCTACGTCGTGGCCGCGAGCCTGGCGCACCGGATCACCGTGTTCACGCCGAAGACCAGCCTTCTCCTCTCCGCGATGAGCGGCGAGCAGCGGGACCGCGCCGTGCAGTTGCACAACCTATCCCTCCGCGTGACGATCGCCGTCTTCATTCCTCTGGTGGCGGCGCTGTTCCTCATCGACCGCATGGTGATGACCACCGTTTATGGGCCCGCCTTCTCCGCGGCGGCCGTCGTGTTCCGCGTCCTCGTTGTCGAACGGGTCGTCGGACGACTGGCCTCGATCTCGTCGCAGCTGTTCCTCGCGCTCGGCCGGCCTGGCTTGAATTCGCTTATCCGGGGGGTCGAGTTGTGCGTGCTTGTCGTGGCCCTCATCAACCTTGCGCCGAAGCATGGCGCGGTTGGCGCGGCTTGGGGCCTGCTCGCCGCGACCAGCGTTCGCCTCGTGCTCTCGTGGGCCTTCCTCGTGTCGAGACTGCAGCTGCCGTTCCCCCGCCTGTGGCTCAGCCGCGGCGACCTCGTGGGCATGCGGGCCATGCTGGATTGAGATCCGGTCGGGTGCGCGCGGCTCGGGGCTCTTTGGCGCGTCGATTGGGCCGGTGCGCGAGCCCCGCGCACGTCCCCAAAGCTTCGCAGGACTGCAACACTCCCCCGAAATCGCTCCGTACGCGAACGCCGCCGCCTTGCGCGACTCTACAGCAGCCATAACGCTGCGCGGCATGCGTGCGCGTGGCGAAGCTTCGCTTTGCGCCTGGGGAGGTTCCTTGATGTCGAAGACCCGTTCCGGCCTGCTGGCCGCCTCGGCGCTGGCCAGCGTGCTGGCGCTCTATGCCCCGTCCGCCCTGGCCCAGGAGTCGGAGGTCGGCGAGGTGATCGTCACCGGCAGCCGCATCGCCCGGCAGGACTATGTCTCGGAAAGCCCGGTGGTCACGGTGGGCGCCGACCAGATCGCCGCGGTGGGTTCGCCCACCATTGAGAACACGCTGAACCAGCTGCCCCAGTTCACGCCGTCGAACGGCGCGGGCACGAATACGACGAACTTCGTGGGCACGCCCGGTCAGGCTTACGCGAACCTGCGCGGCCTGGGGCCCACGCGGACGCTGGTGCTGGTGGACGGCCGTCGCGTCGTGGCGGGCAACCCGAACGCCGTCGTCGACCTGAACACCATCCCGACCTTCCTGGTGGAGAATGTCGAGACCATCACCGGCGGGGCCTCGGCGGTGTACGGCTCGGACGCCATCGCCGGCGTCGTGAACTTCAAGCTGAAGCGCAACCTGGAAGGCTTCCACTTCGACGCCCAGTACGGCCTGACGGCCGAGAACGACGCCAACCAGACCAGCGTGTCGGTGGCCTACGGCTTCGATCTGGGCGGCCGCGGCAACCTGGCGCTGGCGGCCGGCTACGACAAGCGCGAGGGCCTGACTGCGGCCGAGCGGCCATGGTCGGCGGTGGGCTACACCGTGCTGACCACGGGCCTCACGCCGTCGGGCGCGGCGACGATCCTGGAAGGGCGTTACGACCCCGCATCGAACGCCGGCGGTGCGGCGAACCTGCCCAGCCAGGCGGCGCTGGATGCGGTCTTCGCCCAATACGGCGTTGCGCCCGGCACGGTGGCGCGCAACTCGAACATCGGCTTCAACGTGGACGGGACGCTGTTCACGACCTCGCCGGTGCGGAATTTCCGCGGCGACATGAACGCGCCGGGCTTCTCGGCGGCCAGCTACACCTTCAACTCCGCCGACTACCGCTACCTGTTCCTGCCGCTGGAGCGGGTGTCGCTGTTCGCCAATGGCCGCTACGACCTCACGGACACCATCGAGGCGTACGGTACGGCCAGCTACGTCACCTATGACGTCTCCCGCCAGCTGGGCCCGGCCTCGGCGTCGGACGGCGCCTTCCCGGGTCCCGACATCGTGGTCCCGGTGACCAACCCCTTCATCCCGCAGGACCTGCGGACGCTGCTGGCGTCGCGGCCCAACCCGACGGCCGCGTTCTATCCGCGGCGGGCGTTCAGCGAGGTGGGCGGGCGGCTGTCCGAGAACACCTACGAGACCCTGCAGGTCGTGGCCGGCCTGCGCGGCGAGCTGCCGATCCGAGACTGGAAGTGGGACGTCTACGCCAGCTACGGCCGGATGGACCACAAGGAGGAGCAGCACGGCAACGTGAGCCGGGCCGCGATGCGCGAGCTCACCTTCGCCCCGGACGGTGGCGTGGCCATCTGCGGCGGCTTCGACATCTTCGGCGCCGGCGGCGTCAGCCCGGGCTGCGCGGCCTACATCGCCCGCGACGTGGAGAACGACACCGAGATCGAGCAGCAGGTCTATGAGGCCAACCTGACGGGCACGCTGTTCGCGCTGCCCACGGGCGACCTGAAGTTCGCCGCCGGCGCCCAATACCGGCGTGACAAGTTCGACTACAGCCCGGACCTGCTGCTGCAGGGCCCCGACATCGTGGGCTTCAACCCCGCCGTGCCGATCGGCGGCAAGATCACGTCCAAGGAGCTCTACGGCGAACTGCTGGTCCCGGTCCTGAACCCCGACTGGGGCATGGGCCAGCTGGACGTGTCGCTGGGCGGGCGCATCGCCGACTACAACACGGTGGGCACGACCGAGGCCTATAAGGCCGACGTCCTCTACAAGCCGTTCGAGAGCCTGCTGCTGCGGGGCGGTTACCAGCGCTCGGTGCGCGCGCCGAACATCGCCGAGCTGTTCTCGCCGGTGTCGCTGGGCTTCTCGGGCATCGGCACGCCGGGCGCGAACACCACGGCGGGCGACCCTTGCGACCATCGTTCGCAGTTCCGCGCCAACGCCTCGACGACGGCGGCCGTTCAGGCGCTGTGCCTGGCGCAGGGCGTGTCGCCGGCCATCTACGGCAACTTCCAGCAGGCCTCGACCCAGGTGGAGATCCTGACGGGCGGCAACCCCGACCTGCAGGAGGAGACCTCGGACAGCTACACCGCGGGCGTGGTCTGGTCGCCCAAGATCGACCAGCGGCTGTTCCGCCGCTTCCAGCTGGCTGTGGACTGGTACCGCATCAACCTGGACGACGTGGTTGGCAACCTGACGGTCCAGACCATTGTCGGCGCCTGCTTCAACACCGAAGGCACCAACCCGACGTTCTCGAACGACAACTTCTACTGCCAGCTGTTCGAACGGCGGGGTTCGGGCGACATCACCAACGTCCAGGTCAACCAGATCAACCTGGCGGCCTGGAAGACGGAGGGCGTGGACGTCCAGGTCGACTGGGGCTTCGACCTCGCCGACATCGGCCTGCCCGAAGCCGCGGGCCAGTTCGACGTGAACCTGGTCATGTCGCACCTGACCTCGTTCAAGAAGCAGGCGCGGCCGGGCGCCCCATTCCTGCAGAACGGCGGCACGATCGGCGCCGATCTCTCGGGCGGCGCCTATCCGGAGTGGAAGTGGGTGACCTCGTTCACCTGGACGGCCGGGCCGCTGAAGACGACGCTTCGCTGGCGTCACATCGACTCGATGCTGGACTTCCGCAACGTGCCGGTCTTCTCGCCCACGGCCGTCAATCCGAAGACCTACAACATCTACGACCTGGTGGGCTGGTACGACGTGAACGACGAGGTGCGGGTGCGCGCCGGCGTGAACAACCTGTTCGACAAGGACCCGCCGCTGTTCACCAGCTACTCCAACTCGAACACCGACCCGTCGACCTACGACGTCCTGGGCCGGCGGTTCTTCGTGGGCGTCACGGCACGGTTCTAGACTGGCCAGGGCGGAGGCCGTGCGCCTCCGCCCGCCTCCATTGCCGCTTGGATGACGCGGCGTCCGCATGCTTGGCTGCCGGCAGGGTCGCGGCAGACGACCCGTTCGGGATGGAAGCATGCAGGCCTACGACCTGGTCATCATCGGCGGCGGCATCGGCGGATCGGCGCTGGCAACGGTGATGGCCCGGGCGGGCCGCTCGGTCCTGCTTCTGGAGCAGTCCGAGACGTACCAGGACCGCGTCCGAGGCGAGTGGATCGCGCCCTGGGGCGTGGACGAGGTGAAGCGGCTGGGCCTTTATGAGCTGCTCCGCGGCGCGGGCGGCCACCACATCATCCGCCATGTGACCTATGACGAGGGCCGCGACCCGGCGACGGCCGAGGCGGAGGCGCTGCCGCTCGGGATCTTCCGGCCTGACGTTCCGGGGCCGCTCGCCCTCGGCCACCCCAGGCACTGCCAGGCGCTGTTCGACGCCGCCGGCGCGGCCGGCGCGGACACCGTCCGCGGCGCGCGCGTCGTGGCCCTGGCGTTCGGCGAGGCGCCGCGGGTCAGTTTCGAGGCGGCCGAGCAGGTGAGGGAGGTCCGCGCCAAACTGGTGGTCGGCGCCGACGGCCGCACGTCGCAGGTGCGGGAGACGGCCGGGATCGTTCTGCACCAGGACGAGCCGCACCACTGGTTCGCCGGCCTGCTTGTGGAGGGCGCCGCCGGTTGGCCCGCCGAGGTTCAGGCCATCGGCACGGAGGGCGACTTCGGGTTCCTGGCGTTCCCCCAAGGCGACGGGCGCATCCGGCTGTACGGCGGCTACGCGCTGGACCAGGCGCGGCGGTTCAAGGGTCCGGAAGGGCCGCGGCGCTTCTTGGACGCGTTCGCCCTGCAATGCGCGCCGCCGAACCGTCACATCGTCGAAGGCCGTCCGGCCGGACCCTTGCTCAGCTACATCAACGCCGACAGCTGGACGGATCGGCCGTTCGCTTCGGGCGTGGTGCTGGTGGGCGACGCCGCCGGTTGGAACGACCCGATTGTGGGTCTGGGCCTGTCGATCACCTACCGCGACGTTCGGATCGTCAGCGAGATCCTCAAGGCTACGGACGACTGGTCGGAAGGCGCGTTCGGCGCCTACGCCGAGGAGCGCGCCGAGCGGATGCGCCGCCTGCGGTTCGCCGGGCGCCTGCAAGCCGCGCTCGACATGGAGTTCGGGCCCGAGGCCCGCGCGCGGCGTCACAGCTACCACGTGCGCGGCGCCGCCGATCCGACGCTGAAGCTGCATGGCGTGGCGGTGATGGCGGGACCGGAACTGGCTCCGCCGGAAATCTTCACCGAAGCGCACTGGGCGCGCGTGATGGAGGGCTGATGGACATCGCCGACTACAACGCCCGATGGCTGAAGGCCTGGACCGACAAGGACGTGGACCGCCTTTGCGGCTTCTACGCCGATGACTGCGTCTATCGCGATCCGCAGACCGCCGGCGGGCTCGGGGGTCAGGCGGCCCTGCGGTCCTATCTCGCGGGCTTGTTCGCGGCGACGCCGGTCATGACCTACACGCCGGACGAGGTCTGGCCGATCCCGGGCGGGTTCTGCGGCCGTTGGTACTGCGACATCGAAGGCGGCGGGCGGCTGCGCGGGTTCGACCTGGTGATCTTGAACGGAGACCGGATCGCGCTGAACGAGGTCTACATCCACCAGCTGCCCGCATGAGTCCCGACATCCGCCGCCCGGCCGACATCGACGCCGCCTGGCTGACCGCCGTCCTGCAGCGCGCGGGCGCAGACGCGGTGGTCGACGATTTCGAGGCCCGCAACGTCGGCACGGGGCAGATCGGCGAGAGCGTGCGCTTCAAGCTGCGCTACGCCCGCGGCGGCGACAACGCGCCGGCCTCGCTGGTGGGCAAGTTCCCGTCGCCGGACGAGGACAGCCGGCGCACCGGCGTGATGCTGGGCAACTACGTCCGCGAGGTGCGCTTCTATCAGCAGCTCGCGCCAAAGGCCCTCGTGCAAACCCCCCGGTGCTGGTTCGCCGAAGCCGACGAGGCGACCGGCGAGTTCGTGCTCATCATGGAGGACCTCGCCCCGGCCGAGCAGGGCGATCAGTTGCGGGGCGTCAGCCAGGAGCAGGCGCGGCTTGTGATGGAGCAGGCGGCGCGGCTCCACGCGTCACACTGGGCCGACGACCGCCTAGACGAGCTGCCATGGGTGTCGGGTTCGAAGGCGGCCCCGCCCAGCGCGGTTACGCCTGAGCTGGTGGCGGGCCTCTGGCAGGGCTTCAAGGGGCGCTACGGCCCGCGGCTGGAGCCGTACTGGATCGAGGTGGGCGAGCGGCTCACGGGCGCCTGGAGCGCGTATGGCCAGCTGCACGACGGGCCACGCTGCCTGACGCACAACGACTTCCGGCCCGACAACATCATGTTCGGCACGGCGGCGGGCGGCTATCCGGTGACGGTGCTGGATTGGCAGTCGTTCGCTTACGGCGTGGGCGCCACCGACGTCGCCTACTTCCTGGCGGGCGCCCTGCCGCCGGACGTGCGCCGGGTCCACGAGGACGAGCTGCTGGCGCTCTACCACCGCGAGCTGACGGCGCTGGGCGTCGCGGACTATCCGCTGGCGGATCTCCGCCGGCACTACGCCCAGGGCGGGTTCCTGTTGTTCCTGACGGCCTTTTTCGCGTCGATGGTCGTCGTGCAGACCCCGCGTGGAGACGAGATGTTCCTGCAGATGCTGGGCGGGGCGTGCGAGCACATCCG
>NZ_JAPSKZ010000075.1 GCF_031181185.1 Phenylobacterium sp. | reverse complement strand
ACCTTCATCATGGCGCCGTTCGCCGTGGGCCTGATCATCTACTGGACCTGGTCCAACGTGCTGACGCTCCTGCAGCAGTACGTGATCATGCGCCGGTTCAAGGTCGACAATCCGATCGACCAGATCCTCCGCAAGGTCACCGGCCAGCCGAAGCCGGCCGGCTGACCATGGCGGACGAGCCGGTCTTCACGCCCGAGGAACTGGAGGCCGCCCGCGTCCTCTTCGCCCATCCGGTGCGGTTCCTCATGGGCGCAGTCTCGATCGCCGGGCTGCCCGAGGCCGACCTGCCCGAGGTCGCCTTCGCCGGCCGGTCGAACGTGGGCAAGAGCTCGCTGATCAACGCCGTGACAGGCCGCAAGGAGCTGGCCCGGGCCTCCAACGAGCCCGGCCGCACCCGGGAGGTGAACTTCTTCGTCGCCGACGAGAAGCTGCGCCTGGTGGACCTTCCCGGCTACGGCTGGGCCCGGGCCTCGAAGTCCGTCGCCCGCAAGTTCCAGAACCTCGGCCGCGACTACCTGCGGGGCCGGCCGAACCTGAAGCGGGTCTATCTGCTGATCGACGCCCGCCACGGCCTCAAGGAGCCCGACCACGAAGCGCTCGACGCCCTCGATCTCGCGGCGGTCTCCTACCAAATCGTGCTCACCAAGGCCGACAAGCTCAGGGGCTCGGACCTCGCGCAGATCAAGGCCGAGACGGTGAAGAAGGTGTCGAAGCGGCCGGCCGCCTTCCCCCGCGTGCTCGCCACCTCGTCCGAGAAGGGGACGGGCATCCCCGAGCTGCGGGCCGAAATCGTCGCGGCCTGCGCCATCTAGGCGGCCGCAACGTCACCTCGCTAACAGGGTCCTGGAAACGCCAGAGGCCCAGATGCTCACCACCGACACCCGCACGGTCTACGACCAGGACATGAACCTCTTCCGCGACCAGGTGCGGAAGTTCTTCGACCGCGCGCTCACGCCCAATCTCGACCGCTGGGAAGAGGAAGGCGTCGTCGACCGCGGCTTCTGGCTGGCCTGCGGCGAGGCGGGCCTGCTCTGCCCCACCGTCCCGGCCGAGTACGGCGGCCTGGGCTTGGACTTCCGCTAC
This sequence comes from Phenylobacterium sp., assembly GCF_031181185.1. GTDB lineage: Bacteria > Pseudomonadota > Alphaproteobacteria > Caulobacterales > Caulobacteraceae > Phenylobacterium. The sequence continues at coordinate 15,773 of NZ_JAPSKZ010000075.1, read as the reverse complement.
AACGCCATCATCGACGAGGAGCTGGCCTACGCCGGCTCGTCGGCCGGCATCACGCTGCAGTCCGACATCGTCGCCGACTACATCGTCAACTACGGCTCGGAAGAGCAGAAGCGCGAGTGGCTGCCCAAGATGGTCACGGGCGAGGCCATCACCGCCATCGCCATGACCGAGCCTGGCACAGGCTCCGACCTGCAGGCCGTCCGCACCACCGCCCGGCGCGACGGCAACGAGTATGTGGTCAACGGCTCGAAGACCTACATCACCAACGGCCAGAACGCCGACCTGATCATCGTCGTCGCCAAGACCGACCCGGACGCCGGCGCCAAGGGCGTCTCGCTGGTGCTGGTCGAAGCGACGCGCGACGGCTTCAAGCGCGGCCGCAACCTCGACAAGATCGGCCAGAACTCGGCCGACACCTCCGAGCTGTTCTTCGAGGACGTGCGCGTCCCGATCACCAACTGCCTCGGCGAGGAGGGCAAGGGCTTCGCCTACCTGATGAGCCAGCTGCCGCAGGAGCGCCTGGGCATCGCCGTCGGCGGCCAGGCCGGCGCGCAGCGCGCCTTCGACGAGGCGGTGAAGTTCACCCGCGAGCGCAAGGCCTTCAAGCAGACGGTGTTCGACTTCCAGAACACCCGCTTCACCCTGGGCGCCCTGAAGGCCAAGCTGCAGGCCGGCTGGGCCCACCTCGACTGGTGCATCGCCCGCCACCTCGAGGGCAAGCTGACCGCCGCGGAAGCCTCGGCCGCCAAGCTCTTCCACACCGAGCTGCAGTGGGAGGTGGTCGACGCCGCCCTCCAGCTGCACGGCGGCGCCGGCTACATGAACGAGTACCCGATCGCTCGCCTGTGGCGCGACGCCCGCGTCCAGCGCATCTACGGCGGCACGTCCGAGATCATGAAGGAAGTGGTGGCGCGCTCGATCTAGGGCGCGCGCTTCACCACCTCGCCGCCCTTCATCACGAACACGGGCGTCTCCAGCACCCGCACGTCGGCCAGCGGGTCGCCCTTCACGCCAACGATGTCGCCAAAGCGGCCGGGCGCCACCTGGCCCACGTCGTTGCGGCCCAGGGCCTCGGCGGCCACCACCGTCGCCGACTGGATGGCCTGCAGCGGCGTCGCCCCATAGCGCACCATCACCGCGAACTGACGTGCGTTCTGGCCGTGCGGATAGATGCCGGCGTCGGTGGCGAACACGTGCTTCACCCCCGCCCTCAAGCTCTTGCGGAAGCCCTCGCGCTGCACCTCGCCGACCTCGCGGTCCTTGGCCAGGTTCGCTTCCAGGACGCCGTTCTTCTTGCCCTCGGCCTGTGTGTAGTCGGTGTTGTAGATGTCCATGGCGAAGTAGGTCCCCCGCTCCTTTGCAAGCCGGATGCCCTCGTCGTCCACAAGGCTGACGTGCTCGATGGTGTCGATGCCGGCCCGGATGGCGTCCTTGATGCCAGCCGCGCCGTGGGCGTGCGCCGCGACCTTCATCCCGGCCATGTGCGCCTCGTCGGCCACCGCCTTCATCTCGTCGAGGGTCATCTGCTGGGCGCCGACCGAAGGGCCGCGCGAGAACACCCCGCCCGTCGCGCAGATCTTGATCACCTGGGCGCCGTACTTCTTGGCCATCCGCACCTTGGCCCGGGCCTCTTCGGCGCTGTCGACGGTGTAGGGGCTCTTCTCGTCCATCGACGGCGGGAAGAAGGTCGAGTCGCAATGGCCGCCGGTGGCGCCCAGGGCATAGGTCGCGCTGACAATCCGCGGTCCGGGCACATAGCCGCCGTCGATCGCCTCGCGCAGGCCCACGTCGGCGTAGAACTCGGCGCCCACGTTGCGCACGGTTGTGAAGCCCGCCTCCAGGGTGTCCCGGGCGTGCTTTGTCGCCACCACCGGCCAGAAGGCGTCGGAGTATTCCAGGTAGTTGTAGCCGCCGATCTCGGCCACGCTCGTCAGGTGGACGTGCATGTCGATCAGGCCCGGCAGGAGGGTCACGCCCGGCAGGTCCACGCGGGTCGCGCCGGCCGGGACGGCCTCGCCCGCCTTGCCGACCGAAGCCACCTTGCCGTCGACGATCACCACCAGCGGCCGCTCGACGTAGCGGCCGCTCGCCACGTCCAGCAGCCGGTCGGCTGTCACCGCGACCGTCGCCGCCTGCGCCGCGCCGGCCAGCGCCCACGCGGCCGTTGCCGCAAACCCGATCCTGCGCATCCGAAGTCCCCACCTGAAAACGGCCCACCGTTAGCACGGCCACCGATGCGTGACAGGGGGCGCCCCGTCCGCTATCGGACCCGCACCAATTCAGGCGGAGCGGCGGACGGGTGAGCGACAAGATCGAAGGCCAAGGCTGGGCGACGGCCAAGACGCTCGCCGAGGCCCTGCCCTACATCCAGATCTACGACCGCGAGACCGTGGTCATCAAATACGGCGGCCACGCCATGGGCGAGGAAGAGGTGGCCAAGCTGTTCGCGGCCGACGCCGTCCTGCTCAAGATGCTGGGCCTGCACCCGGTGGTCGTCCACGGCGGCGGCCCGCAGATCTCGGCCTGGCTGTCCAAGGCGGGCGTCCAGAGCCACTTCATCGACGGCCTGCGCGTCACCGACGAGGCCACCATGGAGGTCGCCGAGATGGTGCTGTCCGGCGCCATCAACAAGGAAATCGCCTCCTGGATCACCCAGGCCGGCGCTGAGGCCGATGTCCGCGGCGTGGGGCTCTCGGGCAAGGACGCCCGGCTCATCGTCGTCGAGAAGGTCACCCGCACCAAGAAGGACCCCAACTCGGACGAGGAGCGGATCGTCGACTTAGGGTTCGTGGGCGAGCCCAAGCGGATCGACACCAAGATTATCCAGGCCCTGATCGGCGCCGAGGAGGACTACATCCCCGTCGTGGCGCCGATCGGCGTCTCCGAGACCGGCGAGACCTACAACATCAACGCCGACACGGTGGCCGGCGCGCTCGCCGGCGCGCTGGGCGCCAAGCGCATGCTGCTGCTGACCGACGTGGCCGGCGTGCTGGACAGGAACGGCGAGCTGATCCGCCAGCTCACGGTCGCCGAGGCCCGCGCCGCCATCGCCGACGGCGTCGCCACCGGCGGCATGATCCCAAAACTCGAGACCGCCATCCACGCCGTGGAGTCGGGCGTCGAAGCCGTGGTCATCCTGGACGGCCGGCGGCCCCACGCCATGCTGGTCGAGCTCTTCACCGAGCACGGCGCCGGCACGCTCATCCGGCGATGAGCGCCGACCTGACCCACGTCGACACCTGGCTGTTCGACCTCGACAACACCTTGTACCCGGCCGAGTCCGGCTTCATGGCCGCGATCGTCGAGCGGATGACCGACTATGTGCAGAAGGTCACGGGCCTGCCTCGCGACGAGGCCTACGCGCTGCAGAAGACCTACCTTGCCGAGCACGGTCTGACGCTGAAGGGGATGATGATCCACCATGGCGTCGATCCCCTCGAGTTCCACGCCATCTTCCACGACATGTCGCTGGAGGCCCTGGCGCACGATCCCGAGTTGCTCGCGGCGCTGGAGCGCCTGCCCGGCCGGCGGCTGATCTTCACGAACGCCGACGACATCCACGCCGAGCGCGTCCTGGCGCGCCTGGGCCTCTCCCACCTGTTCGATGACGTCTTCCACATCGGCTCGGCGGGCTACGAGCCCAAGCCCAGCCCCGAGGCCTTCGCCCGCATGGGAGCCGCCCACGCCGTCGATCCGGCCACGACGGCCTTCTTCGAGGACAGCGAGCGCAACCTGGCGCCGGCCGCGGACCTCGGCATGACCACCGTGCTGGTCGGTCCCTGGGCCGCCCAATCCACCGCCCCCTTCGTCCACCACCGCACCGACAAGCTCGCGCCGTTCCTCACGAACGCGCGGGTCAGAGACGCCGCCTAGAGGATCCCGCCATGTCCGACCTGAAGACCACCATCGAACAGGCCTGGGAAGCCCGCGACGGCCTCAACACGGCCACCACCGGCCCCGTGCGCGACGCCGTGAACGAGGTGATGGAGCAGCTGGACGCCGGCAGGCTCCGGGTGGCCGAGCGCGGCGCCGACGGCGTCTGGAGGACCCATCAGTGGATCAAGCAGGCGATCCTCCTGTCCTTCCGCCTGAACCCCAACTTGGTGATGGAGCCCGGCCCCTTCTGGGACAAGGTCCCGCTGAAGTTCCAGGGCTGGGACGCCGCCCGCTTCGAACAGGCCGGCTTCCGCGCCGTGCCGGGCGCCGTCGTCCGCAAGAGCGCCTTCATCTCCAAGGGCGTCGTCCTGATGCCCTCGTTCGTCAACGTGGGCGCCTATGTCGGGGAAGGCACGATGGTCGACACCTGGGCCACGGTCGGGTCCTGCGCCCAGATCGGCCGGAACGTCCACATCTCGGGCGGCGCGGGCATCGGCGGCGTGCTCGAGCCCCTGCAGGCTAACCCCACCATCGTCGAGGACAACTGCTTCATCGGCGCTCGCGCTGAGGTCGCCGAGGGGGTCATCGTGCGCGAGGGCAGCGTACTCTCGATGGGCGTGTTCATCACCTCGACGACGCCGATCATCGACCGCCGCACGGGTGAGACGTTCACCGGCGAGGTGCCGCCCTATTCCGTCGTGGTGTCGGGCTCGCGGCCGAACCCCCACGACCCCTCCCTGCCGTCCACCTACTGCGCCGTGATCATGAAGCGCGTCGACGAGCGCACCCGCTCCAAGACCAGCATCAACGAGTTGCTGCGGGACTAGCGCGGGCCCCGCCCAGGGATGGCTGATGCCCCGAGCGGCCTCGACGCGCGCTCGGAGCTGGCCAGGACATGGGACTCAATCGTCTGCGACAGGCGCCACACGACGCCAGAGGTCGTCGAAGGCCAGGCTGTCGAAGAAGGCATGCGCCTCCACGATCCGCCCGTGCTGCATGCGCAGGAACCAGGCGTAGGTGTTCTCGTAAGCCTTGCCGTCACGCGCCACGCCCACCGCGTCGAAGAAGACCACCACCGTGTCGCCTTCCGTGTAGAGCCGGCGGATGGTGGGCGACAGCGGCTTCGCCATGCGTGCGTTGAACGGGCGGATCACCTCCCTCATGAAGGCCTCCCGGTTGGGATAGGTCTTCGCCGCTAGCGAGTTGCCCGTGATGGTCCAACGGGCCTTCTCGTCCAGCAGGTCGTAGGGTCCGCCGGAGCCGTCGCGCCAGGCGTCGAACTTCTGGCTCACGAGCAGGGCGTTCAGTCCCTCATCCTTGCTGGGCGTCCCAGCCGTCTGGCCGAGCGCGGCGGGGGCGATGAGGAAGAAGCTGGCGACGGTCGCCATCAGGAGGATGCCGACGGCCGGGTGGAAGAGCTGAGCGCGCATCTTGCGGTCTCCTAGGCTTGAGGTTGAAGCGCCGCCGCAGCGGCTTGGGCGACTTGTGCGTCCTGAGCGACCGAGCCGCCCGAAACTCCGACCGCGCCGACCAGACCGCCCGCGCCGTCGCGCAGCGGCACACCGCCCGCGAAGACCACGAGACCGCCGTTGGTCTGCTCGAGGCCGGGGGAGGTGCCGCCGGGCTTCGAGAATTCCCCGATCACTTCGGTGTTGAAGCCGAACAGTGCCGCGGTCTTGGCCTTTCCCAGCGCGATGTCGATGGAGCCCAGCAGGGCGCCGTCCATACGGGTGAAGGCCTTCAGGTGCACGCCGGCGTCCAGCACGGCGATGTTCATGGGAACGCCGATCGCGTCGGCGGCGGCTTCGGCGGCGGCGAGCACGGCCTGGGCCTGGGCATGGGTGATGCTCATGGGAAGCTATCCTTGATGGTGTGGAGGACGCGGCCGCGGCGCCGTGAGCCGCCGCGGCCGCCGGGCCCGGCTCAGATCTGGTTGTCCCAGGCCTGCAGCTGGTGGGCCTTCAGCATGTCTTCGATCGCCTTCGGCACGACGTTGCGGAACTTGCCCTCGTCGGCGGGGACGATCTCGATCATGCGATCGATCATCTCCTGCGGGTCCATCCGCCCCTCAGGCGTGGCGAAGAAGTCGTCGAAGCCCTTCCGCAGGTCGGCGCGCTTGGTGAAGTGCTTCTCGTCGTCCAGCCAGCGGAACGGGTTGTCGGCCATCGTTTCGTTGTAGCCGGTGTAATAGGCGCCCGGATTGATCGTCTGGACCTTGACCCCGTAGGCGGCGAGCTCCTGCTGCAGCGCCTCGGCGAAGGATTCCAGGGCGTGCTTCGTGGAGACGTAGGTGCCCCAGTTGGCCGGAGTGAAGAGGCCGCCCATCGAGGAGGTGAAGACCACCTTCTTGCCCTGGCTCTTGCCTTCGCGCACCCAGCGCTGGACGACGCCTTGGGTCAGCACCCAGGGCAGGAACACGTTCACTTCGTAGTTCTTGCGGACCAGATCGATCGGGATCTCCCAGACCGGGCCGGCTTCGCCCATGCCCGCATTGTTCCAGAGCACGTCGAAGTCCCAGCCGATCGCCTGCTTGACGTCGTAGGGATCCGTGAGGTCCAGGCGCTCCACGCGGATGCGGTCCTGCAGGCCCAGCGCCTTCACCTCCTCGCGCAGCGGCGTCACCTGCGAGGAGACGTGCACCGTGGCGATGATGTCGTGGCCGTTCTTGGCCATGCCGATGGCGGCGCCCTTGCCGAAGCCGGAGCCCGCGCCGGTGATGAGGATGGTCTTCTTGGTCATGTCGTCTCTCCTGTGTTCGTTCGATCCGGCGGGTGTCGCCGTGTGAGGAGAGAGGTACGCGGACCATCGAACGCCGGCCGTTCGCCCGTTTTGGCGACTGTTCCGATATTGCGATGACCGGCTGGTCAGGCTTTTCAGGCCGCGCAATATTGCGGCAGCGCTTGTTGGGGGGACCGTGGACGCCGCCACGCCAGACGCTGCGGGGGAGCCCACCGCCCATGCCGTGCAGAGCATTGGGCGGGTCCTCGACGCGCCGCCGGCGCTGGCGGGAGAACCGCTACAGGGCGCGACCCGGCTGACGACCCGCTGGGGGCACGGCGCCCTGCACGACACCCTGCCTGGGCTGAGCAGCCACGTCGTCATGACCTACTACGGCGCGGACCAGGCGATCGCCTGGCGGACCGAAGGCCGCCGCCTGCAGGCGCGCACCAGGGTTGGCTCGATCACCCTGATCCCGCAAGGGCACGACGGGCGCTGGGACATCGAAGGGCCCATCGAGGTGAGCCATGTCTACCTGCCGGACGAGCGTATCCAGGCGTGCGCCGACGTGCTCGCGGGGGGACAGCGGGTGGAGCTCATCGGCCGGGTGGGTTTCGAGGACCCCGCGGCCGGGCGCATCCTCGAGATGCTGGCGCGCGAGGCGAGCGTCAGCGACCCTGGATCGCAGCTCTTCGTGGAACAGGCCGTCGACCTGCTCTGCACCCAGTTGGTGCGGGGCCATTCGTCGTTCGCGGCGTTGTCGGCCGAGCCGCCGCGCGGCGGCCTCGCCGACTGGCAGGTCAAGCGCGTGACCGCCTACATGCGCGAGCGCCTCGACGAGGAGATCGGACTGGAGGAGCTGGCCGGGATCGTGAACCTCAGCCGCTTCCATTTCTGTACCGCCTTCCGGCGGGCCACCGGCCACTCCCCATACGCCTGGCTGGTGCAGCAGAGGATCGCCGAGGCGCGGCGGCTGCTCGGCATGGAGCCGGCGCTGCCGGTGACGGAGATCGGATTGGCAGTGGGATACCAGACGCCGTCGGCCTTCACCGCAGCGTTCCGGAAGGTCACGGGCGTGACCCCCAGCGAGTACCGGCGGAGACTCTAGTCGTCGCCTCCGCCGGCGATCGGCCCTGCCTCAGTCTTCGGGGGTGAAGTCGGTGGAGACGGAAACGTCGCGCCAGGCCGCGAGGATCGCGGCGTCCAACGCGTGCTTGGCTTCGATCGCCGCCACCGTGTCGCTGCCGAGCGGCAGGCGCACCGGCGGGTCGGGGGCGTCGGCGAATGCGACGAGCACGCGGGCGAGCTTGTCCGGATCGCCTTGCTGGGCGTGATTCAGGTCGACGGCGCGGGTGCGGACCGCCCCCGCCGAGCCGCTGTAGTCGTCGATTCGCGCGGCGCTGATCGCGAGCGACGTGGAATCCAGGAAATCGGTGCGGAAATAGCCGGGCTCTATCGCGGTGACGTGGATGCCCAGCGGGGCGAGTTCGACGTGCAGGGCCTCGGAAAGGCCCTCGACGGCGAACTTCGTCGAGGCGTAGACCCCGAAGCCTGCCGCTCCCCGATAGCCGCCGATCGACGAGATGTTGAGGATGCGCCCGACGCGCCTCGCCCGCATGTACGGCAAGGCTGCGCGGGTCACGTTCAGCAGGCCGAAGACGTTGGTGCGGTAGACGCGCTTAACCTCCTCGGCACTCGCCTCCTCCACCGCGCCCAGCAGCCCGAAGCCGGCGTTGTTCAGCAGCACGTCGATGGCGCCGAAGTTCGCCACGGCGGCTGCGGCGGCGCGGCGCGCCTGCGCCTCGTCGGTGACGTCGAGCGCCAACGGAAGCAGTCGCGGGTGTTCGCCGAGCCGCTCGAGAACGGCGGAAGGGTCGCGCGCGGTGGCGACGACATTGTCGCCCTGCGCAAGGGCGACGGCGGCCGTCCTCGCGCCGAACCCGCGCGACGCGCCGGTGATGAACCAGGTCTTCATGGGGATCTCCTCGATGCGAGTGTCGATGGAAGAGCCCTAGGCCCGTCACCGCGGGCTTGCCGTCTTGGCCTTTCGGGGATGTCGCGAAGTTGCGGTCCCGCGCGGCCGCAATCTCGCGATGGTCGCCGAAAGCGGCGGACAGCGCGGTTGCCCAGGCGCCGGTACTTCTTGGTCCACAGCCCGCTTGCGCGCGGGCAACCGGCTTCAGGAGACCACGATGATCGAGAACCCGTTCGTCCCGCTGACCTTCATTGCGGGGCCGGCCATCCTCACGAACGCCTGCGCGATCCTGCAGAACAGCGCCACCATGCGCTACACGATGGCGGTCACCCAATGGCGTGAGTTCCGGGCAGCGATCGCCGCCGGCGACCACTCGCTCTCGGGCCTGTATTCCGACGCCGACGCGGCGCTGATCCTGGCGGAGCGGCGAATCCGGCTCCTCCTCCGCGGCCTGAACCTGGTCTACCTGGCGGTGGGCCTGTTCGCCGCCGCCGCCCTGCTCGGCCTGGCGGGGGCCGTCCTCGCCGCGTCGCAGGCGGCGCACCAAGTGCCCGTTTGGCTGGTCGTCGGCGGCGGCGCTTCCGGCGTCCTCGCCCTTGCGGCCGGGACCGCGATGTTCATCGGCGAGAGCCGCTGCGCCCGATCGCTGCTCGAGCTGCAGCTGCGGCACGCCCAGGCCACGCGCGAGCCGTTGATCCGTGCTTACGCGACAGTGGAATGAGCTCGCGCGTCAGCCGCGTTTCCACCGGACCCCGAACGCTTCCTCGCCATGGTTCCTACGCCTCCGCTTCCTTCGGCGCACCGGGCTGCGTCGGCGTGTGAAAAGCCGGATGGTCGGCCGCGACGGCTAGCGCTTGCGGCCCTGATCGGTCTCGTACGGGGTCCCGTCGCGGTGGCGGTAGATCTCCTCGCCCCGACGGATGATCATATCGATGTCGGGGTAGTCGCAGCCGTCTTCCCCGAGCTTCCGCGAGCCCACTTCCAGCAGCACCGCCTCGCGGTCGGACCGGTTCTGGATGTGGTGGCCGTTCGGCTCGCCGGCCGGGAAGCCGGCGCAGTCGCCGGCCCGCAGCACGTGCTCGCCCTCGTCATCCACCAGCACCACCTCGCCGTCCACCACCCAGACGAACTCGTCCTCGGCGGTGTGCCAGTGCCGCTGGCTCGTCCACTGGCCCGGCGGCAACCGCATCAGGTTGACGCCAAACTGGCTGAGGCCCGCCGCGTCGCCCAGCTTCCAGCGTCTGCGCTCGCGGCAGGGCGCGTCATGTGGCGGCGGATAGGCCGTGCCGAAGCGCGTCGGCGCCTTGTCGATGTCGATCTTGGGCATGCTTCTCCCCTCGCCTCGCCTCGCGCCAACAGGTAATGCGCAGACATGAGCGCCGCCATAGACCCCGTCGAGCTCACGCGCGAGCTGATCCGCAAGCCCTCGGTCACCCCGGCCGACGAAGGCGCCATGGACGTGGTCGAGCGCACCCTGGCTGGCCTGGGCTTCGCCTGTCGCCGCATGCGTTTCGGCGAGATCGAGAACCTCTACGCCCGCTACGGGACCGCGCGCCCGAACCTCTGCTTCGCCGGCCACACCGACGTCGTGCCGGTGGGCGATGCGGCCGCCTGGTCCAAGGACGCCTTCGCGGCCGAGGTGGTGGACGGGGTGCTGATCGGCCGGGGCGCGGTCGACATGAAGTCGGCGATCGCCGCCTTCGCCGCGGCGGCCGCCGAGGCCATCCGGGCGGGTCGGGTGACCGGCTCCATCTCGTTCCTGATCACCGGCGACGAAGAGGGGGTGGCCACCCACGGCACCAAGAAGGTCGTCGAGGCCCTGCTGGCCGAGCGCGAGGCCATCGACCACTGCGTGGTGGGCGAACCCACCTCGGCCGAGACGTTCGGCGACATGGTCAAGGTCGGCCGTCGCGGCTCGATCAACGCCGACATCCTGGTGGAAGGCATACAGGGCCACGTGGCCTACCCCCACCGCGCCGCCAATCCCGTGCCGGTGCTGGTCCGCCTCCTGGCCGCCCTGCAGCACCGCCGCCTCGACGACGGCTATCCCGAGTTCCAGCCGTCGAACCTGGAGATCACCCTGATCGACGTGCCGAACACGGCGACCAACATCATCCCGGGGACGGCGCGGGCGCGGCTGAACATCCGCTTCAACCCGAACCACACGGGCCGGTCGCTGGCCGACTGGATCGAGGCCGAGGCGCAAAAGGCCGCGGAAGGCTTCAAGGGGCGCGTGACCGTCACGCCGCAGATCAGCGGCGAGGCCTTCCTCACCGAGCGCGGCGCCTTCACCGACCTGGTGGCCGGCGCGATCCAGGACGTCACCGGCCGCCCGCCCGAACTCTCCACCTCGGGCGGCACCTCGGACGCCCGGTTCATCCGGGCGCTGTGCCCGGTGGTCGAGGTGGGATTGGTCGGCAAGACCATGCACGCCGTCGACGAGCGCGCGCCGGTAGACGAGATCCGCCGGCTGCAGGCGGTCTACGCCCGCATCATCGAACGCTATTTCGACCGGCCGTAGGGCTGTCCGGACAGGATTTTTCTTTGCGCCGGCCGCGCCCGCGCGCATCCTCGCCGCCATGAGCCGACCGCCGAAAAAGAGCGAATTCCTCGAGGTGCGCATCCCGCACCCGACGAAGACCGCCTTCATGGAGCGCTGCCGCCGCGACGGGCGCTCGGCCAGCGAGGCCGTGCGCGCCTTCATCGAGGCCGAACTCGCGGCCTCGGCGCGGCCGCGCCGCCGCTTCCGCCCGGCCCACCTGATCGCCGGCGCCCTGGCGCTCGCCACCGCGGGGGCCGCGGCGGCCCCGTCGCTGGCCGACAGCTTTCGGGCGGCGGAGTTCCGCGCCCTCGACGCCGATCGTGACGGCGTCCTCAGCCTGCCCGAGTACCTCGACCGCTAGCGCAGCGGCTTGAAGAACCGCTCCGGCGCCAGGTCCAGCCACGTCCACGGCTTCAGCACCGCGGCCCCCAGCCGCCACGACAGCAGGACCATCCGCGCGCGTCCCACCAGGTTCTCGTCCGGGACCAGGCCGACGCCGACCGCCTCGGGCCAGCGGCTGTCCAGCGAGTTGTCCCGGTTGTCGCCGAGCATGAAGTAGAAGCCCTCGGGCACCACCACCGGACCGACGTCGTCGCCCGGCAGCCCCGCGCCGCGGTCGTAGGTGACGTACGGCCGCCCGTCCGGCGCGGATTCGCGCACCTCCGTCACGATGACGCCTGGGGCCTCCGGATCCTCGGTGCGGCCCAGCACCTGTCGTGGTAGCGGCCGGCCGTTCACCAGCACCTGCCCGCCGCGCAGCGCCACCCGGTCGCCCGGCAGGCCGATCACCCGCTTGATGTAGAGCTGGCTCGCGTCGCGCGGCAGCTTGAACACGACCACGTCGCCGCGTTTGGGCGCGCGCCCGAACAGGCGGCCGTCGAACAGCGGCGGCGCCAAGGGAATGGAGTGCCGACTCCAGCCGTAGTCGAACTTGCTGATCAGCAGATAGTCGCCCGTCCGCACGCCGGGCTCCATCGAGCTCGAGGGGATGGTGTTGGGCTGGAAGAGCACGGTGCGCAGGACCAGGGCGATCAGCAGGCCGGCGAGCAGCGTCTTGCCGGTGTCGATCAGTTCGCGGGTGAAGGCGGGGCCGGTCTCGGCCGAGGTGCTGTCAGTCATGGGACCAGGCTGGCGGCGGCCCTTCGCGACCGCCAGCGCCGTCCCGTCCGGACGCCGCCGAAAACCTGTCCGGACGCCTAGCGGGCGCCCGTCATCCCGGCCACCTTCATCACCAGCGGCGCGTCGGCCCCGGGCTCGGCCGCCAGCGGCCCCTGCACCATCACCTTCCGCTGCAGCGCCGCCTTGGCGACCTCCACCGGGATATCGAGCCGCACGACGGTCAGGTTGCGCAGCTCGGGCTTGTTCGGGTCGCCCGGGACGCCGGCCGCACAGACCCGCTCGGACAGGATCAGGGCGTAGTAGTCGATCTCCCGCTCGCGCTGGACGGTGTCGCCCTCGGCCTCGTCGAACGCCTCGACGGCATAGATCATCCCGGTCAACAGCGTGGTCGGATCGCCATAGGCCAGGCAGCCTTCCTCCGATGCAGCGGCGGGCGAGGCCAGCGCCAGGCAGGCGGCCATGAGGGCGAGGCGGGTCAGGCGCGCGATCCTTGTCGAAGCTTGGCCGGCAAGGTCGGGCAGTCGCCCGGCCGTGTCAAATCAGCCGGCCAGGATCCAGCCGTCGCCCAGGCTCCACAGCGGCACGCCTTCCAGCACCAGCCGCGCGCCGCCGGCGAGGTCGACGACCACGTCGGAGCCCGCCTGCGAGACGCTCCACGTCGTGCCGGCGACGAGCCTCACCCGGTCGCCGCCGGCGAAGCTGAAGTCGGTGATCCGGTCCAGGCCCGCCTCGCCGAAGCTGTGGAAGATGTCCGCGCCCGAGCCGCCCGAGATCGTGTCGTCGCCGCGGTCGCCGGCCAGGAAATCGTTTCCCGCCCAGCCGAAGAGCTGGTCATCGCCCTGGCCGCCGCGGACCACGTCGTCGCCCGCCCCGCCGTCCACCAGGTCGGCGCCCAGGTTGCCCAGCACCACGTCGCCGGCCTCTTCGCCGAACAGCTGGTCGTCGTGCTGGCCGCCCACCACCCAGTCGCCGCCGTCGCCGCCCGCCAGGGTGTCTCGGCCTTCGTTGCCGTGCATGTCGTCGAAGGCGCCGCCGCCGGACATCCGGTCGTCGTCCGGCCCGCCGCGCAGATAGTCCTGCCCCTCGCCGCCGCCGAGGCTGTCCGAGCCCGCGGCCCCCAGCAGGGTGTCGGCGCCGCCCCCGCCCATCAGGGCGTCAGGCCCGCCCCCGCCCTGCAGGGACACGCCGTCCGGGCCGGGCCCAGGACCCGGCTCGGACGCGGCGCCGCGCCAGCCCTGGAACAGTTGGAAGTAGCTCCGCCCGATGGCCTCGAAGCCGGCCGCGGCGTAGTGCACCCCGTCGCCCTGCAGCGCGAAGCCAAGCGTGTCGAAGCTCGCCGCGTTGGGGTCGGCCTGGTCCACCGCCGCCTGGGCGCGCCGCACCTCGGCGGCATGGGGCCAACCCGGCGCGATCTGGAAGAAGCCCACCTTGCCGGCGCCGTCACCCATCCATTCGGCGCGGACGGCGGCGATGAAAGCCGCGAGGTTGCCGCCGTAGGCGCTGGCGTCGCCCCAGTCGGCTGCGTCCTCCTCGCCCTGTCCGAAGAACACCGCGTCGGGACGCCCGCCGCCCGCCGCCACGCTGGCTTCCGCGATCGTCGCGGCCGCCCGGTCGAAGAGCTCGCCGCCGCTGTTGGGCGACCAGTCATAGCTCCACGCGCCATGATCCACCGCCAGGCTCGTGCCGCCGTGGGCTTCCTTGACGATCCGCAGCACCTCGTTCGGGAACAGCGCGCGGAATTCGCGGGCGAACTGCACCTCGGGCCCCCAGGCCAGCGGCTGGCCGCCGTAGCCGGTGTTCACGCCCGGCTGTAGGGTCGTCCAGGCCTTGGCCGCCGCGTCCCAGATCAGCGTCAGCGGGTCGGGCGTCCAGGGCTGGCTGAGCGTCCAGCCGCCCATGCCGTAGCCGCCCGTGTTGGACTGTCCGGCGAACACGACGAAGGCCATGCCGTACGTTCCCTAGCCGTTAGCGATGCAGCAGCGGACGCCCCCTGGGGCACGTGGGCGTCACGAAGTCGCAAGGCGCCGCGGCGTGCAAGCGGAGCCATTTCACTTTTCAGTAGGAGACGCCCGTCAGGTACAGGCCTTCGGCCGGCGCGACCGGCCCGCAGGCTTTGCGGTCGCGGGCCTCCAGCGCGGCCTTCAGGTCGCCCTTCGTCCAGCGGCCGATCCCCACCTCGGCCAGGCTGCCGGTCATCGAGCGCACCTGCCGGTGCAGGAACGAGCGCGAGGCGAACTCCAGCAGGACGTAGTCGCCCTCCCGGCGGACGGCAGCGATGTCCAGGGTCTTCATCGGCGACTTCGCCTGGCAGCCCAGGTCGCGGAAGGTCGTGAAGTCGTGGTGGCCCACCAGCACCTGCGCGGCCTCGTGCATGGCGTCGGCGTCCAGCGGCTTCTTCACGTGCCAGACGCGACCCTGGTCGATGGCCGGCGGCGCCATGCGGTTGAGGACCCGATAGAGGTAGCGCCGCTCCTTGGCGGAGAACCGGGCGTGCCAGCCTTCCTCGGCGATGCTCGCCTCCAGCACCGAGATCGGCTCGGGGACCAGGTGCGCGTTCAGCGCGTTGCGCACGACCTCGGGGTTCCAGTCCTTCTCGAGGTCGATATGGACCACCTGGCCGGTAGCGTGCACCCCGGTGTCGGTGCGGCCGGCGGCCTGCAGCCGCAGCGTCTGGCCGCAGAAGCCCTTCACCGCCCGCTCGATGGCGCCCTGCACGCTGGGCAGGGCGGCCTGGGCCTGGAAGCCGTGATAGGGCCGGCCGTCATATTCGATGGTCAGGCGGTAGCGCGGCATCAGGCGAGCTTGGTCCCGGCCGCGACCGGCGTCCCGCGCAGGAAAACCGCGGCGTCCTGCGGCCCGCGCCCCTCGCGCTGCACGCGCAACAGCCGCACCGCGCCCTCACCGCAGGCCACCAGCAGCCGCTCGTCCAGGGTGACGCCGGGCTGGCCCTGGCCGTCTTCCGCGGCCGAGAGCAGCGCCTTCACCCGCACCGGCCCCTTGTCGGTGGGCAGCTCGAACCAGGCGCCCGGGAACGGCGACAGCCCGCGGATCTTGCGGTCGAGCTCGGCGGCCGGCTTGGTCCAGTCGATCCGCGCCTCCTTCGGCCGGATCTTCTTGGCGTAGGTGATCCCCTCCTCGGCCTGCGGCGTCTCCACGGCGCGCCCTGCCTCGATGTCGGCCAGGGTGCGGACGATCAGATCGGCGCCCGCCGCGGCCAGCCGGTCGTGCAGTGTCGCGGCGGTCTCCAGGGCGTCGATCCGCACGGTCGCGGTCGCCAGCACCGGCCCCTCGTCCAGCCCATCGGTCATCCGCATCACCTGCACGCCCGTGACCTTGTCGCCGGCCATGATCGCCCGCTGGATCGGCGCCGCGCCGCGCCAGCGCGGCAGCAGGGAGGCGTGGACGTTGAACGAGCCCAGCCGGGGCGCCTCCAGGACCTCGCGCGGCAGGATCTGGCCGAAGGCCACCACCACGGCGGCGTCCAGTCCCAACGCCGCGAAGGCCTCCATTTCCTCGGGCGCACGCATCGAGGCCGGCGTCCGC
>NZ_JAPSKZ010000304.1 GCF_031181185.1 Phenylobacterium sp. | reverse complement strand
CGCCCACGAGGGCGAACTGCGCAAGCACGGCGTGCCGGCCACCCAGGTCCAGGCCGCCCTGCGCATCGGCGCCGTGGTCCACGCCGCCAGCCGCATCGTCGCTTCCGAAACGGCGCTGGCGGCCTAGGCGGCCGGAGCCGCCCAGTCCGTGCCGCGCAGGGCGGCGGCGTAGGTCCGGCTGACCGGGGCGACGGCGCCGTCGGACAGGGTCAGCTCGCCCCGGCCCGCCTTCCAGCGCGCCGCCTCCACGCCGGTGCGGGCCACCCACCATGAGCGATGCACGCGAAAGCCGTCGGCGCCCTCCAGCGCCGCCAGGGCGTCCGCCAGCCGCATCAGCACCAGGGCAGACCCCGCTTCGGTGCGAATGCGCAGATAGTGGTCCTCGGCCTCCACGGCGATCAGCCGCGCGCGGGCCAGCCGCGGCGGCAGCCGGCGGCGCAGCTCCGGCGGCGCGACGCCGTCCGGCGGGGCGAGTTTTGTCAGCGGTTGGCGAAGAGCCGTGCGCGTGAGCCACGCCAGCCCGACCACGGCGACGTTGATTGTCATCACGCTCGGCGTGGTCCAAAGCAACTTCTCGAGCGTGAACGACCGTCCGAACACCAGGACCGGAAACACCGAAACCCACAGGGCGATCGGCGGGGTCATGGCGATCAGCTGGGCCACGGCGAACACCCGCGGCCGGCCGGGGAACAGACGGGCCACCCAAGGCTCGATCAGGGCGGCGATGACGCCGCCGCCCAGCATCGCCAGCTGCCAGTAGGGGTAGCGCTCGCGTGCGGGCACGCTCTCGCCGTCATAGGCGGCGATCGCCGCCAGGAAGAGGCCGAACAGGGACAGGCCGAGCAGTTCGGCAACGCTGGATCGGCCGATCCGGACGCCCCGGAAGCTCTTCATGACATCGTCGGTCGTCACGCCCCTCTCCGTTCGCGAACGCATCCCCGCCGTTCGCGAAAGCAAGGCTGACACGCTCGCCTCCGCGGTTTCAAGCGGGCCTCCCCTTCTCGAGGAGCCTTCGATGATCCGCGTTCTGAGCCGTGCCGCAACGGCGACCGTCTTCTGGCTGACCGTCCTCCTGTGTCTGGCGGTGGCGCTGTTCAGCGCCCGCTTCCTGCTGCCCGAGCCGTTCATGACCCAGGGCATGGAGCCGCACATCGAGGCGCGGCCGCTGGTCTTCCTGACCCATGTCGCCAGCGCCCTCACCGCCTTGGCTCTCGGGCCGTTCCAGCTGATCTCCTGGCGAGGCCCCCGACGCGCCTGGCACCGCTGGTCCGGGCGGGTCTATGTGGCGGCCTGCCTGATCGGCGCCGTGTCCGGCTTCGGCCTCGCCGTGACCAGCCTGTCCGGCCCGATCGCAGGGTTGGGTTTCGGTTTTCTGGCGGTCGCCTGGTTCGTCGCCACTGCGATGGGGTGGCGCAAGGCGGTCGGGGGTCAGTTCGGTCAGCACCGTCGATGGATGATCCGCAGCCTTTCCCTCACCTTCGCGGCGGTCACCCTCAGGCTGATGTTGCCGATCGTCCCGCTGACCGGCCTCGACTTCGCCAATGCCTACCCCGCCATCGCCTTCCTGTGCTGGATTCCCAACCTGCTGATCGCGGAGCTGTGGCTCAGGATCCGGGGCTGGGAGGTCACGACCGCGACCTCTCGGACTGCAATCGCGGGGCCCTGGCGAGCCCGGGCGTCGGCGGAGTCGGCCTGACGCCTCTACGAGCCGGCGGCGCCGAGGTGCGCGGCGAGGCGGCCGAACTGCTCGGCCATCACGCCGTCGACGGGATCGGCCATGGCGCCCGCGCCCGGGCCGGTCACCGAGAACGTCCACTTCAGCACCCGGCCGCCGCCCTCGGCGTCCGCCCAACTCATGGTCAGGACGGCGTCGGCTCCGATGGATTGCAGCGGGCCGAACGGCGCCTCGAAGCGGACCATCCTGCGCTCCGGCCATACCAGCAATGTCTCGGCGTGCTTGACGCCGCCGCCGGGCAGTGCCTCGCACCAGCAGCCGCCAGGCCGCAGATCGACCGAGATGTTCGATGCACTGCCGGACCAGGTGTGGGCGTCGCTCCACCACGCCGCCGGGCGGCCGATCGCCTCCAGGACAACCTCGGCCGAGGCGGTAACGGCGCGTTCGTAGGTCAGTGTGAAGCCGTCGGCCGAGCGGGCCTTGACCTCGGCCGCGGCTGGTCCGGCGACAGCCGCCAGCACGGCGGCGAGCAGCAGATGTTTCATGCGAGCCTCCTCCCGGTCCGCATCCGCCGGCATGGCGGCGACGGCGTCAAGCCGCCGCGAAGGTCAGGGGCTCGCCCCAGAACCGGCTGACAAGG
>NZ_JAPSKZ010000074.1 GCF_031181185.1 Phenylobacterium sp. | reverse complement strand
GCCCAGGGCTGGGCCGCCGCGTCCATGGCCGCGACACGGCCCTTCACCCAGTCCTTCAGACTCATTGCAGGCAAGGCTAGCGCGAGGGTGTGGCGCGGCGCCATATGGGAGGCATGAACACCCAACCGACCTTCCCCACCGCCACCGACCAGAAAGCGCTGGAGGAGGGCGCCAAGCTCACCCCCCGTTTCGACGAGAACGGCCTGATCGCCGCCGTGGCCACCCACGCCGAGACGGGCGAGGTCCTCATGCTGGCCTGGATGAACGCCGAGGCCCTGACCCGGACGATGGAGACCGGCGAGGCCTGGTACTTCAGCCGCTCGCGCCAGGAGCTCTGGCACAAGGGCGCCACCTCGGGACAGGTGCAGGTGCTGGAGGAACTGCGGATCGACTGCGACCAGGACGCCGTGTGGCTCAAGGTCTGGCCCCAGGGCGACGGCGGCGCCTGCCACACAGGCCAGCGGTCGTGCTTCTACCGCACCATCGAGAACGGCAAGCTGGTGAAACGGGCGTAAGAGCTGCCCGTGTTCGAGTTCGTCGTCAGCGTCATCGTCGCGGCGGGCCTGATCGGCGTCGCGCTCCTGATGTTCGCCGAGAACGTCGTGCCGCCGATCCCTTCCGAGGTGATCATGCCGCTGGCCGGGTTCGCCGCCGCGCGCGGCGACCTGAACTTCGCAGGCGTGGTGATCGCAGGAACCGTCGGCGCAGTGGCCGGCGCCTACGGCTGGTACGAAGTCGGCCGACGCATCCCCGACCGGGCCCTGGAGAGCTGGGTTTCGCGACACGGGCGCTGGCTCACCCTCGACGAGCAGGACCTGCGCCGCGCCCGGGAGCTGTTCCGCCGCCATGGAGGCCCCGCGGTCTTCGTCGGGCGGCTGATCCCGGCGGTCCGCACCCTGATCTCCGTTCCGGCGGGCCTTGCGCGCATGCGCCACGCGACCTTCCTGGCCTGGACCACCGCGGGAACGGCGGCCTGGACCCTGCTGCTCGCGTCCGCAGGGTATCTGCTCGAGGCGGAGTATCGCCGGGTGGAGCGCTGGCTGGATCCCGCCACGGGCGTGGTGTTGGGCCTGGTCGTCCTGCTGTACCTCTACCGCCTCGTCCGTCGGAGCCGCGCATGACCGTTCCCGAGGCCCTGATCGCCTTCTCGTTCGCGGCCTTCCTGCTGACCATCACGCCGGGCCTCGACACCGCGCTCGTCCTGCGGACCGCCGCCGCCGAGGGACCCACACCGGCGTGGCTGGCGGCGCTTGGGGTCTGCCTCGGCACGCTGGCGTGGGGCGCAGCGGTCGGCCTCGGCCTGGGCGCGCTGCTGGCGGCCTCGACCCTCGCCTACGAGATCCTCAAATGGGCCGGCGCGGCCTATCTGGTCTGGCTGGGCCTCAACCTCATCCTGCGGCCGCGACAACAATTCGACCTCCAGCCGGCGGAGGCGCTTGGCGCGCCGGCGCACGGCTCCGCCTGGCTCTGGCGCGGCGCGCTCAACAACCTGCTGAACCCCAAGGCCGGCGTCTTCTACGTCTCGTTCCTCCCGCAGTTCACGCCGCAGGGCGTACCGGTCGCGCCCTGGATGGTCTTCCTGGCTTTCCTGCACTGCCTGATGGGCCTGATCTGGTTCGCCGGCATCATCGCCGCGACCCGGCCCGCCGCGGCGGCCCTGCGCCGGGCCACCGTCGTGCGCTGGCTGGACCGCCTCACCGGCGGGGCCTTCCTCGCCTTCGGCCTGCGCCTGGCGCTGGAGCGGCGCTAGGATTCCGCCAACTTCGAGACGCCGGAACCCTCCGGGATCACCCGGAAGCTCTTGACCGGCGCGGCCGTGAACTCGCGCGACGTAATCGTGGAAACGGCCACCATCTCGGCCTTGGCGGCCTCGCGGGTCAGGGTCAGCAGGACGAAGCCCTTGGCCACCTGGTTGTTGTAGACGACCTCCGGGTTCACCCGTGCGATCAGCTCGCCGGTGTCGAGCCCCGGCGCGAATTCGCCGGCGCCGGGGCTGGTGATCCCGGTCGTGCCGAACTCGCAGGCGACGCGCCGCCCCTGTCCATCGTGCAGCTCGTTGGCCCAGAACGAGTGGCTGTCGCCGGAGACCACGATCGGCCGCGCCTCGGCGCTGCGGAAGAGGCTGTACAGCCGCTCCCGATCGACCGGATAGCCATCCCACATGTCGAGAGCGCCGGGGAGGCCGAGTTCGGCGGGACGGGCGCGGCGGTCCAGCCGCTGCAGCGTCTGCGGCGTCGCCCGCGCCAGTTCGTCGGCTTTCAGATCCTTGCGCGTCGGCCCTTTCACCCGCGCCATCACCACCTGATTTCCAATCACCTGCCAGGCGTGGCCGGCCTTGACCGAACGCGTCAGTTCGCGGGCGATCCAGGCCTCCTGACGCTGACCCATCATGCGCCGGTTCGGGTCCATCAGCTTGGCGCGGAATGCAGCCACGTCCGGTTTGCCGTCGACCACAGGCAGGTCGGTTTCGAAGTCCAACTGCTTGTCGCGGGCGCCCAGCCGCGTCTCGATCATGATCAGGCTAGCGACGTCCCCGAAGTGGAAGGCGCGTTCGGAGGCGCTCACGAAGTCCCGACCCGCACTCGGTTCGCGTATCGGCATCCACTCATAATAGGCCTTCAGCGCCACAGCCTTGCGGGCGCTCCAGTCGCCTTCGCTCTCGGCCTGGTGGTTCTCGGCCCCCTGCATCCAGCTGTCGTTGGTCGTCTCGTGGTCGTCCCAGGCCACGATCCACGGGGCCCGGGCGTGCGCCGCCTGTAGGTCGCCATCAGACTTGTATTGAGCATGGCGGCGACGGTAGTCGGCCAGGCTGACGATCTCGTGCGGCGGATCATGCGGCCGCTCGCCCGCGACCGGCGAGTTCATCCCGTAGGTCCCGGGACCGCCGTACTCGTAGATGTAGTCGCCGAGATGCAGCACCGCGTCGACCCGCGGGAGGTCCGCGATGGCGCGGTAGGCGTTGAAGTAGCCGTTCGGGTAGAGCGAGCACGAGGCTACCGCCAGCACCACGTCCTTCGCAGCGCCCTTCGGCAGGGTCTTTGTCCGCCCCTCGATGCCCACCGGTCCGCGCTGAAACCGGTAGACGTACTCGGTTCCAGGCTGCAGGCCGCTCACGTCGACCTTCACCGTGAAGTCGCGATCAGGCCTGGCGAACGCGACGCCCTTGGCCACGACGGGTCCAAGCGCGGACTGGACCTCCCAGCGCACGTCAAGACCCTTGGCGGGGATGCTCGTTTCCGCCAGGGGCGTGAATCGAGTCCAGATCACCACGCGATCGTGCAGGGGATCTCCGCTGGCGACGCCGTGCCGAAACACGCCGTCTGGGATGGGCGGGGTGGCGGCCGCGGGAGCCGGCGCCGCTGCGCCCACGCCCAGCAAAGCCAACGCCCTGCGTCGATCGAGCTTCATGTGCGTTCCCCCTGGCCGCCGCGCGTGTATGTAGTCGGCAAAGTACCACAGGAGCATGACGGTCGATGTCGAAGGAAGGCCTCCACGTCCCGCGCGAGAAGCTGACGCGCGACACGTTGAACAAGCACTATGCGATCACCTCGATCATCGAGGAGCTGGAGGCCGTGGACTGGTACCGGCAGCGGGCCGACGACTGTGACGACCCCGAGCTGAAGGCCATCCTGCTGCACAACGCCCGGGAGGAGCTGGAGCACGCCGCTATGGTCCTCGAATGGCTGCGCCGCAACGACAAGGAGGCCCACGAGCAGTTCGAGGAGTACCTGTTCAAGGAAGGCTCCATCGCCGGCCACGAGGAAGGCGCCAGCGAGAAGCATGGCCTCTGAGGACGCCGAAGTCCTGAGCGACGAAAGCCTCGGCGAGGTCCGCCTCGTCGAGGTGCCGGAGGACGCCGCGGGCGAGCGCATCGACAAGGTGCTGGCGGGCCTCGTCCCCGACCTGTCCCGCGCCCGGCTGCAGGCGCTGATCGCTGAGGGTCGCGTCGCTTTCGACGGCGTTCCGGTCACCGACGGCAAGGCCCGGGCCCGCGCCGGCGCCTACGCCGTCGAGGTCCCGCCGCCCGAGCCGGCCGAGCCGTCGCCGGAGCCGATCCCCCTCAGGGTGCTCTACGAGGACGCCCACCTGATCGTCGTCGACAAGCCGCCGGGCTTGGCCATGCACCCGGCCCCTGGCAGCGAACGCGGCACCCTCGTCAATGCGCTGCTGCACCACTGCGGCGACAGCCTCTCGGGCATCGGCGGCGTCGCACGCCCCGGCATTGTCCACCGCATCGACAAGGAGACCTCCGGCGTCGTCGTGGCCGCCAAGACCGACGCCGCCCACCAGGGGCTGTCCGCCCTCTTCGCCGCCCACGACATCGGGCGCGCGTACGTCGCGCTCACCCGCGGCGCCCCCAGCCCGATCCGCGGGACTATCGAGGGCGCCATCGCGCGCTCGACGCACGACCGCAAGAAGATGGCGCTCGTGAAGACCGGCGGCCGTCACGCCGTCACCCACTATGTCGTCGAACGTGCTTTCGGGCCTCAGGAGCGGCCGCTGGCGGCCCGCGTCGCCTGCCGGCTCGAAACCGGCCGCACGCATCAGATCCGGGTGCACCTGGCGTCGAGGGGGACGCCCTGCCTCGGCGATCCCACCTACGGCTCGGGCCCGCCGGCCGAGGCCGTGCGCGCGGCCATGCGCGAAGCCGGGCTGAGGCGCCAGGCGCTGCACGCGGCCGTGCTGGGCTTCCGCCATCCGGTGACGGGCGAGGACCTTCGCTTCGAAAGTCCCCTGCCCGCCGACATGGCGGCCTTGGAGCGCCGGCTGGCCAAGCTCTAGCCGGCCGCGGCGGCCTCCAGCTTGGCGATGTCCAGCTTGACCATCTGCATCATCGCCGCCGCGACGCGACCGGCCTTTTCCTTGTCCGGGCCGCTGATGAGTTCGGTAAGTCGGGTCGGCACGACCTGCCATGAAAGGCCGAAGCGATCCTTCAGCCAGCCGCACTGGCTCTCCTGGC
Organism: Phenylobacterium sp.; assembly: GCF_031181185.1. Lineage (GTDB taxonomy): Bacteria > Pseudomonadota > Alphaproteobacteria > Caulobacterales > Caulobacteraceae > Phenylobacterium. The sequence goes on along the minus strand of NZ_JAPSKZ010000074.1, from coordinate 12,080 downwards.
CGCCGCCGGCCAGCAGGGCATCCCAGTAGCGGTCGACCTCCGCCTGGTCCTTGCAGTCGATCTGGAAGCTGATCGCTTCGCTGAACTTGAAATCCGGGCCGCCGTTCAAGCCGGTGAAGGGCGTCCCGTCCAGTTCGAAGGCGACGGTCAGCACCTGCCCAGCCCGGTCGCCCGGCAGGCCCTCGGGATATCGGGAGACCTCGGTGATCTTCGAATTGGGGAAGATCCCACAGTAGAACTGTGCGGCTTCCTCGGCCTCGGCCTCGAACCACAGGCAGTTGGTCAGCTTGGGCATGTCCTCGTCCTCCTCTTGGGAAGCGGCTCCGGAAGCCTACCTCCCGTTAGACGCCGCGTTCGAGCACAGGACGATGGCGGCGGCGCGATCCCGACAGCAGCCCCAGAAAAACTCAGTGTTGCAAGCTACGCTAACAGCCTGTGTGAGAAACCCTGCCTTGATGGCGCCCAAGTCCGGGCGTACCTAATGCCCCACTAGAGCAGTCGGACTTTTGGGCCGCCTCCCACGGCCTAGCTTCCTCGAAACTTCGTACCTATCTGAATGGTTGGAGGGGGCGATGGTCCTTTGCGCGTCGGGTTGGCGCGCGGCCTGAAGTCCGTATCCAAGAGGGGATAATCCATGGCCGCAAACGCGCTCGCCGTGATGTCGCCGGAAGGCGGCCTCAGCCGGTATTTGTCTGAAATCCGCAAGTTCCCCATGCTGGCCAAGGACGAAGAGTTCATGCTGGCCAAGCGGTGGACCGAACACCAGGACCCTGAGGCGGCGCACCGCCTCGTGACCAGCCACCTGCGCCTCGTGGCCAAGATCGCCATGGGCTACCGCGGCTACGGCCTGCCGATCGGGGAGGTGATCTCCGAGGGCAACGTCGGCCTGATGCAGGCGGTGAAGAAGTTCGATCCCGACAAGGGCTTCCGCCTGGCCACCTACGCCATGTGGTGGATCCGCGCCTCGATCCAAGAATACATCCTGCGGTCCTGGAGCCTCGTGAAGATGGGCACCACCGCGGCGCAGAAGAAGTTGTTCTTCAACCTGCGGAAGGCCAAGTCCGAGATCTCGGCTTTGGAAGAGGGCGACCTGCGCCCCGAACAGGTCCGCCAGATCGCCACCAAGCTGGGCGTGCTGGACGAGGAGGTCATCTCCATGAACCGGCGCCTCGCCGGCGGGGACGCCTCGCTCAACTCGCCGCTCCGCGCCGACTCGGAAAGCGAGTGGCAGGACTGGCTGGTGGACGACACCACGCCCAGCCAGGAAAGCGTCATCGCCGAAACGGAAGAGCGCGGCATCCGCATGGAGCTCCTGCAGGAGGCCATGGCCGAGCTCACCGATCGCGAGCGTCACATCCTGACCGAGCGGCGGCTGAAGGACGAGCCCACGACCCTGGAAGAGCTCGCTTCGCAGTACGGCGTCAGCCGCGAGCGCGTGCGCCAGATCGAGGTCCGGGCCTTCGAGAAGCTGCAGAAGTCGATGCGCGCCGCCGCCGAAGAGCGGAACCTGGTCGACGCGTAGGGCCTAGGCCGCGACCGCGCCGTCGTCCTTGGGCATGTAGGCCAGCAGGGACGCGGCGTGCTTGGCCACGTCGGCGCCGTTCAGCGCCACGCCCATCTTGCGCGACAGCACGACATAACGCGACAGCTCGGCCGCCGCGGTCACCAACTTCAGGTCGGCCGCGGCGGTCGCTGCCTTTTGGATCGCCTGCACCTGGGTCTCGATCGCCCGCGTCGCCTGCGCAGGGTCGCTGTCGAACGCGGCCACCGCCGAGCGCAGGATCTTCAGCGCCTGGGACAGGCGCGCGGCGTCGGGGGTCTGGCGGTTGTCGGAGCGGCGCTTCAGCGGACCCACATAGTCGCCCGAGTTGAACCGTCGGCGGTCGGGGCCCACGTAGCCCACGGCCTCGATCCAGTCGCGCTGGCGGAGCGTCACAGCCTCCAGCCGGCGCAGCAGGTCCTTCATCGTGAAGGGACGGCGCAGGAACTCGTGTACGCCGGCGTCGCGGGCGGCCAGGATGCTGGCGGCGGTCGCCGTGCTGGTCACCATGATCACCGGCGCCTGCCGGCTCTCGAACTGGCTGCGGCGCAGGCGCTTGGTGAAGTCGATGCCATTCATCTTCTCGAAGCCCAGCTCGACGAAGACGATTTGCGGACTGACCGTTTCGCACAGCTTCAGCGCACGCTCGGTCGTCGTGGCGGTCCAGGTCTGGGACCGGGCGATGTTGCGCATGGCGTCGCCGATGAGCGCGGCGCCGGCGGGCTGAGGGTCGGCGATCAGCACCCGCTGCAGGTGCGGCGCCATCCGGCGGATCGTTCTCTTCTCGTCGTCGAACACGGGCGGACCTCTCGGGTCCGTCGCTTAGCCGCTTTGCGTAAAGGAACTGCGAATCAATCCCGGAAGGGATCGCGCATCAGGATGGTGTCGTCCCGCTGCGGGCTGGTGGAGAGCAGGGCCACCGGCGCGCCGATCAGCTCCTCGATCCGGCGCACATACTTCACCGCGCTGGCCGGCAGGTCCTTCCACGAGCGGGCGCCCTGGGTGGTCTCGGACCAGCCCTCCATCTCTTCGTAGACCGGCGTCAGCTGCGCCTGCGCCTTCAGGCCCGCGGGCAGGTAGCCGATCTCCTGGTCTCCCAGCCGATAGCCGGTGCAGATCTTCAGCTTCGGCAGGCCGTCCAGCACGTCCAGCTTGGTCAGCGCAATGCCGGCGATGCCGTTCAGCGCCACCGACTGGCGCACCAGGGCCGCGTCGAACCAGCCGCAGCGGCGCGAACGGCCGGTCACTGTGCCGAACTCGCGGCCGACGGTCCCCAGGTGCTGGCCGACGTCGTCGGTGAGCTCGGTCGGGAACGGCCCCTCGCCCACCCGGGTCGTGTAGGCCTTCACGATACCAAGCACATAGCCCGGCCCCTTCGGCCCCAGGCCCGAGCCGGCGGCGGCCTGGCCGGCCACCGTGTTCGACGAGGTCACATAGGGGTAGGTGCCGTGGTCCACGTCCAGCAGGGCGCCCTGCGCGCCCTCGAACAGCACCCGCCGGCCGGCCTTCACCACCTCGTCCAGCATCAGCCAGGCGGGCTTGGCGAACGGCAAGATCTTCGGCGCCATCTCCTCCAGTTCGGCCAGCAGCGCCGCGCCGTCGTATTCCGGCAGGCCGAGGCCCCGGCGCAGAGGCGTGTGGTGCGCCAGCAGGCGGTCGATCTTGGCTTCCAGCGCCGCACGGTCGGCGAGGTCGGCGACGCGGATGGCGCGGCGGCCCACCTTGTCCTCGTAGGCCGGGCCGATCCCGCGGCCAGTGGTGCCGATCTTGTTCGTCGCCGCGGCCTCCCGCGCCTGGTCCAGGTCCCGGTGCAGCGGCAGGATCAGGCAGGCGTTGTCGGCCAGCACCAGCAGGTCCGGCGTGATCTTCACCCCCTGCTCGCCAAGCGTGCCGATCTCCTTCAGCAGGTGCCAGGGGTCGACGACCACGCCGTTGCCGATGATCGACAGCTTGCCCTGCACCACGCCCGACGGCAGCAGCGAGAGCTTGTACACCTGTTCGCCCACCACCAGCGTGTGGCCGGCGTTGTGCCCGCCCTGGAAGCGCACGACCACGTCGGCCCGGTTGGACAGCCAGTCCACCAGCTTGCCCTTGCCTTCGTCGCCCCACTGGGCGCCGATCACGGTGACGTTGGCCATGGATACGATCTCCCGACCTGCCCGGAGAACGCCTCCCGGCCCTTCGACAGGTGCTCGGCGGGGAAGCGGAGATCGATTGCGGGCGCCCGTTTAGACCAAGTGGCCCTCGCCCTCAAGGCCGCCGGCGCGCTATCACCTCGATCCATGGACATTCCGCGCTTTCACCTCGCCTTCCCGGTCCGCGACCTGGAGGAGGCCCGCGCCTTCTACGGCGGCCTGCTGGGCTGTCCCGAGGGGCGCTCCAGCCCCGAGTGGATCGACTTCGACTTCCGCGGCCACCAGATCGTCGCCCACCTTGCGCCCGACGAGATCGGCCACCGCTCGACGAACGCCGTGGACGGCGAGGACGTGCCGGTCCGCCACTTCGGCGTCATCCTCACCCTTCCCGAGTGGCATGACCTGGCGGAGAAGCTGAAGGCCGCCGGGGTCCGGTTCGTCATCGAGCCGCAGGTCCGCTTCAAGGGTCAGCCCGGCGAGCAGGCGACCATGTTCTTCCTTGACCCCTCGGGCAACGCGCTGGAGTTCAAGGCCTTCGCGGACGACGCCATGGTGTTCGCCAAGTGACCGACATCACTCTTGCCGACATCGAGGCCGCCGCTGGCCGGCTGAAGGGCCACGCCGTCGAGACGCCGCTGATCGAGAGCCCGGCCCTAAACGAGCGCGCGGGACTGCGCGTGCTGATCAAGCCTGAGATGTTCCAGCGCGTCGGCGCCTTCAAGTTCCGGGGCGCCTTCAACCGGCTGGTCCAGCTAAGGGATGACGAGCGCCGCCGGGGCGTCGTGGCGTTCTCGTCCGGCAACCACGCCCAGGGGGTGGCGCTGGCCGCCCGGCTGCTGGGCCTGCCGGCGGTGATCGTCATGCCCAGCGACGCGCCAGCCATGAAGGTCGAAGCCACCCGCGGCTACGGCGCCGAAGTCATCCTCTACGACCGGCTGAACGAGAGCCGCGAGGCCATCGCCGACCGGATCTCTCAGGAGCGCGGCTCGGTCGTTGTCCCCTCCTTCGACGACCCGCACATCGTCGCCGGCCAGGGCACCATCGGCCTTGAGCTGGTCCGCCAGGCCGAAGCGCTGGGCGCGAAGCTGGACGTCGTGGTCACCGGCATCAGCGGCGGCGGCCTGCTCTCGGGGATCGCCACCGCGGTGAAGGCGCTGTCGCCGTCGACGGCCATCGTCGGCGTGGAGCCGGCGGGCTTCGACGATGCGCTGCAGTCGCTGCAGGCCGGCGAGATCGTCGTCCAGAAACGCACGGGTCGTTGCCTGTGCGACGCCCTGGAGAGCGCCGCCGTCGGGCACATCACCTTCCCGATCCTGCAGCGCACCGTAGCCGACGTGGCGGTCGTCACCGACGCCGAGGTGACCGAGGCGATGCGCTACGCCTTCAAGACCCTGAAGCTGATCGTCGAACCCGGCGGCGCGGTCAGCCTCGCCGCCCTGCTTTCGGGCAAGCTGAAGACCTTCGGCGGGACCACCGTCGCGCTCGTGCTGTCCGGCGGCAATGTGGATCCGGAACTCTACGCCCAGGTCCTCCGCGGCGAGCTCTAGCCGGCTTTCAAGCTGCGATAGACCTCGACGTACGGCGCGGCCGCCACGGCCAGGAAGAAGCCATAGAGGGCGCTGAAAAACACGACGCCGAATACGAGCAGGAGGACGGCCACGACGGTCGCCGAGCCGCCGCCGGCCACCCCGGCCACGCCCAGCAGGACGCCGCCCACGATGACGGCCGGGATCATCACCACGACGCAGATGATCAAGACGAGGAACACCAGGGCCAGCGCCATCAGCACGAGCCGCCAGCCCTGCCCGCGGGTCAGCCGCCAGGCGTCGACCAACACGAAGCGCTCCTCAGCGAAGGCTTGGACCCAGGCGGGCGAGAACCGCATGGCGAGATAGAGGAAGCCGACGAACGCAGGCAGGCCCAGGAGAATTCCCCAGAGCAGCAGTCCGCTGTCGGTCCCGCCCGCCATTCCCGCAAGGAAGCTGACCACCGCCGTGATGAGCAGGCCCGCGACCACGGCGGCCAGGCCGAGCGTCAGCGACGTGAGACCGACCCAAAGCTCGCGCTTCGACAAGCGCAGGAAGAAGAAGCCTCGCTCCTCCGGCCGCAGCATCGCCCGCGCCACCGCGCCGTAGAAGACCGCTGCGGCGCCGATGCTCAGGACGATCATCATCGGCAGCGCGAACAGGAAATATGAGCCCGGCGTCTGGTCCTGAATGGCGGTGGTGTCCGCCGCAGGATCCTCCAAGACCGCCTGAAGGTACTCGGGCAAAGCGGGGCCGATGCTCAGCATCTGGATCGCAAGCGCCACCAGCACGTAGCCGAAGCCCCAGGCGAACACCGCCTTCCACTCGCGCTTGGCGAGGCGGAATCCCGACTTCAACGCCGCATCGATGGAAAACCCGGCCATCCCGCTCCCCTTGAACGCCTGTGGTTGCGCAAGGATAGGCGCGAAACGGCCAGGTTGAACAGCGAAGCTCTAGAGTCGGTCCCTAGAGTCGGTCCTCCGGCGCGAACGGCCGGGGCTCCTCGCGCGGCGTGATCAGCTTGGCGAGCCTGGGCCGCAGCCAGTTCTCGAAGTCGTCCACGAAGCGATAGACCACCGGCACCAGCACCAGCGACAGCAGGGTCGAGGTGATCAGGCCGCCGATCACCGCCACGGCCATCGGCTGGCGGAACTCGGCGCCCTTCTCCAGCGCCAGCGCGGTCGGCAGCATGCCCGCGGCCATGGCGACCGTGGTCATGATGATCGGCCGGGCTCGCTCGCGGCAGGCCTCGATCAGCGCGTCGTGCTGGCTCATGCCCTCCCGTTCGCGCTCGATGGCGTACTCGACCAGCAGGATCGAGTTCTTCGCCGCCAGGCCCATCAGCATCAGGAAGCCGATCAGCGACGGGATCGACAGCGACAGGTTGAAGATCAGGAGCCCGATGAACGCGCCGCCCACCGCAAGCGGCAGGGCCGCCAGGATGACGATCGGCTTGAAGAAGCTCTTGAACAGCAGCACCAGCACCGCGAACATCAGGAAGACGGCGGTGGCGAAGGCCACCACGAAGCCCCCGAACATCTCCTGCATGGCCTCGGCGTCGCCGATGGCGCCCGGTTTCACGCCGGGCGGCAGGTTCTTCATGATCGGCAGCGCGTGGACCGCCTTGGTCGCCTCGCCCAGCTCCACGCCGTCGCCCAGCTCTGCCTGGATGGTGATCTGGCGCTGGCGGTTCAGCCGGTCGATCCGCGCCGGCCCGGCCTGGAACGACACGTCGGCGACGGCGCCCAGGGTGGTCACCCCGCCCGTGGCCGTGGGCAGGCGCAGCTGCTTGATCTGCTCGATATCGGCCCGCGCGTGCTCGGGCAGGCGGATGCGGATCGGGATCCGCCGCTCGCCCTCGTTCAGCTTCGGGACATTGGCCTCGATGTCGCCGACGGTCGCGACGCGCGCGGCCTGGGCGATGGTGGCCACCGAAACCCCGAGGCGCGCGGCCTCGTCCGGCTTCGGGCGGATCACCACCTCGGGCCCCACCGGCGGATTGGCCGGCCGCGGATCGTTCACTTCCTTGACGCCGCGCATCTGGCGTTCGAGCTCGAGCGCGGCGCGGTCCAGGGCCTCGGGATCCTGCCCGGTCAGCACCTGCTGGAAGCCAGCGGCGCCCGAGAAGTCCAGGAAGTTCAGCCGCACGTCGGGAATGGCCGCGATCTCGGCGCGCACCCGGTCCTTCAGTTCGTTGCCGGTGACGTCGCGCTTCGACTTCAGCAGCACGGTGATGGTGCCGGATCGCACGTCGCTCGCCCCCGGACCGCCGCTGGGACCGAAGCTGGCGACGGTGGAGCCCACCTGGGTGAAGACGTCCGTCACCTCGGGCTGGGCTCTCATGACGCGGGTCACCTGCTGGGTCGCCGCCTCCATGTCCTGCAGCGTCGAGCCGGGGGGGCCCTGGACGTTGATGTAGACGTAGTCCGGGTCGCCGGGCGGCTGGAAGCCCTGGGGCAGGAAGCCCACCAGCATCACCGAGGCGATGAACAGCACCAGGCCCGCGACTGCCGAGATGATCCGGTGCGCGAGGGCCCATTCCAGGGCGTTGCGGTAGAAACCCTCGAACGGCTTTCGCTCGTGTGGCTTGGTCGTGGGCTTCAGGAAGTAGGCCGCCATCAGGGGCGTGATCAGGCGCGCGACCAGCAGCGAGAACAGCACCGCCACCGAGACGGTCAGGCCGAACTCCTTGAAGAACTGGCCCGGGATGCCCGGCATGAAGCTGACCGGCGTGAACACCACCACGATGGCGAAGGTGGTCGCGACCACAGCGAGGCCGATGGCGTCGGCGCCCTGCAGCGCCGCCTGGTAGGGCCGCACCCCGCGCGCCACGCGCTTCTCGATGTTCTCGATCTCCACGATGGCGTCGTCGACCAGGATGCCGATCACCAGCGTGAGCGCCAGCAGGGTCACCAGGTTCAGCGAGAACCCGGCCAGCTTCATCACGAAGAAGGTCGGGATCAGCGAGATGGGCATGGCCAGCACGGTGATCAGCGTCGCCCGCCAGTCCCGCAGGAACAGCAGCACCACGAGGGCGGCCAGCACCATGCCCTCCAGCAGCACGTGCTGGGTGGCGCGGAAGTTGTCCCGCGTCTCGTCGACCGAGGCGTAGATCTTGGTGAACTTGACGCCCTGGTGGCGCTTCTCGAGCTCGGCGAGCTTGACGTTGACGGCGTCCTCGACGTCGACGTCCGAGGACTCCTTGGTCTTGGCGACCTGGAAGCCCACCACCGGCTGGCCGTTCAGGCGCGCGAAGCCGCGGGGCTCCGAGGCGCCGTCGCCGATCTCGGCCACGTCGGACAGCCGCACATAGCCGCCGGCGCCCGTCGGGATGGTCATGTTCCGCAGCTCGGCCACGGTCTCCACCGAGCCCAGCACGCGCACCGTCTGCTCGCGGCCGCCCACCTCGATGCGCCCGCCGGGCGCGTCCAGCTGATAGCTCGCCAGCGCATTGTTGACCTGCGCCGCGGTCAGGCCGCGGGCGGCCAGCCGGACGGGGTCGATGACGACGTTGATTTCGCGGGCCACGCCGCCCACGCGGGTGACCTGGGCCACGCCGCTGGCGGTCTGCAGCTCGCGGCTGACCGTGTCGTCCACGAACCACGACAGCTCCTCGTCCGACATCGCCGGCGCCGCCACCGCATAGGTAATGATCGGAAAGGCGCTGTCGATCTCGACCTGGGTGATCTGCGGCTCGTCGATGTCGCGCGGCAGCACCTGCCGCGTCTGGTCGATCTTGGCCCGGACCTCGTCCGTCTTCTTCTGCAGGTCCTCGCCCATGTTGAACTGGATCGAGGTGGTGGAGACGCCCTGCGTCACCACCGACTGCACGTTGTCGACCCCGGTGATGCCGGCGATGGCGTCTTCCACCGGCCGGGTGATCTGCGTCTCCATCTCGCCGGGCGCGGCGCCCGACTGGGTGACGGTCACCGCCACCACCGGAAACTGGATGTTGGGGAACTGCTTCACCGGCAGGCCGGCGTAGGCGATCAGGCCCGCGATCACGAGGCCCAGGAACAGCAGGGTCACCGGGACCGGGTTGCGGATCGCCCAGGCCGAGATGGCGAAGCCGCCGCTCCCCGGCGGAGCGTGGTGGTGGTCGCTCATCGCTTGGCTCCGGCCGCCGCCGCCGGCGCCGCCGGGCGGACGGGCGCCGTCGCGGCCCCACCCTCGACCGGTCGCACCAGGTCGCCGTCCAGCAGGAACGAGGCGGCGTTCTGCACCACGCGCGCGCCCGCCGGCGGGCCGCGGACGATCTGCACCAGGCCCGAGCCGCGCTGTCCGGTCTGCACCGCCACGCGACGCACGCGGTTGTCGGCGCCCACGACCATCACGCTCGCGCCGTTCGCGTCATAGCGGATCGCCGATTCGGGCAGGGCGAGGATCGAGCTCGAGACGTCGTCGAACACCGCCTGCGCGAATCCGCCGGCGCGGATGTCGCTGCGCACCGGTAGGGTGATGCGCACCTCTCCCAGCTTCGTCTGCGGGTCGATCTGCGGGCTGACGAACCGCACGCGTCCTTGGACGGCCTCGCCGCCGGGCAGGGTCACGGTCGCGCCCTGGCCCGGACGGATCCGCACCAGGCTGTTCTCGCTGACGTCGGCCGAAAGCTCGATCTGGCCGTCTCGGGCCAGGCGGAACCAGGGCTGGGCGCCGCCGGCCGAAAGGTCGCCAGGCCGCACGGTCCGCTCGAGCACCAGCCCCGAGACCGGAGCCGTCACCGACATCTTGCGCATGCGGGTCTGCAGGTCGCGCAGGTTGGCGCGCGCCACCTGGGCCTGGAAGCGCCGCTGGGCGATCTGCTCCTGGGCCAGCACGCCCTGGCCGTCGAGGCCCTGCACGCGGCGCGCCTGGTCTTCGGCCTGGGCCGCCTGAGCCTCCGCCTGGGCCAGCTGCGCCTGCAGCAGCGCCGGGTCCAGCTGCACCAGCGTCTGGCCGGCGCGGACGTAGTCGCCCACGTCGGCCGCCACGCGCAGGACGCGGAAGCCCGTCACCTCGGCCGCGACGGCGGCTTCCTCGCGAGGGACCAGGTCGCCGGACGCGCTGAGCGCGCCGGTGATCGCCCTCGGCTCCACGCGGACGACCCGCACCGACCGCGCCTGGGGGCCGTCGGCGGGCTTGGCCGGCTCGGGCTTGTGGCAGGCGCCCAGCGCCAGCACCGCCAGCAGCGGAAGGAGGAGGGTCGTGGATCGCATGCGGTCTCTCATCGCGCGGCCTTCGAGGCCTGGGCGTAGGTCTGCGCGGGCCAGCCGCCGCCCAGCGCCTTGTAGGCCTGGACGGTGCGGCGCAGGGCCTGCACCTGGGCCGAGGTCAGCTGAGCGCGCGTCGCGCGCCAGGCCGCTTCGGCGTTCAGCAGGGTGGTCAGATCGGTCAGGCCGCGCTCGTAGCCGGTGCGCGCCGCCTCGAAGGCGCGGCGCGCCCGGACTTCGCCGTCGGTCAGCAGCGCGACGCGGCTGCGGTCGGCGTCCAGCCGCACCAGCGAGCCCTCGGCTTCCTGGAAGGCGGTCTGGACCGTCTTTTCGTAGTTGGTCACCGCCTGCTCGGTGCGGGCGTCCTGGGCCTTAAGCTCGGCCATCAGGCGCGGGATCGACAGGATCGGCTGCAGCACCGAGCCGCCGAGGGTCCAGCTCTGGCTCTCCGACGAAAAGCCCGGCTGCTCCTGCTTGGACCAGCCGATCCCCGGCGTGAAGGTGAAGGTGGGGAAGAAGGCCAGCGCCGCGATGCGCTGCTGGCTGACCTGCGAACGCAGCCGCGCCTGCGCCTCGCGCACGTCGGGCCGGCGCTGCAGCAGTTCGCTGGGCAGGGCCTGGGGCGTCGGCGGCGGCTGGCCCACGACGGGAGGCGCCTGGACGTTGGCGGTCGGCTCCACCACCCGGCCGGCGAGGATCAGGATCGCCCGCTTCTGGGCCTGCAGCTCGGCCTCAAGCGCCTGCACCTGGGCTTCGGACTGGGCCAGCTCGCCGGCGATGCGGTCGGCTTCCGAGGTCGCGGTCAGCCCCAGCGCCCCGCGCTTGGCGGCGGTCTCGTACAGGGACCGCTGGATACGCGCGGTTTCCTGCGCCTCGGCAAGCTGGATCGCCAGGCCTCGGGCTTGGAAGTAGGCGTCTGCGGTCTGGGCGGCGATGGCCGCGCGCGTGCCTTCGAAGGCGAAGCGGGCGGCCGAGACCTCGGCGTTGGCGGCGCGGGTGGCGGCGATCGAGCGGCCGAAGAGGTCCACCTCCCAGCTCACGTTGAAGTCGGCCGTGTAGCGCTCGGACGTGCCGCTGGTGGAGAAGCCCGGGATGTCGACGCGGTCGCCCGAGAGCTGCTCGGTGTGCGTGCGGCTGGCCGTGCCCCTGGCGTCTCCCTGCGGCAGGTACTGCAGGATGGCGCTGGTGCGCTGGGCGCGGACCTCCTGCAGCCGGGCGGCGGCGGTGCGCACGTCGGCGTTGCGGGTCAGGGCCTGTTCGACCAGCGTCGTCAGCTCCGGGTCGCCGAAGGCGCTCCACCACTGATCCAAGGCGACGGCGCCGGCCGGGGCCGGGGGCGTTTCATAGGCGCCCGGCAGGCGCACGTCGGCGGCGCGCTGCGTGGCGCACGCGGCCAGCGACAGCGCGGCCAGGACGGCAACGGAGGCGGCGTTTCGCATGCGTCTCATCGGATGGGGAGTAGACCGGCGTTGGTTGAACAAGCTTTAGGCGCCCGGCGCAATCGTTGCCGTCGCCCTGCTCTTTCCCGTACGTCCCCTCCGCCGGGGCCTCTGCGGGCTCCGTGCGACCGGCGGTTTGCCGCAAACTCTGTATGATGTAAAGTGTTAGTTGCGAGAAAACTGGAGCGGCATGGCCAAGGAACACACCGGCGACGACGATCCCAGGCGCAGCATCGAGCTGCTGTGGGGGG
>NZ_JAPSKZ010000303.1 GCF_031181185.1 Phenylobacterium sp. | reverse complement strand
GCTTGAGCGCGTCGTAAGCGTCCTCGGCGGCGGCGGAATCGGCGGTCTTGCCCTTGCGCACCTCGGCGATGGCGGTCTCGAGCTTGTCGGGCGTGGCGCCGACGGAGGCCAGCACGGTGGCGGCGACGCCGCCCTCCTTCGCGATGGCCCACAGCAGGCGTTCGGTGGTGACGAAGGCGTCGCCGGCCTTCTTCGCCGCCTGTTCGGCGGCCGAGAAGACACGGGCGGTGTCGCCGTCGAGATAGAGCTGGCCCGAGCCGCCGGTGACCTGGGCCCGCTTCTGCAGGGCGGTTTCGACGGCCTGCTCGGCCTTGGCGGCGTCGCCGCCGGCGGCGGTGATCAGGTTGCGGGCGAGGCCGTCGCGCTCCTCCAGCAGCACCTTGAGCAGGTGCTCGGGGGCGAACTGCTGGTGGCGTCGGGCGAGGGCCAGCGACTGGGCCGACTGGACAGCCTGTTTGGCGCGGTCGGAGTAGAGATCGAGGTTCACGTGGACATCCCCTGAGTGGCGGACTGCGCCGGCGCGCCCTCATGCAAGCGACGCGCCGTGCGGTTGCCGATCAGGTGGGTGTGGCCGCAAGGACACGCAAGGGTCAGAGCCAGTAGAGACGGTCGTCCTCGGTCCAGCCGACCACGAGTTCCCGGACCCGCCCTTCGCTGACGGTCCTGTACCGCTCCAGCTCCCCCTGTTCAGGCCGCTCGCCCGCCGGCCAGCGCTCGAGCAGGGCGAGGGTGAAGGGGGCGGACATGCGGCGCAGCCTGTCGGCGGGACGCAGCATCAACTCGGGGGCCAGCAGGCCGTCGGGCGCCGGGGCCCCGGCGGGCCGCTCCAGCAGCCCGCGCAGAATCCGGCCGCGGCGATCGGAGCCGTCGCCGATCGGCGGCTGGTCGCGCCAGGTCACGCCGGGCTGGATCGACTCGGCCATGGCGAAGATCATTTCGGTCAGCGAGGGGCCGCTCCGGGCCGCGCTGTTGGTCATGGCGAGGACGGAGAGGTCCGCCTCGGCCCAGGTGACCCAGTCGCTGATGAAGCCGGGCACGCCGCCGCCGTGGCGCAACACCACCTGGCCACGGGCCCGCTCGAGGAAAACGCCGCAGCCGTAGGGCGCGAGCCGCCCGGAGTTCAGCTTCGCCGGCATCAGCAGGCGCCGTTTGGTCGCGGGCGAGACCAGCCGGTTCCGATCCAGCGCCGACCGCCACGGCGCTGCGTCGAGGGCCGAGAACAGCAGGCCGCCGTCAGCCGCGCGGGACACCGCATCCTCCATCCGCACCGCGTGGCGGAAGGCGCCGTCCTGGAACTCATAGGGCTCGGCGCGTCCGGGGACGATCTGCTGGGCGGCGTCGGCGCGGGCCGTCGGGGTTCCGGCCGGGGTGAAGAGGCGGGCCTGGACGTATTCGGCGTAGCTCTGGCCCGACAGCGTCTCGATGAGCCAGCCGAGCAGCAGGTAGTTGGTGTTGGAATAGCTCCAGCTCTCTCCCGGCTGGAACAGCACAGGCTGGTCCCGCAGGGCGGCGAGCACGATCTCGCGGGTCTGGGGCCGGTCCCAGTCCTCCAGCAGGTTGCCGTAGTCGACCAGACCGGAGGTCTGGTGCAGCAGGTGGCTGATGCTGACGGCGCCGATGGCCGGCGGGAGGTCGGCCATGTGCCGCCCGATCGGATCGTCGAAACCCAGCGCCCCCGCCTCGGCCAGCTGGGCCACCGCGACCGAGGTCATGAACTTCCCGTTCGAGCCGAGGTGGAAGAGGGTGCGCGCGGTGACCGGGACGTCGAACGGAAGGGAGGCCTTGCCCCAGGCATAAACGCCGGCGGTCCGGCCGCCCCGCACCGCGACCAGCACCCCGCCGGCGCTGTCCCTGCCGGCCCGCAGGGCGTCGAGCGCGGCTACGGCGTCGGGCGCGAGCGCAGGCGTTTCGGCCCGCGCAGCCAGGGGCAGAGCGGCCGCAAGGCCGGCCGCTCCAACGGCCGGGAACAGTCGCCGACGGTCGATCATGATGGTCTCCCCGGAAGCTCGGGTCTGCTGGAGTGAAACACCGCGACCGCGGTCAGCCGCCGGTCTGCGGCGCCGAGAAGTCGAACTGCTCGGGTCCGCGCTGCCCGCCGCCGAAATTCCAGGTCAGGCCGATGTAGGCCGCGCGGCCGCCGAAGGTGACGCTGGTGCGGTCGGTGAAGTTGGCGCCGGCGATCTCGGTGACGGCCCCGTACTCGTCCAACAGGTCGCGCACGGTGGCCTGGAAGGACCAGTCCTTGCTGAGCTTCCGGCGGTAGCCGAGGTTGACCAGGGTCGCCATCTCGCGCGTGCCCTGGGCCAGCAGCTGCTCGCCC
>NZ_JAPSKZ010000302.1 GCF_031181185.1 Phenylobacterium sp. | reverse complement strand
CATCATGAACATCGGCAGGTCCAGGCTGCCCTGCGGCCCCAGCAGCGTGAACTTGTCCTTGGTGACCGGCGTCTCGAGCGGCGCGCCCAGTTCCTTCCAGTTCGGGAACAGCTCGCTGATGCCCTTGGGATCGATGACCGCGCCCGAGAGGATGTGCGCGCCGACCTCCGAGCCCTTCTCGAGCACGGCGACAGTGAGGTCCGGATTGATCTGCTTCAGCCGGATCGCGGCGCCCAGGCCCGACGGCCCGGCGCCCACGATGACGACGTCGTACTCCATGGACTCGCGTCCATAGTCCTGATTCACGTCGCCTTCGCTCATGGCCGCCTGGCTCCTCATCCCCTTGGCCGGCGGGTCCCCTCGCCCGCCGTATCGTCGCGGGTCTTATCGGGATGTCACCTACGGGCGGTCAAGCATGAAGCCCCAGTTTTTCATACGGATGTTCGCGCATTGCGCGCCCGCGGCCACGCCTCGGGATGGCCAGCAGCAGCGCGAGCCAGCCGAACGGCGTCGTCCGGGTCGGCCTGTGCAGTTCTTCCATCACCGCAGTCCTTTCGCTCAGTCGTGGGTTTCGCCGGCCAGCGGCGTGGCGCGCATCGAGGCGCGCTCCGAGAAGCGGTCGAACCAGGCCGTCAGCCGGGGCCGGCCCGGCCGGAACGGCGGCAGCGACCGGAACTCCAGCCAGCTCAGGGCCGTCGCCGCCGCCACATGGCCCACGTGCAGCGGCGGATCGGGATCCAGATGGCGTTCCAGCCAGTCGTAGCCATCGACCAGCTTCTCGATCTGGCCGTCGCGCAGCGGTGGATAGCGCAGCGCCTCGGGCCGCCGTTCGGTCTCCCAGCGCACCGCGATGCCCGCGTCGCAGAGGCCTTGGGCCACCGCCTGCATGGTCAGCGCCGGCCAGCGGGACGCGCCCTGGGGGATCAGCTTCGTCCCGGCGAGCCCGTCCAGATATTCGCAGATCACGTCCGAATCGAAGATCGCCTCGTCTTCGCGAGTGATCAGCACCGGCACCTTGCCCAGCGGGTTCAGCGCGAACACCTCGGGATTGCGGCGCGTCGGGCTGGTCTCCTGGTGGAGAACCTCGATCTCGCCGGCCAGGCCCACCTCGTGCGCGAAGACCAGCGCCTTGCGGGCATAGGGCGAGTGGGTCTGGTAGAAGAGCTTCATCGATCGGGTCCCCTGACTGTTGGGGTGAGGAATACCGGCGGGCGGCGGTCGTCGGGCGGCGCATCTGTCGCCTGCCTGCAGAAATTCGTCGCAGATCGCCGCGGCGGCGGATATTTCCGGCGCATGAAGCTCGACCGTTTCGATCGCCGCCTGCTGGCCGAGGTCCAGGCCGACGCCGGCCAGATCACCGAGGCGCTCGCCGACAAGGTGGGCCTCTCGGCCTCCGCCGTTCAGCGCCGCCTGCGCCGTTTGCGCGCCGAGGGCGTGATCCAGCGCGAGACCGCCATCCTTGACCCCCGCAAGGTGGGCCGGCCCACCTTCTTCATCGTCGGCCTCGAGGTCGAACGCGAGCGCCCCGAGCTGCTGGACCAGCTGCGCCGCTGGCTGGCCCAGGAAGAGCACGTGCAGCAGGCCTTCTACGTGACCGGCGAGGCCGACTTCGTCCTGGTGGTGACCGCGCCCGACACCGAGACCTACGACGCCCTGATGTCACGGCTGGTCAGCGAGAACCCCAATGTGCGCCGCTTCCGGACCAATGTGGCCCTCGGCGTCGTGAAGCGTGGGCTGACCATCCCGGTCCCTGACGAGGACTGACGCGGATCGGCGCACGTCCGGCGCGGCACGCGGAAAAGCCGCACGGCGGCGCGGCGGTTCGGCGCGGGTCCGCGCCGCCAACCTCTAGGCTGGGACCATGAGACCGACCGTCCCCTCCGAGATCCGTCGCTGGCTCGCGGCCCTGCCTGGCGCTGTTGAGCCCACGCCCCTCCTCGACCTGCCCGCGCTCGCCGCCCGCTGCGGCGTGGCGTCCGTGCATGTGAAGGCGGAGGGCGCCCGCCCCCTGGGCAACTTCAAGGCGCTGGGCGGCGTCTATGCGGCCCTGCGTGCGCTGGCGCGGGCGACTGAGGCGCAGGACCTGTCCCAGCTGCTCGACGGCCGCGCCCGGCGCGCGCCGACCCTGATCTGCGCCAGCGACGGCAACCACGGGCTGGCGGTGGCGGAAGGCGCACGGCTGGCGGGCGCCGCCGCCCGGATCTTCCTGCCGGCCGACCTGCCGCCGGTGCGCAGCGACCGGATCCGCGCCCGCGGGGCCGCGGTCGCGCTGGTGCAGGGCGACTACGACGACGCCGTGGAGGCCGCCCTTCAAGCCGCGGC
>NZ_JAPSKZ010000073.1 GCF_031181185.1 Phenylobacterium sp. | reverse complement strand
GGTCGTGGTGGCCCAGGCGCCGGCCCCGCCGGCCCAGCCCACGCTGCGCCCGACGCTGCCGGCCGAGCCGCCGGCGCAGAAGGCCGCCACCCCGCCGGCCGCGCCGGTCGCGAAGGCTCCGGAACCCGAGGCGCCTGCGCCGAAGGCCCCGCCGCCCAAGGCGCCCGAGCCAAAGGCAACCCCGGCGCCCGCCGCCAAGTCGGGTGGCGCGGTCGTGCAGATCGGCGCGGTCTCGTCCACCGCGCTCGCCGACAAGGCCTGGAGCGAGGCCGTCGCCGTCGCGGGCGGCTCCGGCAAGGGCAAGAGCGTCGAGAAGATCGAACGCAACGGCGGCACGCTGTACCGCACCGCGGTCACCGGCTTCGCCAGCCGGGAAGACGCCGTCGCCTTCTGCAACCGCCTGAAGGCCGCCGGGAAGAGCTGCTTCGTCCGGTGAGCGTGTGCGCCGCCATCCTGGGCTGTTCGGGCCCTGAGCTGACCGCGGAAGAGGCGGCGTTCTTCCGCGACGTGCGGCCTTGGGGCTTCATCCTGTTCGGGCGCAACATCGAGACGCCGGACCAGGTGCGTCGGTTGACCGGGTCGCTTCGCGAAACGGTGGGCCGGGCCGACGCCCCGATCCTGATCGACCAGGAGGGCGGCCGGATCCAGCGACTGGGGCCGCCGCACTGGCGGGCGTATCCGACCGGGCGCGCTTATGGCGAGCTGCCGCAACCGCAGCGGCGCGAGATCACCCGCCTGGGCGCCCGGCTCATCGCCCATGACCTGGCCGACCTCGGCATCAACGTGGACTGCGTGCCGGTGCTGGACGTGCCGGACCCGGAGGGCCACGAGATCATCGGCGACCGGGCCTATGGCGACACGCCGGAGGACGTGGCCCTGCTGGGCCGGGCCGCCTGCGAGGGCCTGATCGCCGGCGGCGTTCTGCCGATCGTCAAGCACATCCCCGGCCACGGCCGCGCCCGCGCCGACAGCCACCTGGAGCTGCCGGTGGTGGACGCCTCGTGGGACGAGCTGTACGGCCGCGACTTCGCCCCGTTCCGCGCCCTGTCGGACATGCCGATGGCCATGACCGCCCACGTGATCTACTCGGCCATCGATGCGGAGCAGTCCGCCACCACCTCGGAGGCGGTGTTCGAGAAGGTGATCCGCGGCGCCATCGGTTTTGACGGCCTCGTCATGTGCGACGACCTCTCGATGAAGGCGCTGAGCGGCAGTTTCGAGGAGCGGGCGGCGATGTCGCTGGCCGCCGGCTGCGACGTGGTCCTGCACTGCAACGGCGACTTGGGCGAGATGCGGGCGGTGGTCGAGGGCGCCGGCGAGCTTGCAGGGCGCGCGGCCGAGCGGGCGAGGGCGGCGCTGTCGCGCATCCCCGGGACCCCCGAGCCGCTGGACCACGCCGAGGCGCTGGCGCGCTTCGACGCGGCGTTCAGATGAGCAAGAGCTTCCAGCCCAGCCTGGACTTCGTGGCCGCCGCCAGCGCGGCCGAGGACGGCGAGGCGCTGATCGTCGACGTCGACGGCTACGAAGGCCCGCTGCACGTCCTGCTGACGCTGGCCCGCAGCCAGAAGGTCGATCTGCTGAAACTGTCGATCACCAAGCTGGCCGAACAGTACCTGGCCTTCGTGCAGGAGGCCCGGCGGCGGCGCTTCAGCCTGGCCGCCGACTACCTCGTGATGGCGGCCTGGCTGGCCTATCTGAAGTCGCGCCTGCTGCTGCCGAGACCTGAGAAGACCAAGGGCGAGGAGCCGCCGGCGGAAGAGATCGCCGCCCGCCTGGCCTTCCGCCTCGCCAAGCTGGAGGCCATGCGCAACGCCGCCGAGGCGCTGAAGGCCCGGCCGCAGCTGGGTCAGCAGGTGTTCGCGCGCGGCGATCCTGACGCGATCAAGGTCATCCCCTCCGGCCGCATCGAGGGCGATCTCTATTCGCTGATGAGCGCCTACATCGAGCAGCGTCGGCGCGAGGAGCAGCGGCACTACACGCCGATGGCGCCCAAGGCCTATCCGCTGGAAGACGCCCGCGAGCGCCTGCGTCGGCTGCTGCCGGACCTCGACCGCTGGACGCCGCTCACGGGTGTCGCGCCGTTCGGGCCCAGCGCCGAGAACATGCCGTCGCGGGCGAGCTACGTGGCCTCGACGCTTTCGGCCAGTCTCGAACTCGTCAAGGAAGGCGCGCTCGAAGCCAAGCAGCTCGAGGCCTTCGCCGACATCTACCTGCGGGCGCGTAGTCGGGCGGCGGAGGCGCGCGCATGAGCGACCGCCACGAGACCGCCCGCGAGGTCGAGGCCCTGCTGTTCGCCGCCGCCGGTCCGCTGACCTTGGACGACCTGGCGAAGCGGCTGCCCGAAGGCGCAGACGTGGCGGGCGCCCTCGAAGAGCTGGCCGGGCAGTACGCCGGCCGCGGGGTGGTCTTGGCCAACGTCGCCGGCGGCTGGCGCTTCCAGACCGCCGAGGACCTGGCCTGGCTGATGACCGAGGAGCGCCACGAGCCCCGGCGCCTCTCGAAGGCTGCGCAGGAGACGCTCGCCATCATCGCCTACCACCAGCCGGTGACGCGGGCCGAGATCGAGGCGGTGCGCGGCGTGCAGGCCAGCAAGGGCACGCTCGACGTGCTGCTGGAGCTGGGCCTCGTCCGGATGCGCGGCCGCCGCCGCACGCCGGGGCGGCCGGTGACCTACGGCACGACGGACGCGTTCCTGGAGCACTACGGGCTCGCGAGCCTCGCCGATCTGCCGGGCATGGCCGAGATGCGCGCGGCGGGCCTGCTGAGCCTGGATCTGCCGGCGGACTTCACCGTGCCGAATCCGGCCGAACTGGCCGCCGACGAGGATCCGCTCGACCTCGCCGAGGCGCCCGAGTTCCACGTCGACTTCCTGGGCGAGGACCCCTCGAAGGAGTAGGGCGCTTCGTCGCCGTGGCGCGCCGTCGAACACCGGACTATATAGGCCCCTGACCGTTCCATCGGGGGGCGACAGGGAGTTTAGGCCTCATGGGCTCTTTTTCGATCTGGCACTGGCTGATCGTGCTGGTCGTGGTGGCGCTTCTGTTCGGCGGCCGCGGCCGTCTTTCGGGCATCATGGGCGACGCCGCCAAGGGCATCCGCGCCTTCCGCGATGGCCTGAAGGGCGAGAGCGAGCAGGCCGACGACACGACCGCCAAGCCGCTCCCTAAGGAGCGCGAGAAGGACAACGCCCGCGGCTGACGCCGTCGCGGTATCTGCAATCCGGCGCGCCGGCCCGCTTGATCGCGGCCGGCGCCTCCGTTTAGGCCTCCAGCCATGCTTCCCGAGATCGGCGCATCCGAGCTCCTGATCATCGCCGCCGTGGCGCTGATCGTCGTGGGCCCGAAGGACCTGCCGCTGCTGATGCGGCGGATCGGCCAGTTCATGGCCAAGGTCCGCGGCATGGCCTCGGAATTCCGCGCCAGCTTCGACGACATGGCCCGCCAGTCCGAGCTCGACGACCTGCGAAAGGAGGTCGAGGCCATGCGCCGCGGCCAGCTGTCGGAGATGACGATCACCGACGGGACGTTCAACCAGGCCGCCAGCGACATCGAGCAGAGCCTGTCGGATGTCGGCGTCCAGCTGCATCCGCCGATGAGCTACCAGTACGCCCAGACTTCGGAGCCGCCCGAGCTGGAAGCCCCGGAGCCGGCGGCCGCGCCCGCCAAGCCGGCGCGCAAGCCGCGCGCCGCGAAGACGGCCTCCGCGGAAGGGGCCGCCAAGCCCAAGACGCCGCGCAAGCCGCGCGCGAAGAAGATCGTCGAGGGCGGCGAATGAGCTACCAGGACGACGACGCCGAGATCGAGGCCTCGCGCGCCCCGCTGCTCGACCACCTGATCGAACTGCGCAAGCGGCTGATCATCAGCGTGGCGGCCGTGGTCGTGGGCTTCGTCGTCTGCTTCGGCTTCTCGACGCCGATCTACCAGTTCCTGCTGCATCCCTTCGAGATGGCGGCCCGGCTGTTCGCGGCCCAGCGCGCCGGGCACACGACCGGCCCCTTCGACCTGCTGTTCGTGCTGGTTGGGATGAAGGAGGTCCCGCAGCTGCAGGGCGAGAGCCTGCAGCTGGTGTTCACGGCGCCCCTGGAGTTCTTCTTCACGAAGCTGAAGCTCGCGGGTTTCGGGGCGGTGGTGCTCGCTTTCCCGGTGCTCGCCTGGCAGACCTACGCCTTCGTGGCGCCCGGCCTCTACAAGCGCGAGCGCAAGGCCTTCCTGCCGTTCCTGTTGGCGGCGCCGGCCCTGTTCCTGCTGGGCGCGGCCCTCGTCTATTTCGTGATCCTGCCCTTCGTCCTGTGGTTCTCGCTGAGCCAGCAGATCGTCGGCGCGGGCGCGATCTCGGTGCAGCTGCTCCCGAAGGTCTCGGACTACCTCAGCCTGGTGACGACGCTGCTGCTGGCCTTCGGCCTGTGCTTCCAGCTGCCGGTGGTGCTGACCCTGCTGGGCATGGCGGGGCTCGTGACCTCGCAGATGTTGCGCACCGGCCGGCGCTACGCCATCGTGGGGGTGTTCGTGGTGGCCGCCATCGTCACCCCGCCGGATCCGATCAGCCAAACCCTGCTCGCCCTGCCGATCATCCTGCTCTACGAGATCTCGATCTGGTGCGTGGCCCTGATCGAGCGGCGGCGGCGCGAGGAAGACGAAAGCCGCGACGTCGTTCAGGCCTGATTGGGCCGCCGTCTAACTTGGCGCCTCCGGCGACGCGCTCTAGAGAGGGCCGCTCAAGCGACAAGCGGCCCCCATGCACGACCTGAAAGCGATCCGCGAGAACCCCGACCTCTACGAGACGGCGTGGGCGGCGAAGGGCTCGTCGGGCAAGGTCGCCGAGATCTTGGACCTGGACGCCAAGCTGCGCGCCGCACAGACCACGCTGCAGTCGGCACAGGCCGAGCGCAACGACGCCTCCAAGAAGATCGGCCAGGCCAAGGCCCAGAAGAACGAGGACGAGGCCACGCGCCTGATGGCGCACGTCGAGACCCTCAAGAAGACGCTGGAGGAGCAGGCCGAGGTCGAACGCCAGGCCGGCGAGGCCCTGAAGGCGATTCTCGCGGCGCTGCCCAACATCCCAGCCCCCGATGTGCCCGAAGGCGCCGACGAGCACGACAACGTCGAGGTCCGCCGCTGGGGCGAGCCGCGGGCGATCGCCAGCCCGAAGGACCACGTCGACCTGGGCGAGGCCCTGGGCCTGATGGACTTCGAGGCCGCCGCCCGCATGAGCGGCGCCCGGTTCGTGGTGCTGAAAGGCCAGCTGGCGCGACTGGAGCGGGCGCTCGGCCAATTCATGCTGGACCTGCAGACGCAGGAGCACGGCTACCTTGAGGTGAGCCCGCCGCTGCTGGTGAACGATGCGGCCGCCTACGGCACCGACAAGCTGCCGAAGTTCGCCGAGGACCTGTTTCGCACCACGGATGGCCGATGGCTGATCCCGACGGCGGAGGTCTCGCTGACCAGTGTGGTCATGGACCAGATCGTCGCCGAGGAGGAGCTGCCGCTTCGGCTGACGGCGCTGACTCCCTGTTTCCGCTCCGAGGCGGGCGCCTCTGGCCGCGACACCCGCGGCATGATCCGCCAGCACCAGTTCATCAAGTGCGAGCTGGTCTCGATCACGACGCCCGAGCAGTCCGAAGCCGAACACGAGCGGATGGTGGAATGCGCCGAGGCCGTGCTGAAGCGTCTGGAGCTGCCGTTCCGCACCATGCTGTTGTGCGCCGGCGACATGGGTTTCGGCGCCCGCAAGACCTACGACCTCGAGGTCTGGCTGCCGAGCCAGGGCAAGTACCGCGAGATCAGCTCCTGCTCGAACACCGGCGACTTCCAGGCCCGGCGGATGAACGCCCGCGCCAAGAAGGCCGGCGAGAAGGGCACGCGCTTCGTCCACACCCTGAACGGCTCGGGCCTGGCCGTTGGCCGCACCCTGGTGGCCGTGCTCGAGAACTATCAGGACGAGGGCGGCCGCATCGCCGTTCCCAAGGCCCTGCAGCCCTACATGGGCGGACTGACCCACATCGGCGGCGTCGCATGAGGATCCTGATCACCAACGACGACGGCATCCATGCCGACGGCTTGGCGGCGCTGGAGCGGATCGCCGCGCAGCTGACCGACGACGTCTGGGTCTGCGCGCCCGAGTACGAGCAGTCCGGCGCGAGCCGGGCGCTGACCCTCGCCGAGCCGATCCGCGTGCGCAACCTGGGCGAGCGCCGCTTCGCCACCACGGGCACGCCGACCGACTGCGTGATGCTGGGCATTCACGAGCTGGTGCGGGGCAAGAAGCCCGACCTGGTGCTGTCAGGCGTGAACCGTGGGGCCAACCTCGCCGAGGACGTGACCATGTCAGGCACGGTCGCGGGCGCCATCGAAGGCATGGCGCTGGGCGTGCCCTCCATCGCCCTGTCGCAGATGGGTTTCTATGAACCCGGCGAGAGCTTCGAGCCGGCCGAGGCCTTTGCGCCCGGCATCATCAAGCGCCTCGTGGAGATCGGCTGGCCCGCCGACGTGGTGCTGAACATCAACTTCCCGAACCGGCCGGTGGCGGAGATTTCCGAGGTCGAGGTCACCCGCCAGGGCTTCCGCGACGTGCACGTGCGCCACGCCGAGCGGCGCACCGACCTGCGCGGCAAGGAGTACTACTGGATCGGCTTCCGCCAGGAACGGTCCAGCCCCGCCGAGGGCACCGACCTTCGGGCGCTCTACGAGGGCAAGATCTCGGTCACCCCGCTGCACATCGACCTGACCCATGCGCCCGCGGTCCACGACCTGAAGGGCAAGCTGGGCGGCGCCCCGCCCAAGGTCTGACGATGGCCAAGACGCCCACACCGCCCGGCGACGACACGCCCGAGACCCGGATGGCCCGGCTGATCCTGGCGCTGCGTTCGCAGGGCGTCAGCGACGCGAAGGTGCTCAACGCCATCGAGACCACGCCGCGCGAGCTGTTCACGCCTGAGCTGTTCAAGGAGCGGGCCTTCGAGGATTCGGCCCTGCCGATCGCCTGCGGGCAGACGATCAGCCAGCCGTTCATCGTGGGCCTGATGACCCAGGCGCTGAAGATCGACAAGCGCGACCGGGTGCTCGAGATCGGCACCGGCAGCGGCTACCAGACCGCGATCCTCTCGAAGATCGCCCGGCTGGTGTACACGGTGGAGCGCTACCGCACGCTGATGCGCGAGGCGGAAGGCCGCTTCAAGCAGCTGGGCCTGACCAACGTGATCACCCGCTTCGGCGACGGCGGGGAGGGCTGGCCCGAGCAGGCGCCTTTTGACCGCATTATGGTCACGGCGGCGGCGCCGGGAGAGCCCAAGGCTCTGCTTTCGCAGCTCAAGCCGGGCGGGATCCTGGTCGCGCCCGTGGGCAAGGGGCCGGTGCAGAGCCTTCGCCGCTACACCGGCGACGGCAAGGGCGGCTTCGAGGTCGAGGACCTCATCGACGTCCGTTTCGTGCCGCTCCTGGACGGCGTGGCCAAGGAACTCTGAGCCCGTCCACAGGCTGCGGCGGTTTGCGGGTTGGCGGGGGCGTCGGCCCGCCGCCATCATCCTCGACCACGCCCCGATGATTCTTTGGTCCGACCCCGGAGCGGCGATGACGCATTCCCCTACGCGCCCGATCCTGATCCTCCTGGCGACGAGCGCGCTCGCCGCGTGCGCGAGCCCGAACTTCCCGATCGATCCGCCGGTGATCAACCCGCCGCCGCCCGCACGGCAGGCGCCGCCGCCCGCCGAGCCGCCGCGCGAGGCGGAGCCCGCGCCGCAGGTCCCCCGGGCCGCCGAGCGCGTGGAGTCGCGGCCGCTCGACACCCCGCCCGCGAGCGCGCCGCGCCAGCAGATCGAGCCTGCGCCCCCGGCGGTCCAGCCGCAGCCCGCGCCCGCCTATACGCCGCCGCCGGCGCCGACCTATCGGACGGTCACGACCCGCAGCGTCACCGGCAAGGTGGTCGAGGTCGAAGGGCCGGCGAAGACCTACACGGTCAAGAAGGGCGACAACCTCGAGGAGATCGCCGAGAAGCTCGACACCACGGTCGAGCAGCTGGCCAAGGACAACAAGCTCAAGAAGCCCTACGTCATCCACCCGGGCGACGACCTGAAGGGCCCGAAGACGACGGCCAAGGCCTATACGGTGGGGCAGGGCGACACGCTGTTCGCCATCGCGCGCCGCTTCTCGGTCACGGCCGACGCGCTGCGTGAGGAGAACGATCTCGGCCGGAACGCCACCCTGCGGCCCGGCCAGAAGCTGCGCCTGCCCACGGGCTACAAGGACAAGGGCCCGACGGTGACGACCAGCCGCGTGCAGGTCGACACGCCGCCGCGGATTCCGGAACGGCCGGTGTCGCCGGCCCGTAGCGAACCGCGCGGGACTGCGACACAGCCGCTGCCGCCGATCGGCAGCCAGCCGCCGCGGACCACGGCGCCGGCGCCGGAGACGCCCGTGCGCACCAGTCCGCCGCCGCCGCGGGAGGAGCCTGCGCCTGCGCTGCCGTCGCGGCCGCAGCCGTATCGGCCCAGCGCCTCGACGCCGGCTCCACGACCGTACACGCCGCCCGCCACGTCCTCGGCGAACCGGCCAGTCATCACCGGTGCGCCGGTCGCCTCGCCGCCCGTCAGCGACGCCCAGGTCTCCAGCCTCGGCCGCGGCCGGTTCGTGTGGCCGGTGCAGGGCGAGGTACTGTCGGGCTTCGGACCGAAGGGGCCCAGTCAGCGCAACGACGGCATCAACATCCGCGGAGCCGCCGGCGACCCGGTCCGCGCGGCCGCGGCCGGCGACGTGGTCTACGCCGGCGACCAGGTGCCGGGCTTCGGCAACCTGGTGCTGGTCAAGCACGCGGACGGCTGGGTGACCGCCTATGGACACCTCTCCCGCATCGACGTGAAGATGCAGCAGCGCGTCACCCAGGGGCAGCAGATCGGGCAGGTCGGCCAGACCGGCGGCGTCAGCGAGCCGCAGCTGCACTTCGAGGTCCGCTATGCGCCGACGCCCGAAGAGCGGGCGCGGCCGATCGACCCGGCCTTGGTCCTGCCGCGCTAGAGCGGCAGGGGCTTGCCCAACTCGCCGGCGAGGTCGCGGATGAACTGCCAGGCGACCCGGCCCGAGCGTCCGCCGCGCAGCTGGGCCCACTGCAGCGCGCGACGGTCCAGGTCGGGCGCCTGCAGGCCGTAGCGCTGGGCGTAGCCCTGCACTGCAGCGAGGTAGGTCGGCTGGTCCATGGGCGGGAAGCCGATCCAAAGGCCGAAGCGGTCCGAGACGCTGACCTCCTCCTCGGCGTCCTCATGAGCCGCGAGATGACCGCGGTCCTCCACATGCCCGCGCGGCATCAGGTGGCGGCGGTTCGAGGTCGCGGTGAACAGCACATTGGCCGGCGGGCCCGAGACGCCGCCCTCCAGGGCTGATTTCAGGGCCTTGGCGGCGGCCGCGCCTTCCTCGAACGACAGATCGTCGCACAGCACGACGAACCGCTCGGGCCGGGCGCGCAGGTCGTCGAACAGGGCGGGCAGGGCTGTGACCTGGTCGCGGTCCACCTCGACCAGCTTCAGGTCGGCGCGCTCGGCGGCCACGGCCATGAAGGCGGCCTTGGCGATCGAGCTCTTGCCCGTGCCGCGGACGCCCCACAGCAGGACGTGGTTGTAGGGCAGGCCGCCGGCGAACCGGCGCAGGTTCTCGACCACCTTCTCCTTCTGGCGGTCGATGCCGACGAGGCTCTCCAGGGCCAGCGGATAATCCGGCGCGGGATGGAAGGCGCCGGTGGCCGGATCGTGCCGGAACAGCCGCGCGCCGGCGAACGAAGTTTCGGCCGCCGCAGGCGGGGCAAGGCGCTCCAGCGCCTGGGCGATGCGGTCCAGCAGGGGTTTCAGCTCGGCGTCCATCGCGAGGTGCCTT
Source organism: Phenylobacterium sp. (assembly GCF_031181185.1). GTDB lineage: Bacteria > Pseudomonadota > Alphaproteobacteria > Caulobacterales > Caulobacteraceae > Phenylobacterium. The sequence continues at coordinate 7,259 of NZ_JAPSKZ010000073.1, read as the reverse complement.
AGCCGCCCAGAGGTTCCATTGCAAAAGCGGGGCGCTGCGCATAGCTTCCGCCGACTTTACGAACGGGGCCGTCCTGGGGCCGCCCCGCCCGCTATTCCGGAGAGGCCATGTTCGCCACCCCTGCCTACGCCCAAGCCGCCGGCGGCGCCGCCGCAGGCCCTGAGGCCATGCTGGTCCAGTTCCTGCCGCTGATCGCGCTGGTCGTCCTGTTCTACTTCCTGATGATCCGGCCGCAGCAGAAGCGGATGAAGCAGCACCAGCAGATGCTGGCGAACCTGAAGCGCGGCGACACCGTCGTCCTGTCGTCGGGCGTGATCGGCAAGATCGTGCGCGTCGAGGACAAGGAAGTCGGCCTCGAGATCGCCCCGGGCGTCACCGCCAAGGTCGTCAAGACGATGATCGCCGACGTCCGCGCGCGCGGCGAGCCGGCCGCCGCCAACGACGCCAAGGCCTAAGAGCGAAACCGCCTTCCGATGCTGACCCTCTCGCGCTGGAAGGTTCTCCTCGTCGTCTTTTCGGTCGTGCTCGGCGTGCTCTTCGCGCTGCCGAACGTGCTGCCGGAACAGGCGCGGGCGAACCTGCCGGGCTTCCTCCCGAAGAAGACCCTCAACCTCGGCCTGGACCTCCAGGGCGGCTCGTACCTGCTGCTCGAGGTGGACACCGCCGCTCTGCGGGCCGAGCGCCTGACCAATACGGTCGAGGACACCCGCACGACGCTGCGCGAAGCCCAGATCGCCTTCACCGACCTGGGTGTGACCGGCGGCGCGGTGACGGTCCGCATCACCGATCCCCGACAGGTGCAGGAAGCCACGCGCCTGCTGCGCAACACTCTGGGCGCGCCGCTGGCCGGCACGACCGGCGGCCGCGACGTGACCGTCTCGACCCAGCCCGACCAGCGCATCCGGATCGCCTTCGTGGCCGAGGCCCAACAGGCGGAAGCCTCCCGCGCCGTCGAGCAGTCCATCGAGATCATCCGCCGCCGGATCGACGAGCTTGGCACGCGTGAACCCACCATCGTCCGTCAGGGCTCGGACCGCATCGTGGTCCAGGCCCCGGGCGAGAGCGACCCCGAGCGGCTGAAGAACGTCATCGGCCAGACCGCCAAACTGACGTTCCAGATGGTGGACGAATCGGCCAGCCCGGCCGAGGCCGCCGCCGGCCGCGTGCCGCCGGGCTCGGAACTGCTGCCCTACGAGGACGGCGAGACCCCGACCATCGTCGTGAAGCGCCGCGCGGTGGTCACCGGCGAGATGCTGACCACGGCCAACGCCGCCTTCCACCCCGACACCGGCCAGCCGATCGTCGAATTCCGCTTCAACGGCCAGGGCGCCCGCCGCTTCGGCGACGCCACGACCCAGAACGTCGGCAAGCGCTTCGCCATCGTGCTCGACAAGAAAGTGATCTCGGCGCCGGTCATCAACACCGCCATCACCGGCGGCTCCGGCTACATCGAGGGCAACTTCACGTCCGAGAGCGCCAACGACCTCGCGGTCCTGCTGCGCGCCGGCGCCCTGCCGGCCCCGCTGAACGTGGAGGAGCAGCGCACGGTCAGCGCGGAACTCGGCGCCGACGCCATCAAGGCGGGGCAGGTCTCCACGCTGGTGGCCTTCGTCGCCATCATCGGCTTCATGCTGCTGGCGTACGGCTTCATCTTCGGCGGGATCTCGGTCGTCGCGCTGCTGGTGAACGGCCTCCTGATCATCGCGGCCATGAGCCTGACGCAGGCGACGCTGACGCTGCCCGGCATCGCCGGCCTGATCCTGACGCTCGCCGTCGCCGTCGACGCCAATGTGCTGATCTACGAGCGGATGCGGGACGAGGTGCGCGCCGGCCGCCCGGTGATCTCGGCCATGGACGCGGGCTTCTCGCGGGCCATGAGCACGATCATCGACGCCAACCTGACGACGCTGCTGGCCGCGGTGCTGATGTTCCAGTTCGGCGCGGGCCCCGTGAAGGGCTTTGCCTGGACGCTCTCCATCGGCGTCCTCACCTCGGTGTTCACCGCCGTCCTCATCACCCAGGTGCTCCTGGCCTTGTGGTATCGCACCACCCGGCCGAAGACCCTGCCGATCGCGTAAGGAGGGCCTGACCCATGTGGCCCCTGATCAAGCTGCTCCCGGTGAAGACGAACTTCCGGTTTGTCGCCTTCGCCAAGATCGCCGCGGTGATCTCGATCCTCGGCGTGCTGGCCTCGCTGGGCCGGGCGCTGATTCCGTTCGAGCCGCCCTGCGGCGGCCTGAACTGCGGCATCGACTTCACCGGCGGCACCGTCATCGAGCTGTCCACCGCGCCCAAGCAGGTGGACCTCGCGGCCGCCCGCGCGGCGGTGACCCAGCTCGGCCTGGGCGACCCGCAGGTGCAGGGCTTCGGCGACGGCACGGCCGCCATGGTGCGCTACCAGCCGCCCGCCGGCGCCAACGTCGACCAGGTCGCGAACCAGGTCGAGGCCGCCCTGACCCAGGCGCTGGGGCAGGTGACCTTCGACTCGCCCGATGTCGTGGGCGCCAAGGTCTCGGGCGAGCTCTTCCAGAGCGGCCTCATGGCGCTGGGCCTCGCCATCCTCTTGATGCTCGTCTACATCTGGTTCCGGTTCGAGCTGCAGTTCGGCATCGGCGCCGTCGTGGCGCTGTTCCACGACGTGATCCTCACCTTCGGGATCATCGCCTTCTTCCGCCTCGAGTTCAGCCTGACGACCGTCGCCGCCATCCTGACCGTCATCGGCTATTCGATGAACGACACCGTCGTGGTGTTCGACCGCCTCCGCGAAAACCTGCGCAAGTACAAGCGCATGCCGCTGCGCGAGATCATCGATCTGTCGATCAACGAGACGCTATCGCGGACGGTGATCACCGGTGTGACCGCCATCCTGGCGCTGGCCGGCCTCGCCGTGTTCGGCGGCGCGACGCTGTTCGGGATGTCGATGGTGCTGATCTTCGGCATCATCATCGGCACCTATTCTTCGATCTACGTGGCCGCGCCGGTGATCCTGCTGTGGGGCGTGAAGCGGGGGGAGGCCGAGGCCGAGCCGCTGCAGCCCGCCGACGTCCGGCCCTAGGGCCCGCGCTATGGCCCGCAACGCGCCCACGATCGACGCCTATGGCGACGGCGGGTTCCGCCTCGCCGGCGAGCGGCGCGAGGGCTCGGTGCTGATCCTGGGCGACGAAGCCCAGCCCTGGCCGGTGGCGAGCCTGGCCGACCTCACGGTCGAAAGCCTGTCGCCGGTGCTCCAGGCCGGCCGCGCCGAGGTGGAATTCCTGCTGTTGGGTGTCGGCGTCCGCAACGCCCAGCCCCCGCGCGAGGTGCGCGAGGTGTTGCGCGCCGCAGGCATCGGGCTCGAGTTCATGGACACGCCGGCGGCCGCCCGGCTCTACAACGTGCTGACCGCCGAGGGGCGACGTCTGGCCGCTGCTCTGATCGCGGTCTGACCACCTCCCGAAGCGTCACCTTCCAGGCTGCGGCGAAACGCCCTATACGAGTCTCCCTAAAGGGAAGGATTCAGAGGGCATCCCATGGCTGGACTACTCGCGAATTTCCGCAACACCGTCATCGTCAGCGTGCTGCTGGCGCTGGTCATGATCTTCGCCTATTCGCAGAGCCCGCACGGAGTCGACGCGGCCTTCTGGCAGGCGGTCTTCCGGTGGCTGCACACGTTCTTCGGCATCCTGTGGATCGGGCTGCTGTACTACTTCAACTTCGTCCAGATCCGGAAAATGCCGGACATCCCGGCCGAGCTGAAGCCGGCGGTCTCGAAGTACATCGCGCCTGAGGCGCTGTTCTGGTTCCGCTGGGCCGCGGTCCTGACGGTGCTGATGGGCCTGGCGATCGCCTACGCCCGCGGCGTCGATTACGCGCATGAGACCCTGACGCTGGGCCTGTTCAACGGCTACGACGCGGCGGCCGACCGGGGCTTCACCCTGCTGGGCCTCGCCGTGTGGCTGGCGATCATCATGGCGATCAACGTCTGGGTGTTCATCTGGCCGAACCAGAAGATCGCCCTGGGCATCGTGGAAGGCGACGCCGACGCCAAGGCCAAGGCCGGCCGTACGGCGATGCTCTTCTCGCGTACGAACATGCTGCTCTCCATCCCCATGCTGACCGGCATGACGATGACGCAGACCCTGTTCGGCTGACACGCCTGACGATCTCTGCGAGAAGGCCCGCCCGACCGGCGGGCCTTTTTCGTATCCGATGACAGATGACCTCGACGACCTGATCCGGCGCACCGACCCGGACCGCTGGCTCTCCAGCCGCTTCATCGGCGACGCCCAGGCCCGCGCCGACGTGATCGCCATCTACGCCTACGACCACGAACTGGCGCGCGCGCCCAAGGTCGCCTCGAACCCCCTGCTGGGCGAGATCCGCCTGACCTGGTGGGGAGAGGTGCTGGACGAGGTGTTCGAGGGCCGCGCTGTCCGCCGCCATCCGACGGCCCAGGCGCTGGCGGAGGTAGTCCGCCGCCGCGGCCTGCCGCGCGAACCGCTCGCGGCGATGATCGACGCCCGCTACCGGGAGCTGGACGCCACGCCCATGACTGAGGCCGAAGCGCTGGAGTGGGCCCGCGACACCGGCGGCCGCGCAGCCGAGCTCGCCGTGCGCATCCTCGACCCCGCCCAGGACCCCGACCAGGCTGTCGCCGCCGGCGCGGCGTGGGCGCTGCTGCGCAAAGGCCTGACGGTCCAGGGGACGGTCGAGGCCCGCGCAGGGGCGCGGCGGCTCAGCGCGGCGGCGTTCCCCGCGGTGGCCCACGCCGCATTCGCCATTCGGCCGGCGCGATCCGACCTCGCCCGCCGCGTGCGTCTGATATGGGCCGTGGCCCGCGGCCGGCTCTAGCTACTCCGCCGCAAGCGCCCGCGCGCCGGCGAGCCATGCGTCGATGTCGGCCAGCGCCCGTTCGCCCACCAGCCGCTTCTTGATGCGGGTCTTTTCCTTGGCGCCCAGCCGAAGGCCCTCCTCGTCGCGCTTCGGGGGCGCGATGGGGGGGATCAGACCGTAGTTGATGTTCATCGGCTGGAACGAGCCCTTGCCGCCTTCCAGGTGGCCGCCGGTGATGTGGCCGATCAGCCCGCCCATGGCCGTGGTGGCGGGCGGCGGCACGGCCGCCCTGCCCAGGCGCTCGGCCGCGGCGAAGCGGCCCGCCAGCAGGCCAACGGCGGCGCTCTCCACATAGCCTTCGACGCCGGTGACCTGGCCCGCGAACCGCAGCCGCGGCTGGGCCTTCAGGCGCAGGGTGTCGTCCAGCAAACGGGGGCTGTTGATGAAGGTGTTGCGGTGCAGGCCGCCCAGTCGCGCGAACACCGCCTTCTCCAGGCCCGGGATCATGCGGAAGACCTCGGTCTGGGCGCCGTGCTTCAGCTTGGTCTGGAAGCCCACCATGTTCCACAGCGTGCCCAGCGCATTGTCCTGGCGCAGCTGGACGACGGCGTAGGGCTTGTCTTCGGGTCTGTGAGCGTTGGTCAGGCCCACCGGCTTCATCGGGCCGTGCCGCAGGGTCTCGCGGCCGCGCTCGGCCATCACCTCGATCGGCAGGCAGCCGTCGAAATAGGGCACGTGCTCCCAGTCCTTGAACTCGGACTTGGGGCTCGAGAGCAGGGCGTCGATGAAGGCCTCGTACTGGGCCTGGTCCATCGGGCAGTTGATGTAGGCGGCCGCGTCGCCGCCGGGGCCTTCTTTGTCGTAGCGCGACTGGCGCCAGGCCACGTCCATGTCGATGGACTCGAAGTGCACGATGGGGGCGATGGCGTCGAAGAACGACAGCTGGTCCTCGCCGGTCAGCTTCAGGATCGCGTCGGCCAGGGCCGGCGAGGTGAGGGGGCCGGTGGCCAGGATGACGCTGTCCCAGTCCTGCGGCGGCAGGCCCGCGATCTCCTCGCGGGCGATGGTGACCAGCGGATGGGCCTGGAGGCGCTCGGTGACGGCGCGGGAGAACCCCTCGCGGTCCACCGCCAGGGCGCCGCCGGCGGGCACCTGGTGGGCGTCGCCACAGGCCATGATGATCGAGCCCAGCTTGCGCATCTCGGCGTGCAGCAGCCCGACCGCGTTCCCGGTCCAGTCGTCGGCCCGGAACGAGTTGGAACAGACCAGCTCGGCCAGCTGATCGGTGTGGTGCGCGTCGGTTCCGCGGACCGGCCGCATCTCGTGAAGCACGACGGGCACGCCCGCCTGGGCGAGCTGCCAGGTGGCTTCCGAGCCGGCGAGGCCGCCGCCCACGACATGAACTGGGGTCATCGACATGGCCGCTACCTAGCAACGAACGCGGCCGACCGCGAGCGGGGCCTTGCGCGCGAGGCGCCCGAGGCGGCACTTTGCGCGTTGTTGAAGGCCGGTCCGAATCGGCAATGAAGCTGTCGGGCCAAGGGACGAGAATGGCTGGATTTTCGCCGAGCGACGCGGCGCTGGAAGGTTTTCGACTGATACGCCGGCGGCCCGGCACGCTGCTGGCGTGGAGCGGGATCTATTTCGCCAGCGTGCTGGTCATCGGCGTGGCCATGATGCTCAGCATGGGGCCCCGCTTCATCGACATGCTGAAGAAGGGCCAGCTGGTCAGCAACGACCCCGAGGCCTTCGCCGTCCTGCTGGAGCAGTCCTGGCCCGCCTTCCTGGTCGTGCTGCTGATGACCGCCCTGCTGATGTCGGTGATCATGGGCGGCATCTTCCGCCTGGTGCTCGGACGCGACGAGAAGGGCCTGGCGCACCTCCGGCTGGGGCCCGACGAACTGCGGATGTCGGCGGTCAACCTGGGCCTGGTCGGCATCGGCATGGCCTTCCTGGTGTTCGGCCTGCTGGTCACCCGGGTGGCGGCGACGCAGGGCGGACTGCTCGGCTTCCTGGTCGGCCTGGCCGTGCTGTTCCTGACGATCTGGGTCGGCGTGCGCCTCTGCCTCGTGACCCCAATGACGTTCGACACCGGCCGGGTGGCGTTCCGCTCGGCGTGGCGGCTGACGCGCGGCCGGTTCTGGCCGCTGCTCGGCATGATCGTGCTGGCGGTGATCTTCTATGTGATGGTCTGGATCGTGGCGGCGGTCCTCGCCGTGATCGTGGTCGCCCTTGCGGGCGGGGAGCAGGCGATCGAAGACGTCGGCGCGCTGTCGATCGTGGCCGGCATCGCCGCGCTCGTGACCATCGTCATGCAGGCGCTGCTGCAGGTGCTGCAGATCGTGATGATCTACGGCCCGTTCGCGGTCGCCTATCGCCAGATCACCGGCGAGGGCGGGGCCGAGGGCGCGGCGGCCGCCTAGGCGGCCGCGCTGGGCCGGGCCGAG
>NZ_JAPSKZ010000301.1 GCF_031181185.1 Phenylobacterium sp. | reverse complement strand
CCGGCCGCCACGCCGCCCTTTTCCAGGTTGTTGCCCGCCCCGAACGAGATCGCCGGCACGCCGCGCTTGGCGAAGGGGAAGTGGTCCGAGCGGTAGAAGCTGCCCGCCTGCGGGTTCGGGTCGGGGCTGAAGCTCATGCCGTACTTCGAGGCCACACGGATCATGTCGTCCTGCAGGGTGAGCGGCGCGTTGCCCGACATGGTGATGTCCCTGGCGCGGCCCAGCAGGTTCATGCCGTCCATGTTGAGCACGGCCACCGTCTTGCCGAGCGGATAGAGCGGGTTGTCGGCGTAATATTCCGAGCCCAGCAGGCCCTTCTCCTCGGCGGTGACGGCCAGGAACATCACCGAGCGCTCGGGCTTGGGGCCTTTGGCGAAGGCGCGGCCGAGCTCGACCAGGGCCGCTGTGCCGGAGGCGTTGTCGAGGGCGCCGTTGTAGATCTTGTCGCCGCGCGCGTCGGCCAGGCCCACGCCCAGGTGGTCCCAGTGGGCGGTATAGATCACCCGCTCGTCGGGGTGTTTCGCGCCGGGCACCACGCCCACCACGTTCTTCGACACCACCTTCTGGGCGTCGATGGCGTAGTCGGTGGAGAAGGTGACGCCCTTCAGCTCGACCGGCTTGAACGCGCGGGTCTGGGCCTGCTTCTTCAGCGTCTCGAAGTCCAGGCCGGCAGCCTTCAGCAGGGCCACGGCGTTGTCGCGCTGCACCCAGCCCTCGAGCGGCGCGTGCGCCTCGGACGGGTTCTTGCGGATGACGTCGAACAGCTCGTTCGTGTTGGAGTTCTTGACCGTGTTCCAGCCGTAGGACGCCGGCGCGGTCTCGTGGATGACCAGGAAGCCCACCGCGCCCTGGCGCGCGGCTTCCTCATACTTGTAGGTCCAGCGGCCGTAGTAGGTCATGGCCTTGCCGCCGAAGTCGCCTTCACCGGTCTCGAAGTCGGGGTCGTTGACGAGGACGAGGGCGATCTTGCCCTTCAGGTCCATACCCTTGAAGTCGTCCCAGTTCTTCTCCGGCGCCTTGACCCCGTAGCCGGCGAACACGATCGGCACGTCCTTGAGGGTCAGGCGGTCGACGCCGGTCTGGGCGGCGCGGATGGCGATCTGCTCGCCCTGTGTCCATTCCTCGGTCTTGCCGGCGACGTTCACCGAGACCTTCACCGGGCCCTTGGTCGCGAACCGGGCGAGCGGGACGTCCTGGGTGTAGGCGCGGCTGCCGTCCGCCTGCTTGTCGCCCGCGGGCTGCACGCCGGCGGCCTTCAGCTGCTGGATCAGGTAGGCGACGGTCTTCTCCTCGCCTGCCGAGGCCGGAGCGCGGCCTTCGAACTCGTCGGCCGACAGGACCTTGATGTCCTGCTTGATGCGCGCGCCGTCGAGCGCTGGGGCGGCGAAGGCCGCGGTCGCGAATGCGCAAGCCGCGGCCGCGCAGAACAGAAGCTTCTTCAAGTCGGGAACTCGGGTCTGGTTGAAGATGGCGCGAGCCTAATCACGCCTGCGCCGGCTCGCCTAGGCCTGCGCCTGCCGCCGCGCGATGAAGGCCCCGATTCCATCGAGCACCACCTCCAATCCCTGCTCGAAACGGTAGCTGGGGTCGGTCATCAGATGACGCTGTTCCCGCCAGGCCTCGCCAAGACGGAGGAGGTGCGGGAAACGCTCGGGATCGAGCCGCTCCTGCAGGGCCGGTTCGACGATGGCGATCCACTGGGCGTCGGTCAGCCCGCTGCGCTGCTCGGCCTCGCGCGCCTCTCGGGCCTCGTGCAGGGCGCCTTCGATGTAGTTGTGCAGGACGTCGACCATCAGGTCCTTCTCGATCTCGGTCAGGCCAGTTCCGTCCAGCGCGCGCATGATGCTTTCGACACGGGCCATCAGGTTCGGGCCGAGCGGCGGCCGATGCAGCGCAAGGCCGAGGAGCCACGGCCGCCGCTGGGCCAGGTTCCACCGGCTGCGGGCCACAAAGGCCAGGCTCTCGCGCCAGCTGAGGCCGGGCGGCAGCTCCTCGCCTTCGCCCATGACGCGGTCGAACATCAGGCCCAGCAGCTCGGACTTCGACGGGACGTAGGTGTAGATGGCCATGGGCGAGACGCCGACCGCCTGCGCCACGCTGCGCATGGAGATGGCCTGGAGGCCATCCCTGTCGGCGATGGCGATGGCCGCCTGCACGACGTCATCCGTGGAGAAGCGGGGCTTGGGGCCACGCTTGGCGGGGCCGTGCACCCCCCACAGCAGCTCGATGCTGCGCCTGGGATCGTCGTCTCCGGTGTGTTCCTTGGCCATGCCGCTCCAGTTTTCTCGCTACTAACACTTTACATCATACAGAGTTTGCGGCAAACGGCCGACGCACGGAGCCCG
>NZ_JAPSKZ010000072.1 GCF_031181185.1 Phenylobacterium sp. | reverse complement strand
TGGGGCTCCAGCGACCGCATACGCAACCTGCACCTGGAATTCCCGGCCGTCCGCGACCTGTGGCTCAACCCGAAGATCCTGCAGGTCCTGGAGCTGATCTTCGACGCACCGCCGGCGCCCTGCCAGCCGCTGAGCTACGTCTTCGGCTCGCAGCAGGACCACCACCAGGACACCATCCACCTGACGCCGTTCCCAGCCGGGATGATGTGCGGCGTCTGGACCGCGCTCGAGGATGTGCAGCCCGGCTCGGGGGAGCTGGCCGTCTATCCGGGCAGCCACCGCCTGCCGCGCATCTACATGAGCTCGGTCGGCCTTCCCAAGGTCGAGGACGAGGACTGGACCGCCTTCGGCCAGCGCGTAATCCCGCGCTGGACCGAGATGCTGGCCGAGAAGGGCCTGAAGCCTGAGGTGTACCGGCCCAAGGCGGGCACGGTGCTGATCTGGCACGAGAACCTGATGCACGCCGGCTCGGTGCGGCAAGATCCCGATAAGTCGCGCCGGTCGATCGTCTGCCACTACTTCGCGCGCGGCGCGGTGGCCTACTACGACTCCAGCGGCATGCCGGGCATCACCCATCAGGGGTCGTTGGACGCTCGCTAGCGCGGGAGATTGCACGGCGACGGCTCAGCTTGGTACACCGGCGAGGTCAAGAACTCTGGCGGGTTGGGGCGAACCTCGTCGGCATATTTCGCGAGGAACCACGATGGCTGTGCGCCATGACATCGTCCTGATCAGTCTCGACCCGCCGTACCGTCTCGGCGACGAGAGCACCGTCTTCAACTTCATAGGCTGGGCAGAGGTCGACGACGAGAACCGCCCGAACATCCGCCTCAGCATCAACGGCGTCGATGTCGCGGTGACGGCCCAGCCCAATCCGAAGGTCCGGACCATCTTTCCCGACATCCAGGCCTGCTCGATGTTCGCCCGGGTGAATTTCCCGGAGCTGTTCGCCGGCCACACGCCGGAGGAGCCGTTCCTGCTGAACGTGGAGGTGAAGTCCGACGGGCGTACCCGCCTCTTCGAATACGAGGTGAGCGAAGGCTGGCTGCAGGCCGTATTCGGCCGCCCCGTGCGCCGCCGGCGCATCCCGCCCGAGCATCTGCAGATCCGGGTGACGGGCGCCGCCGCCGGCCAGTTCCACGTCACCGGCCGTCGCGTGGCCGATCAGATCGCCGGCATTTTGGCTCGCGCGGGCCGTCCGCTCACCTCGTTCCAGCGCATCTTGGACTTTGGGTGCGGCCCGGGCCGCGTGATCTCGTCGATCAAGGACATGCATCCGGCCGCCGAACTGTTCGGCTCGGACATCGACGGCGAGGCGATCGGCTGGGCGCGGGCGAACCTGGCCGACATTGGCGACTTCCGGGTCAACGGTCCCAATCCGCCGCTGCCGTTCGCCGACGAAAGCTTCGACCTCATCTATTCGATCTCGATCTTCACCCATCTGCCCGAGGACATGCAGCACGGCATGCTGGCCGAGCTGCGGCGCATCCTGAAGCCGGGCGGCGTGCTGCTGACGACGAAGCTTAATCCGGAAGCCTACGACCTGCCCGACGACGTCCGCACTCAGGGGGTCAATGATGGCTTCGTCTACTGGGGCGATGCGGACGCGACCGAGGGCCTGCCGGGCTTCTATCGGCTGGCCTACCACACTGAGGCGTACATCCGCCGGGTCTGGGGCGAGTACTTCAACGTGCTGCACGTGGGGTCGCACGACCTGAACAACACCCAGGACGCGGTGCTGCTGCTGCGGCCCAAGAGCGAGGGCGGCCTGTTTTCGCGCTTGGCCAAGGCGTTCTCGAAGGCCTGACGGCCTCTTAGAACTTGAGGTGCCCGAGCTTGCAGGCGCCTTCCCCGTTGTCGGTGATCCCGTAGGCGTCGACGGGACCGCCGGCCACGGTGGCGATGGCCCGCCAGCCGGTGTTGGGGTCGGCGATGTGCGGCTGCGCGGCCGGCACGTCCGGCCGCGGCATGCCGGTTTCGCCAGCGCCCACGACACGGAAGGCCGAATCCACCAGGACGATCCGCGCCACCGACGTCTTGGCCGCATTGTCCCAGCCCCAGCCGATGATCGCCACGCCGTCGGCGTAGCGCGTCTCCACCGCCTCGGTATTGCCGATGCAGTCGCCGGTCTTCGGGAACAGCTGGCGCAGGCCCTTGCCCAGGTACTCCGCGGCCCAGGCGGGCTGCGGCGGCCGGGGCGGCAGGCTGGGTCCCGCAGGCTGGGCGGGCGCCTCGATTTGGGCTGAGCGGTCCTTGGGCTTGTCGCAGCCCGCGACCAGCGCGAGCGTCAGGCCGGCGAAGAGGGCAGGGGCGATCTTCAGCATGGCGCTGTTCTTAGCCGTCCGCCCGGAGCGACGTAAAGCCAGGCCCGGAAAGGCGAAGGCCCGCCGGCGTTACCGGCGGGCCTTCATGGTGGAGCTAAGCGGAGTCGAACCGCTGACCTCTTGAATGCCATTCAAGCGCTCTACCAACTGAGCTATAGCCCCAAGGTCTAGTCCTTCCCGGCTGTTGGCCGGCCGGGAAGGCGCGGAACCTATTCAACTCAGGTTCTGCGATCAAGCCCGTCGCGCGGGCTTTTTTCGCGACCTTTTATCTAGACCTCTTCGTCACCGTCGTCGGGCAGGCCTTCGATCTCGGAGTCGTCGAAGTCGTCCTCCTCCTCGTCTTCCAGGAAGGGCACGTCGGCGTCGTCCTCGACGTCGTCGTCGCTGAACTCGCCGAGATCCTCCGACACGGCCGGGCCGGGCTCGGCCGTATCCTCGTCGTCGTCGGTCGCCAGCGGCGGCTCGTCGGCCACTTCGTCCAGCTCGGGCGTGACGGCGTCCTCTTCCTCGTCCTCGTCCCGTTCGGTGTCGTCCGTGACCTGGTCCTCGCGCTCCTCATCGGCCTCGGTGTCGGGCGTGATGGCGCGGGCGCGGACGCGGCGGTTGCGCACGGCTTCGTCCGGATCGAACTCGGAGTGGCACTTCGGGCAATGCGCGGGGCGCTTGCCCAGGTCATAGAACTTGGCTTGGCAGTTCGGGCAGATTTGCTTCGTGCCCAGCTCGGGATTGGCCAAAGGCGGCGGCCCTCTGTCTTTATGGTGGCGCGGAAAAAGCGGGCTCCCTTGCCACGCGCGAACGCCGCTGTCAAAGCAATCCCCCTCGTGAATTTTCCCGCATCGCGGAGGCTTGTTTTCAGCTCATGACGGCGTGGCGCCTGACCGCCAGGCGCGCGGGTTCCCTCAAGGGAACCGTGCGGGCTCCGGGGGACAAATCCATCAGTCACCGCGCGCTCATCCTGGGCGCGCTCGCGCAGGGCGTGACCGAGGTCGAAGGCTTGCTCGAAGGCGACGACGTCCGGCGCACGGCCGCGGCGATGCAGTCCTTTGGCGCCGGCGTCCAACGCTTGGGCGAGGGGCATTGGCGCGTTGAAGGCCGCGGCGGCTTCGCCGAGCCCGGCGACGTGGTCGACTGCGGCAACGCCGGCACCGGCGTGCGCCTGATCATGGGCGCGGCGGCGGGCTTCGACATCGCCTCGACCTTCACGGGCGACGGGTCGCTGCGCAGCCGGCCGATGAATCGTGTGCTCAAGCCCCTGGGCGAAATGGGCGCGAGCTGGATCTGCCGCAGCGGCGGGCGCCTGCCCCTGACGCTGAAGGGCGGGAACTTGAAGCCCATCGCCTATCGCCTCCCGGAGCCGTCGGCCCAGGTGAAGTCGGCCGTGCTGCTGGCCGGGTTGAACGGCCAGGGCTGTGAGGTGATCGAGCCCGAGGCCACCCGGGATCATACCGAGCGCATGCTGCGCGGCTTCGGCGCCGAGATCGAAGTCCGCGAGGAAGGCTCGGGACGCCGGATCGTCCTGGCCGGCGGTCAGGCGCTGAAGGGCATCCGCGTGCATGTGCCGGGGGACCCCTCGTCGGCCGCCTTCCCGATCGTGGCGGCGCTGATCACGGCCGGCTCGGCGGTGACCGTCGAGGGCATGCTGCTCAATCCCGCCCGGATCGGACTGCTGGACACCCTGGGCGAAATGGGCGCGGACCTGTCGGTGACCAACGTCCGCGACGAGGGCGGCGAGACGGTGGGCGACGTCACCGCGCGCCATTCCGAGCTCGAGGGCGTCGAAGTTCCGCCCGAGCGCGCGCCCTCGATGATCGACGAGTACCCGATCCTTGCCGTCGCGGCGGCCTTCGCGACGGGCCGCACCGTCATGCGGGGCATCGGCGAGATGCGCGTCAAGGAGAGCGACCGGATCGCGCTCATGGCCGCGGGGCTCGCCTCCTGCGGCGTCGAGGTGGAGGAGGAGCCCGAGGGCCTGATCGTCACCGGCGGCGGGGGCAAGGTCCGTGGCGGCGGCCGAGTGACGACCCACGGCGATCACCGCATCGCCATGTCCCACCTCGTGCTCGGCATGGCCACCGAGGAGCCGGTGACCGTCGACGAGCCCGGCATGATCGCCACCAGTTTCCCCGGCTTCGTCGCGCTGATGCGTGGGCTGGGCGCCGAGATCGCCGAGGATGGGCTGCAGCCGGCATGACGGGCTTCGTCATCGCCGTCGACGGCCCCGCCGCCTCGGGCAAGGGCACGATCGCCACACGGCTGGGCGGGCTGTACAGCCTGCCGGTGCTGGACACCGGTCTTCTGTATCGCGCCGTGGGCGTGCTGACCGAGCGCGCCGGTCGCGACCCCGATGATCCGGCGGCCGCGGCCGAGGTGGCGCGGGCGCTGCGGGCCGAGCAGCTGGAGGATCCGGTCTTCCGCACCCGCGGCGCGGGCGAGGCGGCGAGCCGCGTCGCCGTGCACACGGGCGTGCGCGAGGCGCTGCTCGCTTTCCAGCGGGCGTTCGCCGCCCAGCCCGGCGGCGCCGTGCTGGACGGCCGCGACATCGGCACGGTGATCGCTCCGGGCGCGCCGGCCAAGCTGTTCGTGACCGCCACCCCCGAGGTCCGGGCCGAGCGGCGCTGGAAGCAGCTGAAGGGCCAGGGCGAGGACGTGGCGTTCGAGGACATCCTCGCCGACATCCGCAAGCGCGACGCCCGCGACGGCGGCCGCGATACGGCTCCCATGCGGCAGGCCGAGGACGCGGTCTTGCTGGATACGTCCGATTTGAGTATAGACCGCGCCTTCGATGCGGCCCGCCGCATCGTCGAGGCGGCGCGCGCCCGCTGGGAAGCCCAGAGCTTTTCCAGCTAAGGCAAATCCACCCGCGCCTTACCCTCTGAGACGGCCGCGGGCGATCACATCCCTTAACCCGGCGCCACGACTCCGACCGACCCACAAGGTCATCGGGTCCCACGCCATTTGAACACGAAAGATCCCATGGCTGACGATCTAAGCCTCAACCCCTCGCGCGACGACTTCTCCGCCCTGCTCGACGAGTCCTTCGGCGGGCGTGACATCATGGAAGGCCAGGTGGTGCGCGGCACCGTCGTTGGCATCGAGAAGGACTTCGCGATCATCGACGTCGGTCTGAAGACCGAGGGCCGCGTGGCCCTGAAGGAATTCAGCCAGCCGGGCGAGGACAAGCCCGCGCTGAAGACCGGCGACACCGTCGAGGTGTTCCTGGAGCGCGTCGAGAACGCCCTGGGCGAGGCCGTCATCAGCCGTGAAAAGGCCCGCCGCGAGGAAGCCTGGACGCGCCTGGAAGCCGTCTACGAGCGCAACGAGCCCGTCATGGGCGTGATCGTCGGCCGCGTGAAAGGCGGCTTCACCGTCGACCTGGGCGGCGCCTCGGCGTTCCTGCCGGGCTCGCAGGTGGACATCCGTCCGGTGCGCGACGTCGGTCCGCTGATGGGCCGCGAGCAGCCGTTCGCGATCCTGAAGATGGACCGTCCGCGCGGCAACATCGTGGTCTCGCGCCGCGCCATCCTGGAAGAAGCCCGCGCCGAGCAGCGCACCGAGCTGGTTAGCCAGCTGCAAGAGGGCGAAGTCCGCGAAGGCGTGGTCAAGAACATCACCGACTACGGCGCGTTCGTGGACCTGGGCGGCATCGACGGCCTGCTGCACGTCACCGACATGAGCTGGAAGCGCGTCAACCACCCGAGCCAGGTCCTGGCGGTGGGCGACACGGTCAAGGTGCAGATCGTCAAGATCAACCCTGAGACGCAGCGCATCTCGCTCGGCATGAAGCAACTGCAGTCCGACCCGTGGGACGGCGTGGAGGCCAAGTACCCGGTCGGCGCGAAGTTCACCGGCCGCATCACCAACATCACCGACTACGGCGCCTTCGTGGAGCTGGAGCCGGGCGTCGAGGGCCTGGTGCACGTGTCGGAAATGTCGTGGACCAAGAAGAACGTCCACCCCGGCAAGATCGTGTCGACCTCTCAGGAAGTGGAGGTCGTCGTCCTCGACGTGGATCCGTCCAAGCGCCGCGTGTCGCTGGGCCTGAAGCAGGCCATGGCCAATCCGTGGGAGGCCTTCCTGGAGGCCCACCCGATCGGCTCGACCGTGGAAGGCGAGGTCAAGAACGCCACCGAGTTCGGCCTCTTCATCGGTCTGGACAACGACATCGACGGCATGGTGCACCTGTCGGACCTCGACTGGGCCGTGTCCGGCGAAGAAGCCATGGCGCGCTACAACAAGGGCGACGTCGTCAAGGCGCGCGTCCTGGATGTCGACGTCGAGAAGGAACGCATCTCGCTCGGCATCAAGCAGCTCGCCGGCGACCCGATGCAGGGCGACAGCTTCCGCAAGGGCCAGACCGTCACCTGCACCGTCACCGAGGTCACCTCGGGCGGCATCGAGGTGAAGTTCGGCGAGGATGACGCGCCGATGACCGCCTTCATCCGCAAGTCGGACCTGAGCCGCGACCGCGCCGACCAGCGCCCCGAGCGCTTCGCCGTGGGTGACCGCGTCGACGCTCAGATCACCAACGTGGACAAGGCCGCCCGCCGCGTCTCGCTGTCGATCAAGGCGCTGGAAATGGCCGAAGAGAAAGAAGCCATCGAGCAGTTCGGCTCGTCCGACTCGGGGGCCTCGCTCGGCGACATCCTGGGCGCGGCTCTGCGCGAGAAGGCCCAGAAGGAATAGGGCTCAGCCTTTCGAGCCTCTTTTGATGGAGGCCCCGTCCGGTCCGCCGGGCGGGGCCTTTTTCTTGGCCGCAGGGAAATCAAGCTTGGCCGTAGGCAGGCTTAACCCTATTTCCGCCTTGAACCGCGCTAGAGAGTCGCCCATGGTCGCGCCGGTTCGAGGGGCCTCATGATCAAGTCAGAGCTGATCGCGAAACTCGCCGAAGAGAACCCGCACCTCACCCAGCGCGACATCGAGCGGGTGGTGGGCGTGATCCTGGAGCGGATGATCGAAGCCCTCGAGGACGGCGGCCGCGTCGAACTGCGCGGCTTTGGCGCCCTGTCGGTCCGCTCTCGTGACGCCCGCGCCGGCCGCAACCCGCGCACCGGCGAACCGGTGGACGTCCGCGCCAAGCACGTGCCCTTCTTCAAGAGCGGCAAGGAGCTTCGCGAGCGGCTGAACGCCGTCGACGAATCCTGAACCACCCGACGGAGGCGGCTCGCATGGGCATGGTCTCGGAGTTTCGCGAGTTCATCGCGCGCGGCAACGTCGTCGACCTCGCGGTCGGCGTGATCGTCGGCGCAGCCTTCAGCGACATCGTCAAAAGCCTCGTCGACAACGTTCTCATGCCGCCGATCGGGCTGCTGTTGTCGGGCGTCGATTTCTCGCAGCTTCAGCTGGTGCTCAAGCCGGACAACCCGGCCACGCCGGCGGCCGATGGGGTCGCCGTCCAATACGGCGCTTTCATCAACGCCTGCATCACCTTCCTGATCGTCGCCTTCGTGATCTTCCTGGTGGTGAAGGCGGTGAACAGCCTGCGTCGCAAGGCGGCCGAGGAGCCGCCGGCCGCGCCGACGCCCCAGGAGGCGCTGCTGATGGAAATCCGCGACCTGCTGAAGTCGCGGAGCTAGCGTGCGGGTCCCGGATCAGCCGCTTCCGCGGCTGTCCGGGAGGGCTCGAGGCGCTCGCCTCAAGCCACCTTGAAGCCTTCCCAGTTCATCATCCGAGTCAGCCGGGCGTTCTCGTCCTCCGGCAACGCTTCACGGAACGTCGGGAAGATGTCCTCCTCCTCCTCACGAACGTGCTCTTGCAGGTCCGTGAAGAACTCCCGCGCCGTGTCGATCCAGCGCGGGTCTTCGGTGGGCATGCGCCGCAGCTCGTAGATGAACGTCTTCACGTCGCCGTGGTCTTCCACCAGGTGGCGCGCCTGATCCTCGCGGCCATTCTCCATCAGCGCCGGATAGATCACGTTCTCCTCCTCGATCGCATGCTTGGTCAGCGCATAGGCGATCTTGGTCAGCAGCATCTGGCGCTTCATCGGCTCGTCCTTCGACGTGGCCAGCAGCATCTGGAAGGTCTTCTCGACAAGCCGGTGCTCGGCCTTCAGGGCGTCTACCCAGTCGCCGGCCATCAGGGACGGGCCCTGCATCACCGCCTTGCGCGCATGAGGGATCGCAAGGCCCGCCACGAAGCCGAGCGCGGCGCCGGTGGCCATTCGGCCGAGGTTTCCATTGGTGGTCGGATAGCGCATGTCAGTTCTCCAGGGCTGGCCGGAACAACCCGTTGAAGACCGAGCCTGTTCCGGCGGCAGCGCTTGCCGCGGGCCTGTGCGGCCACTATTCCGCACGCATGGCGGCGAAGGCGAAGATCTGCGGGGTTTCGACCCCCGAAGCGGTCGGCGCCGCGCTCGACGGCGGCGCGGCGTTCTTGGGCTTCATGTTCTTCGCGAACAGCCCCCGCAACATCGCCCCGGAGGCGGCCGGCCGGCTGGCGCCGCCGATCCGGGCTCGCGGGGCCAAGGCCGTGGCGGTCACGGTCGATCCATCCGACAGCGAGCTGGACGCCATCGTGGCGGGTCTCGCGCCCGACCTGATCCAGCTGCACGGGAAGGAGAGCCCGGCGCGCGTGCGCGAGATCGCCCAGCGCTCGGGACGTGGCGTGATCAAGGTGCTACCGGTGTCCGAGCCTGCCGACATCGCCGCAGCCCAGGCCTATGAGCCGTTGGTCGAGCACCTGATGTTCGAGACCAAGCCGCCGAAGGACGCCGACCGGCCGGGCGGGCTGGGCGTGACGTTCGACTGGACCCTGCTGGAGGGCCGGCGTTTTCAGCGCCCATGGTTCCTGGCCGGCGGCCTCAATCCCTGGAACGTCGGCGAGGCGATCGGGGTCTCGGGCGCGCCCCTGGTGGACGTTTCCTCTGGCGTGGAGCGCGGTCCCGGACTAAAGGACCCGGCCTTGATCCAGGCGTTTCTCGACGCCGTCCGCCGCGCCTAAGAGCCTGGTTTTGAACGCGACGTCCCGCCCAAACGACTACACCGCCTACCCGGACGCCCGGGGTCGGTTCGGCGACTACGGCGGTCAGTACGTACCCGAAACCCTGATGCCGCTGGTCCACGAACTGGACGCGGCCTATGCGGCGGCCAAGGCGGACGCTGGGTTTCAGGCCGAGCTTTCCGGTTATCTCACCCACTATGTGGGCCGGCCCTCGCCGCTCTATTTCGCCGCCCGCCTGACCGAGCATTTCGGCGGCGCGAAGATCTATCTGAAGCGGGAGGAGCTGAACCACACCGGCTCCCACAAGATCAACAACTGCGTCGGCCAGATCCTGCTGGCCATGCGGATGGGTAAGACCCGGATCATCGCCGAGACCGGCGCCGGCCAGCACGGCGTGGCGACCGCCACCGTCTGCGCCCGCTTCGGTCTGCCCTGCGTGGTCTACATGGGCGCGGTCGACGTCGAGCGGCAGAAGCCCAACGTCTTCCGCATGAACCTGCTGGGCGCCGAAGTCCGGCCGGTGACCTCGGGTTCGGCGACGCTCAAGGACGCCATGAACGAGGCGCTCCGGGACTGGGTCACCAACGTCCACGACACCTACTACCTGATCGGCTCCGCGGCCGGCATGCACCCCTACCCGGCCATGGTCCGCGATTTCCAGGCGATCATCGGCCGCGAGGTGCGCGAACAGGTGATGGAGCTGGAAGGCCGTCTGCCCGACGCGGTCGTGGCCTGCGTCGGCGGCGGCTCGAACGCCATCGGCCTGTTCCACCCGTTCCTGAACGACGCCTCGGTGAAGATCTTCGGGGTCGAAGCGGCGGGCGAGGGGATCGAGAGCGGCCGCCACGCCGCGGCGATCAACGGCGGCCGCCCGGGCGTGCTGCACGGGAACATGACCTACCTGCTGCAGGACAAGGTCGGCCAAATCGAAGAAGCGCACTCCATATCCGCCGGCCTTGATTATCCTGGCATCGGACCCGAGCACGCCTGGCTGCACGACGTCGGCCGCGCGACATACCTGACGGCCACGGACAGCGAGGCGCTGGACGCCTTCATGCTGCTCTCCAAGCTGGAGGGCATCCTGCCGGCCATCGAGAGCAGCCATGCGCTCGCCCGCGTCGGCGACATCGCCAGGGACGTCGGCAGGGACGGCTTGGTGGTGCTCAACCTCTCCGGCCGCGGCGACAAGGACGTCAACACCGTCGCGGCGCATCTGGGACGCCAGATTTGACGAAAGCCCGTATCGACGCCCGCTTCGCGGAGCTGAAGCGAGAGGGCCGGGCGGCCTTCGTGCCCTACGTCATGGCCGGCGACCCGGATCGGGACACCGCGCTTGCGATCCTTAAGGGCTTGCCCGCCGCAGGCGCCGACATCATCGAGCTGGGCTTCCCGTTCTCCGACCCGATGGCGGAGGGCCCGCCGATCCAGCGCGCCGCCGGCCGCGCGCTCTCCAAGGGCATGACGCTCGCGGGCACGCTCGACCTAGTCCGCGCCTTCCGGCAGGGCGACCAGACCACGCCGCTGATCCTGATGGGCTACATGAACCCGCTGGTGACCTGGGGCCTGGACGCCTTCGCGCGAGACGCGGGCGAGGCCGGCGTCGACGGGCTGATCATCGTCGACTGCCCCCCGGAAGAGGCCGATCCGCTGGCGGACGCCCTGGATTCCGCCGGTCTCTCGCTGATCCGGCTGGCGACGCCGACGACCGACGACGCCCGGCTGCAGGTGGTGGTCCGGCGCACCTCGGGGTTCGTCTATTACGTCTCGGTGGCGGGCGTGACGGGGGTTAAGGAGGCCGACGCGGCGGCGGTCGCGCCCCACGTCGAGCGCGTGCGCAAGGCCTCGGGCCTGCCGGTCGCCGTTGGGTTCGGCATCAAGACTTCGGAAAGGGCTGCGGCCGTAGCCAAGGTCGCCGATGCGGTCGTGGTCGGTTCCGCTCTTGTGGACGAAGTCGCCGAAGCAGTGGACATGAACGAAGACGTGACCGCGCGAGTTCTTTCCAAAGTCGAATCTCTTGCTAAGGCTGTTCGCTTCGCGCGAACGAGCCAAACGGCGGTCTGAAAACCATGGCGATGGCTGATCAGCGTAACGACAAGCCCGGCCGTCCGGCCGCCCAGCGGGAGCGCCGCGGCTGGCTGTCCCGCATCGCGCCCGGCGTGCGCAACTTCGCCAAGCGCGAGACGCCCGAGAACCTCTGGGTGAAATGCCCAGAGACGGGCGAGATGATCTACCGGCCCGACCTCGAGGCCGCCCTGTGGGTCACCCCGTCCGGCCACCACATGCGCATCGGCGCCGCGGCGCGCCTGGCGATCACCTTCGACGAAGGCCAGTTCGAGAAGATCGACTGGCCCGCCGTGGTCGAGGACCCGCACAAGTTCCCGGACGACCGCTCCTATCCCGACCGTCTGAAGGCGGCCCGCAAGGCGACCGGCGAGCAGGACTCGATCGCGGTGGCCTACGGCCATGTGCGCGGCCAGCCCGCCGTGGTGATGGTCCAGGACTTCCATTTCATGGGCGGCTCGCTGGGCATGGGCGCGGGCGAGGCGTTCATCGCCGCGGCCAAGGAAGCCGTGAAGCGGGAGGTCCCGCTGGTGATCTTCACCGCCTCGGGCGGCGCGCGGATGCAGGAAGGCACGCTGTCGCTGATGCAGATGGCGCGCACCACGCTGGCGCTGAACGAGGTCAAGGCCGCGGGCCTGCCTTACGTCGTGGTGCTGACCGACCCGACAACCGGCGGCGTGCTCGCCTCCTACGCCATGCTGGGCGACGTGCATCTGGCCGAGCCCAACGCCACCATCGGCTTCTCGGGCCGCCGCGTGATCGAACAGACCATCCGCGAAACCCTTCCGCCGGGCTTCCAGAAATCGGAATTCCTCGTCGAGCGCGGCATGATCGATCAGGTGGTTCCCCGTTCCGAGCTTCCGGATGTGCTGAGTTCGATCCTGAAGACGCTTATGATGGGGCGTGAGCGCCTTTCCGCCGCCTGATTTGAAGTCCGATCCCGGCTTCGACCCGATCCGCGCCTCGGACGCGGTGATCCAGCGGCTGCGCGCCAACCATCCGACCCTGATCGATCTGACCACCGGCCGCGTCGAGCGGCTGCTGGCGGCGCTCGGCAACCCCGAGAAGAAGCTGCCGCCTGTCATCCACGTCGCCGGCACCAACGGCAAGGGCTCGACCGTCGCCTATCTGCGCGCCATCGGCGAGGCGGCCGGGCTCAGGGTCCATGCTCTGACCTCGCCCCACCTGGTGCGCTTCGCCGAACGCATCCGGCTCGCCGGCCAGCTGATCTCCGACGAACAGCTGCTGGCGCTTACCGACCGCGTTGAGGCCGCGAACGCGGGCGGCGACATCAGCTTCTTCGAGATCACCACGGTCCTGGCGCTGCTGGCTTTCGCCGAGACGCCGGCCGACCTTTGCGTGGTCGAGGTGGGCCTTGGCGGGCGGTTCGACGCCACCAACGTCTTCGACGCCCCGGCGGTCAGCGTGATCACGCCCGTCGATTACGACCATCTGGAAATGCTGGGGCCAGGCCTACCCAAGATCGCCTGGGAGAAGGCGGGCATCATCAAGCCCGGCCGGCCGGTGGTCGTCGCCCGCCAGATGGAAGAGGCGCTGGAGATGATCACGCGCGAGGCGGACGATCGCATGGCGCCGATCCTACAGATGGGGGCCGACTTCGACGCCTGGGAGGAGCGCGGCCGCCTGCTCGTGCAGATGCCCGACCGCCTGCTGGACCTGCCGCCGCCCAGCCTGTTCGGCGGCTACCAGTTCGAGAACGCCGGCCTGGCCGTCGCCGCAGCGCTGACTTTCGACCGTGGGCTGTCGGACGAGGTGCTGGGCCGGGGCGTCGCCTCGGCCGTATGGCCGGCGCGGATGCAGCGGCTGACGGCAGGCCCCCTGGCCGAGCTCGCAAGGGCGCGTGGCTCCGACCTCTGGCTCGATGGCGGCCATAATCCCCATGCGGGACGGGCGCTTGCCGAGGCCGCTTCGCGCATCGTCGATCGGGACCCGCGCCCGCTCACGCTGGTCACCGGTATGTTCGCCCGCAAGGACGCCGAGGGCTTCTTCCGTCCCTTCGCCGAGATGCGGCCCCGCGTGATCGCCACGACCTTCGATTCGCCGCAGGCGGCCACGGCCGAGGACATCGCGGTCGCCGCGGTGAACGTGGGCCTGCCGGCCGAGATGTCGCCGAGCGTCGAGGACGCCGTGCGCCGGGCGCTGGCCGTCGACGGCCCCGCGCCGCATGTGCTGGTCTGCGGCGGCCTGCACTTCGCCGGCGAGGTGCTGGCGATGAGCCCCGAAACCTGGCCCAGCTGATGCCCGCCAAGCCCTACAGCCTCCGCTTCGCGCTGCCGCGGCACTACCTGATCACCCTCGCCGTGGCGCTGGTGATCCTATGGGGGCTGATCGAGCTGTTCGGCCGGACGGACGTGGTGCTGATCGGCTGGGTCATCGGCTTCCTGGTCGCCACCCGCGTCGTGCGCTGGGCCATGCTCCGGCGGCGCCCGAAACGAGAAGGGCCGCCCGAAGGCGGCCCTGAAAACCCGGTCTGAGGACTGGCCTTAGGCGGCGACGCCGGCCTCGGTCAGCCACTCCAGGATCTTCTGCTTGGGCATGGCGCCCACCTTCATCGAGGCCATCTGGCCGCCCTTGAACAGCATCATGGTGGGGATGCCGCGCACGCCGTAGCGGGAGGGCGTGGTCGGGCTCTCTTCGATGTTCAGCTTGGCGATCGTGACCTTGTCGCCCAGTTCGTCCGACAGCTGCTCCAGGGCGGGCGCGATCTGCTTGCAGGGGCCGCACCACTCCGCCCAGAAGTCGACCAGGACCGGCCGCTCGGCCTGCAGGACGTCGGTCTCGAAGGATTCGTCAGTCACCTTGACGGTGCTCATAGGAAAACTCCTCTCGTGCGCGGCTCCCGGCTGAACGCCGCCCGGCACGTCTCTGATCCGCCGATGTAGGCGGAGGCTTCCACGGTATCAACCGGCACGGCGCAGCTCGGCAAGAGTTTGGACCATCAGGTTTTCTGGAACGGGCATCAGCTTCGGACCGTCGGTCCAGATGAGCGCGGCCTCGATCCGCCGGCCGGGGAACACCTCGCCCAGCACCGCCGCATAGAGCGCCATCTGGCGCAGGTAGGCGGGGTCGGCATCCTCGATGCGGTCGGGCGAGGGACGGTTGGTCTTGAAGTCGGCCACCAGCACCCGGTCGCGCAGCACCACCAGCCGGTCGATGCGGCCGGAGATCTTCAGGCCCGCGGGCAGAGCCGCGGCCGTCCCGGCGACGGCCACCTCCGGCCGCGAGCCCGGCCCGAACACCTCGGCGAACCGTGGATCGTCCAGCACGGCCAGGGCCGCGGCGGCCATCTCCTGCCGCTGCGCCTCCGAGAGGTCGGGTTCGCGGGCCAGGAGGGCCCGCGCGCCCCCGGGCCGCTCCCCGGATGGCAGATCGGGCAGGAGTTGCAGCAGGCGGTGGATCAGGTCGCCGCGCCGGAAGCGACCCAGGCCTCCGGCCGTCGCCAGCGGCGAGGGCGCAGGGGCGCGGGCGCCTTCGCCCAGGTCGGATGGAGAGGCGTAGCGCGCGAAGGCCTCCGCCGGCGGACGCACGCCGGCCCAGCGGGGAACCTCCGTCGTAGGCTCCGCCACCTGGGCGGCGGCCCCCAGCGTATTGGGATCGTCGCCGAACCGGCGCACGCGGCCGTACGGCGTGTCGAGCTCGCGCACGTGGGGCGCGACGTCGGGGTGCGCCAACGCCGCCTCGAGCGCCTGCCACCACGGCGCCTGGCCGCGGCCGGGCTTGCGGCCACAGAGGATCAGCCGGTCACGGGCGCGGGTCAGGGCGACGTAAAGCAGGCGGTAGCCTTCGTCGCTCTCGCGCCGGGCGCGCTCGGCCCGAGCCGCCGCCGTCGCCGGGCAGTCGCGGGACGCCGCGCCGCACCAGAGGAAGCCTTCGTCGCCGGTGCGCCCGGCTTTCAGGAGCGACGAACCGCGCGCCCCCTGCGTGACCGTCGTCTCAGGCAGGATGACGATCGGCGCCTCCAGTCCCTTGGCGCCGTGGGCGGTCATCACCCGCACCTCGCGCTGGGCGGCCTCCATCTCGCGCTTGACGACGATGTCGAGGCCCGCGAGCTCGGCGCAGAGGCGCTCCAGGTCGTGGACCCCGCGCGCTTCGGCGGCCAGCACCTGGTTCATGAACTCGTCGATGGCGTCCTCGGCCTCGGCGCCGAGACGCGTCAGCAGCCGCCGTCGCATCGAGGCGCCGTCGCTCCCGGCGCGGCCCAGCAGGCCGGAGTAGAACTCGAACGGCGAGGCCTCGCGCGCGAGCGCCAGCACGTCGCGCAGGAACCCATGCGCCGCAGACCAGAGCGGGTCCTCGTCGGCCCGCCGCTGCAGTTCGGCCCAGAGGCCTCCTTCGCGCCTGCGGGCCAGTCGGTAGAGCGCCTCGTCGTCCAGGCCGCAGAACGGGCTCTTCAGGAGCGCGGCGAGGGTCAGTTCGTCGGCGGGGAAGAGCGCAAAACGCGCGAGCGCCAGCAGGTCATCGAAGGCGATGTGGCCCGACAACGCCAGCCGGTCGGCGCCGGCGACTGGCAGCCCCTCGCGCTTCAGCGCCCGGAGGATCTCCTCGAACAGCAGCTTGCGGCGACGCACCAGGATCAGGACGTCGCCCGCGTGCGCTGGCCGCCAGCGCTTCTCGTCCTTGTCCCAGACGGCTTCGCCCCGGTCGATGAGGGTCCGGATCTCGGCGGCGATGCGGCGGGCGAGCTTGCGGTTGGCGCTGTCCTCGCGCTCCACGTCCAGCGGCGCGTCCCAGGCCTCGCGGTCCTCGCCCTCGGGCTCCTCGACCAGGTCCCAGACGTCGATGCAGCCCCTGTCGACCGTGCGTACGGGCCGGTGGGCCACGGCTTCGAAGTTCACGCGCGGCTGGATGGCGTTGGCGAGTTCGGCCGGGGCGAACACCGCGTCCACGAACCGGAGCACCTCGGGCGTCGAGCGCCATGAGGTCAGAAGGTCCACCCGTCGAAGTTCGAACCCGGCGCCCGTCGCCCGGTCGCGGTGGAACTCGTACTTGCGCAGCAGCTGCTCGGGCTGGGCGCCTTGGAACGAATAAATCGACTGCTTCTCGTCGCCGACGACGAACAGCCCGCGCCGGGAATCCTGCCGCCGCGCGCCGGCGCCGGCGAAGAACTCGCCGGTCAGCTGGTCGATGATCTCCCACTGTTCGGGGGCGGTGTCCTGGGCCTCGTCCAGCAGGATGTGGTCGATGCCGCCATCCAGCTTGAACAGCACCCAGGCGGCCGCCTGGCGCCGGGTGAGCAGGTCGCCGGTCTTCTCGATCAGGTCGGCGAAGTCCAGGGCGCCGGCGAACCGCTTCTCGATGGCGTAGGTCTGCAGGTAGGCATTGGCGAGGGTCAGCGCGTCCTCGGTGTCGAGGGCCACGGCCGCGCCGCGGCAGCGGTCCCGCGCCGCCGCCAGCCGCGCCTGCTCGGCCAGGAGCAGGCCCTGCAGCGTCGGATCGGCCGAGATGCGCTTGCTCTTGGCCACCCAAGTGGCGGCGTCGCCTTCTTTGGTGAAGAACAGCGACAGCGCCCGGTCCAGGCGCTCGGCCTCATCTTGAACGATCTCGGCGATCTTGCCGGCGCGCTTCACGTCCGTGTCCGTGCCGCCATCCAGCGCGCGTGCGGCCCGCCGGTAGAGCTCGGCGTCGAAGTGCGGCGGCGACATGGCCTCGCGGGCGATCTCGTCTGGCGTCACCCCGCGCAACACGTCCACCGAACGCCAGGCCCAGGCCTTGGCGCCGTCCAGGCCGCCGTTGCGGTCGAAGAAGGCGGAGAGCTCGGCTCGGCACGTCTCGAAGTCGCCCAGCATCCGCTCGAAGCTGCCGAAATCGAGGGCGACCGAGAGGCGGCGGTAGGCCTCGCC
>NZ_JAPSKZ010000071.1 GCF_031181185.1 Phenylobacterium sp. | reverse complement strand
GCTGCCCGGCGCGCTGAAAGGCGCGTTCCTGCGGCAGGCCGATTATACCCGCAAGACCCAGGAACTGGCCGAGCAGCGCCGGGCGCTGGAGGCGGAGCGGGGCGCCTGGCAGGGTGCGTCCGCCGACCGGGCGACGCTGGCGGCGCTGGAGCGGCAGCTGGAGGCGTTCGAAGGGGTCGACTGGCGGGCGCTCGCCGACGGCGAACCGGAACGCGCTCACGACCTGTGGGAGGCGTATCAGGACACCCAGCGGCTTCGCGACGACTTTGCGCAGGCGCTGTCGCACGCCGAGCGGCAGGACGAGCTGCGCCGGGCGAGAGAGGCGGCGGAGCGGATGGCCGAAACCGGACGCAAGCTGTCGCAGGAGATCGAAGGGTGGTCCCCGGAGACGGCCGCGAAGCTGGTGGAGTACGCCCAGGCCTTCGGCGTGACGCTGGAGGAGCTGGCCGAGACGGCCGATCCGCGCCTGTGGAAGCTGCTGCACAAAGCCTGGCGCGCCGATCAGGCGGGCCAGGAGGAGCTGGCCGCGCGGGCGCAGAGCGTGCGGCCAGCCGTTTCGGTCGCCGGCCTGGCGACCGGCGGGGGCGTGCGGGACGAGCTGGGCACCAAGGAATGGATGCGCCGGCGCAACGAACAGATGGCGAAGGGGCGGTGATGACGTCGAAGACAGGTGATCTTCGAGCGCAGGCGGACGCGCTCATCGCCGCGAACACGCGAGCGCTCCGTGGGGCGTTCGACTTGGACCGGCCCGCGCCGAGGCAGTGGTGGAATCTGCCAGCCAAGGTGAAGCGGTTGGACGAGATTCGGAAGGAGGGGGCCCTGCGCCTCCCCGGCGAAGACAATGCTGTCGACGCGCTGCGGCACGGCCAGGGTGCGCGGCAGGCGGCC
Source organism: Phenylobacterium sp. (assembly GCF_031181185.1). Taxonomy (GTDB): domain Bacteria; phylum Pseudomonadota; class Alphaproteobacteria; order Caulobacterales; family Caulobacteraceae; genus Phenylobacterium. The sequence continues at coordinate 16,323 of NZ_JAPSKZ010000071.1, read as the reverse complement.
TTGGAGGTGGGCACGGGGTGGGCGCGTCTGGGCGGCGTCGTAGGCGAGATCGCTCGAGGTGCGCAGCATGGGGTGAACTATGCGGCCTCGGGCGTGGGCGTCCCCACCAACGAGCGCCCCCGGAACCTGCGCGAGATCCTGGCCTCTGCCGAGATGGACCTGCACAACAACGAGGTGGGTTTCCGCGCGGCCGCCGAGGGGCGGCCGGTTGACCTGCGGGATCTGCAGACCGCGCCGCGGGGGCGATCACGGTAGCAGCTTGACCGTGCGACCGGAGTATGTTCCGGATATGTTCGTGGTCGCGAGCGGAGAGGGCGTGGGATTCGTGCGCTTCATCGGCGGTTTGACGCTGGGCCTAGCCCTTGGGTTGGTGATGCTCCCAGTCCTGCTCATCCTCGTCATCGCGTGGCCGAGTCATTGGATCAGCGAGCTGTCGCACGAACCGCGACCCTCAGGCGCCGCAGCTTCCGCGGCCGGCGCGGTTCGGGTGGTTCACGCCAGTTGGGGGGAAACGCTGACGCAACAGTGTCGCGGGCGTTGCGATGAGCTCACGGGGTCCCTCGTGGCCGACAGCGCGCGGCTGTTCAACGCCGCCGGCAATCGTGTGCGCGTGCGTGCAGAGGCTGAGCGATGACCACGTCTGGGGAGAGCGCGCGCAAACCCCAGCGCACGTTTCGTAGGGGCCTGAGCATCGGACTCGTAACCGGCGTCGTGTTCTGGGCCGTCGCTCTGGGCGGATGGTTCTGGATGCGCAGCGGCTTGACGCCCGACTTCCAGGTGGTCGTGAACGGGCAGGACGTAACGGCCAGCGGAGGGCGCCGCGTCCAGGTGTGGAATACCGACGGCGGCGAGCTCACGCAGGCCTGCAGGGACGCGTGCGACGACCTACGGGTCGGCGGCGGCGTGCCCGGCGAGACGGGCCTGACGATCCGCGTCGTGGACGCGGAGGGGCGAGCCATCCGCCTCGAGCCTGGCCTCGAGAACCGCTACCAGGACGGTCTCTTCCCCGAGCGTTTCGTGATCGCGGGTCGCCCCCTCGGCGTGAAGCAGGAAAGCCGTTCCTTCTTCGGCGATTGGGAATAGACGAGGCGCGATGTTCAAGCTTCCGCAGCTTCTGTTGGGCGTCGCGGTCGGCGTCGTGGCGACCCCGCTCGTCTTCTTCGTGGTCCGCCATCCTGCGGCTCGGGTCCGAGGCCTCTAGGCCGGAGCCTGCGGCGATGAACGAGCTCGTCGTCAGCGGCGCGAGCGTGTCGCGGAGCGGCGGGGCGGCCGTCGAGGTCTCGGGCTTGGGGGCCCTGAAGACCAGATGCCAAGACACTTGCGACGACCTCGTCCTCAAGGAAGAGCTTCATGGGCGGCACGCCGTGCGCGTCCTCAACTCTGCAGGCCTCTGCATTCTCTGCCGCAACCGGTACTCGAACGATGAGCAGAAGCTGGGCGTCTGGACGCTCGCCGGCGGTCCTAAGCTTGTCCTCGCTTGGAGGGCTGGCCATGCGGAATGAGCTGGGAGGCTGGCAGTCGTTCGCGGTCGGAATACTCATCGGCGCCGCCCTGCTCGTCGGCGGCTTCTACACGCTCGCTTACTTCTCCAATCAGTTCGGCTCGACTGTGGAAGTGGTCGCAGACGGCCGGCGTTGAGTCGGCACGGCGTGCGGCAGATGAAGCTGCTGCACGACGCAGGCTCCATCACGCAGACCTGCAACGGAACCTGCGACCACGTCAGATACGAAGCTGGCGCCGACAAGAGGAACTATGCGGTCGAGCTGCGGGACGCGGGGGGCGAATGCATCTCGTGCGGTCCGAAGCGGTTCGTGGCCTATGACCCCATCGGGCTGTCGGCGCGCTGGCGCATCGAGGGCCGTGAACGACTGAAGGTCGAGGTGAGCGAAAGCATCGGCCTTGGTCCTGCGCGGCGCGTCAGGGACCCGATGACCATCAAGTAGACAAGGACCGAGCCCGACCGCTCTTCCCGATGGGTCACCGCAACCGGGACGATGACGGCCTAACCGGTCGACACCTGCCGCCGCCCTGACGGGCTGCGCCCGAGCACGCGCGAGCCTCGCGCCTCGGGAGCTTCTGCGCGGCTCCACATCAACATCATCAAAGGAAGACGGATGCCCAACACCATCCTGACCGCCACCGCGGTGACGCGGGAGGCGCTTCGCGTGCTGCACCAGAAGCTGAACTTCGTGGGCACTATCACGCGCGAATACGACGACAGCTTCGCCCGCCAGGGCGCCAAGGTGGGCGATACCCTGAAGGTGCGCCTGCCCAACCAGTACACCGTGCGGACGGGAGCGAACCTTGCCGCCCAGGACACCATCGAGAGCTCAGTGGACCTGAAGGTGCAGACCCAGAAGGGCGTCGACCTGAACTTCACCAGCGTCGACCTGACCATGAGCCTGGACGACTTCTCGGAGCGGGTGATCGAGCCCGCCATGAGCGTGCTGGCGGCGAACATCGAGGCCGACGCCATGAGCATGTACAAGGACGTCTACAACCAGGTGACCAACACCGGCCAGCCGGCGAGCTTCGCCAAAGTCCTGCAGGGCCGGAAGATCCTGGTGGACAACCTGGCGCCGCTGAACGGCCGCACCTGCAACCTGAACACCCAGGACAACGTCGACCTGGTCGACGCCCTGAAGGGCCTGTTCAACGACAAGGGCACGATCAGCAAGCAGAACCGCGAGGGCTTCATGGGCCGGACTGCCGGGTTCGATTTCATGGAGAACACCCTGTGGCCGTCGCACGTGAGGGGCGCCGGCGCGGGCTACCTGGTCAACGGCGCCGGGCAGACCGGCGCGTCCCTGGCGGTGAACACCGGCACGGGCGGCCTGAAGGCCGGCGACGTCTTCACCATCGCGGGCGTCAACCGCGTGCACCCCGAAACCAAGCAGTCGACGGGCGTGCTGCAGCAGTTCGTCGTCACGGCCGACTTCGCGGGCGGCGCGGGCACGATCCAGATCAGCCCCGCGATCGTCACCTCAGGCGCGGCGCAGAACGTGTCGGGCTCGCCCGGCGCGGGCGCGGCGATCACCTTCGCCGGCACGGCAAGCCAGGCGCATGGGATCTCCATGGCCTACCAGAAAGGCGCCTTCGCCTTTGCCACGGCCGACATGGTGATGCCGCGCGGCGTCGACTTCGCCAGCCGTGAGGTGTTCGACGGCATCTCGATGCGGATCGTGCGCCAGTACGACATCAACTCGGACAAGTTCCCGTGCCGTCTGGACGTGCTCTACGGCTTCAAGACGATCCGGCCGCAGCTCGCCTGCCGCATGGCCAACAACTAGCGGGCCCCTCTCTCCGCTAGCCGCGGGCGGCCCTCTCCCGGTGGGAGGGCCGCCCGCATCTTCACCTTAGGCGACCGTGAGTGTTCGATGGCTATCAGTGACACGAGGTAGATGTCCGTTTCCCCCGCATGACGCTGGAGGATCACCTCGCGCTCGCACGAGCGCCAAGGCGGAATCCGCACGAGCAGTGGTGGAATCTCCCGGCGAAAAAGGCTGAAGGGGAGCGCATCGCCAAAGAGGAAGCTGCTCGCGCGAAGCAGCTCAACGGCGGCTTGCCCCCGCATAATACCATGGGGGACGCCGTGCGGCATGCCAGGTGGTCCAAGCGCATGGCAGAGGAGATCGACCCAGTATTCGCTCGCTTGGCGGGAGCACAGCACGAAGCCGATAATCTTATTACGAGCGTCTTGCAGAACGCGGGCGCGCAGCTTGGTTTGCTTCCGAAGTCGCTCCGCTCGGGACGGACGCTTTCTTCGGTACCTCAGACGTTCTCCGAGTCCCTTATGGATATGCGCAACAATGCTGAGGGCTTGAGGGCTGCGCGCGGGGGGCGCGCGATTGATCCGGCGCAACTGCAGCCCTATCCGACCAAGCCAACTCGTGAACTCGTTGGAAGGAACGTGCGAGCAGATTACGATGAGCGCGGCCGCCCTGCGCGATACCGCCAGCCTTGACTTATGTTCTCGTTATGTTCAAAGGTGGGCCGTTGCAGCGGAGCTTCGCGGGCGGATGCAGAGTTTGCTGAGGTTTTCCGGCGGCTTCCTGGTCGGGGCCGGAATCCTGCTCGGCTTCGCACTCGCAGCGGTTGCGGCGACGTGGGTGTTCTTCGGCTTTGTCGAGAGGTCGGACGCTCCGCACCTCGCCGTCTCCGGCGCGGCGATGACCGCACGAGGCGCGGCCATGGTCGAAATCCAGGGCGGCGACGCACGAGTGCGCTGGATATGTCGCGACGGTTGCGACGATGTCGAAGCAGCAAGCATGGCCACAAGCCTGAAGGCCGTACGGGCGCACGATGTGGACGGTGAATGTGTGGTCTGCCGGGACTACGCACTGTTCCGTGAGAGCACGGCGGCTGAGGGGGTCCTGCTGGCCGGAGCGCCACGCCTGACCTCGCGGTGGCAGCGATGATCGCGCTCACCTCAAACTCCAACAGGCGAAGCTTTGCATTCCGCATCGGCGTCGTGGCGGGGTTTGCCGGACCTCTGCTGCTTGGGCTTGCCATGCTGCTGGCGCCGAGGATGTTGGCCGCGGGTCCGCTAGCCTTTGATTTCCTTTTGGAGGTCCGCGGCGCGGACGCTTCCCTTCACGGGGTGACGCAGGTGTCGGTCGACGACGTCGTGCAGACCTGTCGCGGCCGCTGTGACGATCTGCGCATCGAAGCCAAGGTGTACGGCGACGGGCCAGGACGCCGTCTGACGGTGCTCGACAACACGGGCCGCTGCCTCATCTGCACCGACGAAGGCTACGCAACGAGGCATCACGGCCTGTCTGCGGCGGGCTGGCGCGTGGAAGGTCGCGATCGGCTTGTCGCGCGGTATGGCTGGTTCGCCGCGCCCTCATCCGATCGGGCGCCCGAATGGCGCTTCGACGACGAGCTGGGCTTGCCGTCTTCCTAGGGACGAACCGGCCCGAGCTTCACCAATCTCTCCTCACGGCCGCCTCCGGGCGGCCTTTTCTTTGGACATCATACATGGCGATCACAACCTACGCCGAGCTGCAGGCGGCGGCGGCGAACTGGCTCGTGCGCGGCGACCTGACCGCGCGCATCCCGGAGTTCATCAGCTTGGCCGAGGTGCGGCTGAACCGCGTGCTGCGCACGCGGCTTGCCGAGGTGGAGCAGGGGCTGACCGCGACCTTCGGCTCGCGCACCATCCCGCTGCCAGCCGGCTTCGCCGAGCCGCTGGCGCTTTGGATCGTGGGTCCCGAGGGGCGGCAGGCGTTGTCGTTCCTCGAGCCCACGCTGATGGGAGCTTCCTCGCTGCGCGGGGAGCCCGCGGCTTGGACGGTGGACGGAACCAACCTGGCGTTCGACCGGCCGTGCGACCAGGCCTACAGCTTCACCTTCAGGATGCTGCGGAAGTTCGCGCTGTCGGACGCAGCCCCGACGAATGCGCTGCTGGCCGATCATCCGGACGTCTACCTCTTCGCCACCCTGTGTGAGGCGGCCCCGCTGCTGCGCGACGCAGAGCTGGCTCAAGCCTATGAGGCGCGCCTGGCCCGCGCGATCGGCGAGGCCAACACCAAGGAGGCCCGCAGCCGGGCGGCGCGGACGCTCGGCAGCGAGCTGCCGGCGCTGGTCGAGGCGCGGGTCTGATGCTGCTGCCGATCGGGCCGGGCCTGCCCGAGGACGTACGCGCCGTCCTGAAGGGCTTCCACGACGCCATCTCGGCGCTGCAGGCGCCGGGGGCGCCCACGCCGCTGTTCGCCACCAGCCAGGCCGGCCTGCCGCCCGCGTCGGCCTATCCGCGCTGCCTGGCGCTCGTCACCGACCTCAACATCCTCGCCCATTCCGACGGGGCCAACTGGATCCGCCAAGACACGGGAGCCGTGATCGTCTGATGCCTTCATCCTGGTCGCCATCGCTGCGTTTCGAGCTGCAGTTCACGGGCGAGAACATCAACCTCTGGGGCGAGAAGCTGAACGCGACCCTCGCCCGCGCCGACTACGCCATCGCAGGCTGGCTGACGAAGGCGATCACCGGCGACTACACGCTGAAGACGGCGAACGCCGCCGACGACGAAGCGCGGGCGGCGATGATCAAGTTCACCGGCTCCCTCCTGGGCGCCGCCAACATAACCCTGCCGCCAGTCAGCAAGTCGTACTTCATCTACAACGCCACCACCGTCGCCCTGACCGTCACGACGGGGGCCGGGGCAACCATCACCATCGATGCGGGCGACAGCACCCTGGTCTTCTGCGACGGCGCAAACGTCCACTCCATCAGCTTCGGGGGGCTCGCCCTAAAGGAGTACGTCGGAGCAGTGGCGGCCAGTTCTGGCGCCGTTCCGGGCCCGGTCGGGCAGGCGAACAAGTATCTGTTCTCGGACGGAGCCAACGTCTTCTGGCGGCGCCCGGCCGCCTCCGATCTGTCCGACTACCAAACCGCCATCCTCGGCCGCACCGCCGCCATGGCGATCGCCCTCAGCGCATAGGAAACAGGAATGCCCGTCACCCAAAACGGCTTCGTCTCAGCGCAGACGCTGAAGACGGCTTACGCGGTTTGCGACACCGCCAACACGGATCTGGACGACAGCCCGACGACAGTCGTGGCCCTTCTGACCGCCGGTTCGAACGGCGCCATCGTCTATGCGCTCAAGGCGACACCGCGGGCGACGGTCGCGGCGACGCGCCTCGGCCTTTACCTCTCCAAGAATGGCGGCGCGACCAAGCGGCTGGTCCGGCAGGCGACGATGCCGGCGGCTACGGTCTCGACGGCGGCGGGCGCCTTCTCAACCGACCTGGGCGGCTTCGGCGAGACCAACCCGCTCCGCCTGGAGGCGGGCGACATGCTCTACGTGGACATCGGCGTGAGCCTGGCCGCGGGCATCGTCTTTGACGCCGAGTATGAAGAGCTCTAGCGCCGATGAAGACCATCAATCGTCTCGGCATCGCCGCACTCAAGAGCATCGCGGCGAAGCCAATCGCCACGCGAGATGCGACGCGCCCGACGCCATCGCCCAATCAGTACACGCCAGGCACCTATAGCTTTCGCCCGTTGCAATCCGGCTATTGGAAGTTCGTGCTGTGGGGCGGAGGGGCAAACGGTGGCGCCAGTTCATGGGGCGGCGGGTCCGGCGCTTATTGCGAGAAAACTGTGTTCCTGACGACTTCGCAGGCGGTAGCTCTGAACGTCGGCGCGCGTGCTAGCGCCACCACGGCAACGATGCCGGACGGCACGATAGTCTCGGCAGGTGGAGCGATCGGCCAGTCGGGCGGCACAGCGTGGGGAGGGGATGTCAATCTGAACGGCTCCCCCGGCGGCTCTGGAAGCAGTAGCGGTGCGGCGGGCAGCGGCACCGGGGGCGGCGGTGGAGGGAGCAAGGACACAAACAACGGTGGCGCAGGCGCGCCGGCCAACCTGCCGTTTCGCGGCGGGGCAGGAGGAACAGGCAGCAATACTCCCGACCCTGGAACGTCGCCGGGCGGCGGGGGTGGTGACGCCGGCTCGGGCGCTGGCGTCGGCGGCAACGGTCTCGCGATTGTGCTGTTCGTCAGGCCCTAGAGCCTCCTGCTAATTTCCACCAGGGCAGCGGCCCAATCAAACTGGGCGTTGAGTCGGATGAGAGTAACACTGTCATACCAGGCGGTGCGCTCGATCCTTTCGCCCCAGCGCCAATCCGGCCCTATCTCGGGCAAGATCACAAACGTTCGTTTTCCGAGGGCACCCGCCAGGTGGGCTATGGACGTATCCACGCTGACGACGGCGTCGAGCCCCGCGACGATTTCGGCGGTGTCCATGAAGTCGAGCGCGCCGGTGTCTTCTGGGGCGAGGCTGACGGTGGGGAAAGGCGGTTCTATTCCATCTGGCATTGAGCGGGCGAGGTCATTTGGGTGCTTGGGATTCCCCCTCCGCACCAGCCCAATCCCGCCTGGACTTCTCGCGGGAGCGCTTAGGTACGGCGCGCCCTCAAGATCGAAAGCTTCTAACCGCAGAGGCAGATCGGCCAGCATCACCCAGGCGTCCGGCTCCGGAAATTCCAACGTCCCCGCGGCGGGCACCGTGCGGACCCCCAGCTGCTCGAACAGACGGACAAGCGGCGGCAAGCATATGAATGTCACGTCTGCGGCGAGGCCGCGAAGCTCGGGGACGTACCGGGCGAACATAATCTGATCGCCCAGTCCCTGCTCGGGAAACACCACCAAGTGCTTTCCGGTCAGGTCGCCACCCGTCCATTCCGGCGCTGCGAAGCGTGGCTTGGCGATGCCAAGGCCAGGAACGGACGCGCGGTGAGCGTATAGCGGGAGACCTTCGCGCAGCCGCCCCTGTGCCAACAGGGCAAGCGCAAGTGCGTGGCGAGCCGCGGGGCCGGCCCCGGTAGAGGCCGCAAGCCGAAGGTGCGGTTCAGCTTTCGACCACTCACCTCGCAAGGCATGAACGCTTCCCCTCGCATGGAAGTCCGCTGCGCGTTTGCTCATGGTGAACACCTATCACAGGAGGCGCGGTGCGCATCCCGCTCCAACTCGCTCCGGCCTGAATGGCAATGCCACGACGCTGCGACAGAGGAGCGATGGCCGACCGGACATGCGTCCGCTTCCGGTTGGTTGTGATCCGGTCGTCCGGCGATTGCGGTGGTGAGAGCCTGACTACGACCCTGCTGACGAAGGTCCGCCGGACCACGTTCGCCTTCAGCGCCAACACGTTGGCCGCGCCTGATGCCCGACGCTTAACACAGGAACCTTCATGCGCATTCCCCTCGAACCCCCGCCGGGGCTGTTCGGCGACGACACGACGTTTGCCGGCGCCGGACGCTGGGCCGACGGCTCGAACGTGCGCTTCCGACTGGGCCTGCCGCAGACCATCGGCGGCTGGGAGAGCCTGACGCAGGAGAAGCTCATCGGCGTCTGCCGCGCGGTGTTTCCCTGGACGGACAATGTCGGGACGCTGAACATCGCATTCGGAACCCACGCCAAGCTGCAACTCTGGCGCGGCGGAGCCCTGTTCGACATCACGCCGACGTCAGGCTTCACGCCGGGGGTCATCGATGGCGCAGGTTCAGCGGGGTATGGGACCGGCGCTTATGGGAAAGGCGGTTACGGCCTGCCGTCGGTGACCGACTACTTCCCGCTGACCTGGTCGTTCGGCGCGTGGGGGCAGCAGCTGCTGGCCTCGCCTCGGCATCAGACGATCTTCGCCTGGGCCAACGACGCGGCTGTGAAGGCTCAGCCCCTCGCGAACGCCCCGGCCAACGTGACCCACATGCTCGTGGCGCCCCTGAACGGCGGCTACCAGGTGTTCGCGCTGGGGTGCAACGAGGAGGTCTCCGGCGTCTTCAACCCGCTGTGCATCCGGCACTCGTCGATCCGCAACAACACGCAGTGGAGCACGAGCGCGTCCGGCTCAACGGCGCGCGAATACATCCTGACTGGCGGCGGGCGGATCGTAGCGGGGCGGATGTGCGGGCCGTACATGCTGGTGTGGACCGGCGACGCCCTCTTCCTCGGCACGTTCGTGGGCGCGTTGAACCAGCCCTGGCGGTTCGACCGGGTGGGCCGCAACTGCGGACTGATAGGTCCGAACGCTGCAGTCGTGGTGGGCCAGCACGCGTTCTGGGTGAGCCCCGACCGGCAGTTCTATCGCTATGCGCTCGGCGGCCAGCCCGAGCCGATCCCATGTCCGATCCGCCGCGACTTCGCCGAGGAGCTGGCCGCGAGCCAGGGCGACAAGGTCGTCGCCTCGTCCAACGCGGAATTCTCGGAGGTTCGGTTCGACTATCCCGACCGTCGCGACGGCTATGAGAACAGCCGTTATCTGGCCGTCGCCCTGAGCGGGCCGGACGCCGGCGCCTGGCACCGCGGGATCATGGCCCGCACTGCGTTCGTGGACGCCGGACCTTCGGCCTATCCCATCGGCGTGGCCTACGACGGCTCGATCTACTTCCATGAGAAGGGCCGCTCCGCCGATGGCGCGAAGTTCGCCTGGTTCATCGAAACGGCGGACAGCGCGCTCGACCCAGAGCGGACCCTGCTGGTGCGCGAGCTGTGGCCGGACTTCAAAGATCAGGCGGGTTCGGTGTCGGTCACGCTCGCGGCAAGGTTCTCCCCACAGGGATCTGCGCAGGTCTCGGCGCCGAAGGCGATGGCGCCCGGCGAGGCCAAGACGGACCTGCTGATGAGCGGGCGGCTCTTCCGGGTGCGCTTCTCGGGCGAGAGCGCGCCGACGGGCTGCCGGATCGGTAAGCCGATGTTCGACGTCGCGCCCGCAGGCGGGCGCTGACGATCTCAACCCAACAAGGAGTGTCCCATGGGCTTCAGCATTGGAGGATCCGCTTCGAAGACGAAGACGACCTCGGATCGCACGGCCACCTCAACCCGCACGCCGATCATCCCGGAGTGGGCTTCAAATCTCACGCAAGGCGTGGCTGGCCGTGTCGGCAGCCTGACGTCGGTCGACCCGCAGTCGCTGGTCGCGCCGGCTCACGGGCTCCAGTCGCAGGCGGCCAATACCGCGCAGAACCTGGGCGGGCAGCTGTGGAACCACGAAGGCGCCATCGACGTGGCGCGCGGCGTCGCGAGCTCCAACTGGCTCGACAATTACATGCAAGCCCCGGCGACCCCGGCTGTTCGGGGTGAGAGCCTGCTGGACAACCTGTCGGCCTACATGAGCCCGTACACCAAGGATGTGGTGGATGCGGCTCTTGCCGATTTCGATCACGGCGCCGGGCAGACGCGAGCCCAGCAGGACCTGGACCTCGCCGGCTCGGGCGCCTTCGGCGGCTCAGGGGCGGCGCTCACCCGGTCGATGACCGAGGACGCTATCCTGCGGGGCCGCGCGAGCACCAGCGCCAACCTGCGGGACCAGGCTTTCAACCGGGGCGCGGCGCTGTCGAGCGAGGACGCGAACCGACGCCAGCAGGCGGCGGCGCTGAATGCGCAAGTGACGCAGCAGGACTGGAACCAGCGCGTCAGCCAGTACATGGCGGGCCAGGATCAGCGGCTCCGCGCCGCAGACCAGCTCGCGGGCCTCGCCAACGGTTACGAGGCCAACCAGCGGGCCAACATTACCGCGCAGGCGGAGTTGGGCGATGCCCTGCGGGGGATCGAGCAGGACTATCGGCAGGCGCCGATCACCAGCACGCAGCAGCTGGTGGCGATGCTGAGCGGACTTCCGCTCGCGCTCTTCGCTGGCGAGCAGACGAACGAGACCGAGCACGCCAAGACCACCAGCAAGAAAAAGGGCGTGAGCGCCACTCTCGAGGGGTCGTGGCCGAGCATGAAATGACCCAATCCGAACGCCTGGCCGCCCTCGAGCAGCGGCTGACCGACCACGAGGCCCGCTGCGAGGAGCGGCTTGGAGAAATTAAGACGGCGGCGGCTTCGACTCTGCAGGCCGTCGAGGGCCTGAAGAACCGTTCGTGGGCGCTGGTCGTGGCGCTGCTCGCCTGGGCTATGGCTCAGGTGTGGAGCGTGAACGCTGCACGGATCGAGCGTCTGGAAGCCGCGGCGCCGGTCGCATTGCAGGAGGCGCACCATGCTCCCGCCGATTGAGGTGCGCTGGATCTACCGGCGAATCTACACCTACGCCTCGACTCTGCTGAACAGCGCCGGCGTCGTCGTCATCATCTGGCGCATCGATGATCCCGGCGCGCTGAAATGGCTGGGATTGGCCCTGATCGGGGCCAACGTGATCATGGCGACGCTTTATCTCGCCGGGGCGACCGTCACGGACTGGGCGAAGCTCGCCGCCGCCGCCCGGCGTGGGGCCGAGTAGCCCCCACTCAAGGACAACATCGACATGACGACCAAGCTGACGGCGCACTTCGCGCTGGAAGAGCTCGCGTGCACGCAGCACCGCGAGATCGACAATACCCCGCCGCCGGAGGTGGTGGGCACGCTACGGATGACAGCCGCGCGAATGGAGGAGATCCGACGGCTGCTAGGCGACCGGGTGATCACCGTATCGAGCGGCTATCGCTGTCCGGCGCTGAACCGGCTCGTCGGCGGCGCCAGGACCTCGGCCCACCTGACGGGCCACGCCGTCGACTTCAATTGCTACGGCTACGGTGCGCCCCGCGCCGTTTGCGAGGCGATCGCCGGCTCCAATCTCAGCTTCGACCAGCTCATCGAGGAGGGGACGTGGGTCCACGTCTCGTTCGATCCGCGCCTGCGGCGGCAGGTGCTGACGAAGCGGCCGGGCGGCGGCTACGAGCTGGGGTTACGGCCATGAGCGCCCGCTGGATCGCCACGCTCGTTGCTGCGGGCGTCCTGCTCGTCTCGGCGCTCGGCCTCTACTGGAAGGGGCGCATGGAAGGCTCGGCGCGTGAGCGCCCGAAGGTGGACGCCGCGCTCGCGCGAGCCGCGGTCGCAGGCCTGGAAGCGCGAGCCGAACGCGACAGCGCCCATCGTGTGGAGGTCGTCGTTCGCCGACGCGATGTCGCCGCCCGCACGGTCACCCAGCTCACTCAAGACGCCATGACTTCGGAGGACGCCCATGCGCCCCTTGCCGCCGATCGCGCCTCTCGGCTTCGCGATCATGATCGCCAGCTGTGCCTCGCCGCGCCCGAGCTGGCCGGATGCGCCGCAGATCCAGACGCCGCCGGAAGCCAGCCGGCCGTGCGCCATACACCTGCTTCCGGAGCGGCCGACCCAGGCTGACTTGGAGGTTGGGTACGCGACGCGGGGCGCGCAGATCGTGGCCTGCGATGCGGCGCGCCGGCTTGCGGTCGAAACGCACGAGGCCGAGCACGCCCTGGAGGCGGAGGCGCGGAGCGGCAGGAGGCGTTAGGCGGGCGCCCGCATCTGGCGTTCCGCCGCGGCCAGGCGGCCGATGTAGGCGCCGACGTCCGCCGGCCAATCGGCGATGAGGTCGTCGAAGCGGCTGTCATTGCGCGCGTAGAGCGCCCGAAGCGCCTCCTCGTACCCGGGAAGATCCCCGGCCAGCACCGACATGGCGCGATAGACGGCCGTCTGCGCCTCTCGCGCCTGATCGGTGTGTTGGCTCGCGCGGCGGGCCTCCTCGACCAGGCGGCGAAGCGCGGCGGACGCGCCGCCGGGCTGCGTGGCGAGCCACTCCCAATGACGAGGAAGGAGGGTGACCTCACGCGCGACGACGCCGAGCTTCGGCCGGCCACGGGCTGGGCGTTCCGGCGCAGGCGAATCTGTCTCAGCTCCGGCCGGCAGGTCGAGCTGCGCGCCGGTGTCGTCATCGAGGATCAGGACCCGTGCAGCTCCGCGCGCGAGCGCTTGGCGTGCGGTTTCCGATACGACGGTCAAGTCGCCCGAGGCCAGCTGGCGGGTCCCTTCGAAGGCGGTGAACGGCACGAACGTTTCCCGGAGGCGGAGCAGCCCTTCTAACGCCGTAGCCACTCCCGTCAATAATAGCCGGGTAAAACTAGATGCTGGCGCGAGCTGTCGGGAGCGATGCCCATTCTGCTCGGCGCTAAAGCAGCCGCGTCTGCGCGCGCTTAGTGTCGGAGCACAACGTTGTGGGGAAGTGGCGTCTCCCCGATCCGATCAGGACCGGGGAGACGTGGTGCCGCCGGGCAGGATTGAACTGCCGACCTCAGCCTTACCAAGGATGCGCTCTACCACTGAGCTACGGCGGCGAAGGCGCGCGCTATAGCGGGCGCGGCGCGGCTCGTGAAGCCCCTATCTGTAGCCGAGCCGCTTGACGATGCGGGCGCCTCGCCGCACCCCTTCAGCCATGGAGCCGAAGGACAAGGACCCGAAGCCCGGCGCGGAATCACGTGAGGCCAAGCTCGCGGCCGCGCTGCGGGCGAACCTGCGCCGCCGCAAGGCCGCGCACCGCGCCGCTGATTCGGGGAAGAAGAGCAGCACGGCGCCCGACTGAGGCCATTGCGCCGTTCCACGCGCGCGCTAGATATCGGCCCCAGGCGACCGCGGCTCCGCGCGGCTCCGTGTGCTGCGAAGGATTAGGATTGGACCGCATCGCCATCACCGGCGGCGCGCGCCTGGAGGGGGAGATCCCCATCAGCGGCGCCAAGAACTCGGCCATCAAGCTGATGGCCGCCAGCCTGCTGACCGACGAGCCGTTGCGGCTGACCAACATGCCGCGGCTGGCGGATACGCGCTTTTTGGGCAAGCTGCTGCAGCGCCTGGGCGCCGAGGTGATCGAAGCCGACGGCGCGGACGGGCCCGAAACCGTCCTCACCACCCGCGAGATCGTCAGCGGCTTCGCACCCTACGATCTGGTCCGGCAGATGCGAGCCTCGTTCAATGTGTTGGGGCCACTCCTGGCTCGGTCAGGTCAGGCGAAAGTCTCGCTGCCCGGCGGCTGCACGATCGGCGCGCGGCCGGTGGACCTGCACCTGCAGGCGCTGGAGGCGCTGGGTGCGCGGATCGACCTGCACGAAGGCTATGTCTACGCCCAGGCTCCGCGCGGGCTGAAGGGCGCGGAGATCGAGTTTCCGTTCGTTTCGGTCGGCGCCACCGAGCATACGCTGCTCGCAGCCGTTCTGGCCGACGGCGAGACGGTGGTCCGCAACGCGGCGTGCGAGCCTGAGATCGACGACCTCGCGGACTGCCTGAACAAGATGGGAGCCAGGGTCACGGGGGCGGGGACTTCTGAAATCCGAATCCAGGGCGTCAGCCGGCTCTCTGGCGCCACCCACGCCGTTCTGCCGGATCGTATTGAAACCGGCACCTACGCGCTAGCCGCCGCCATGGCCGGAGGGGAAGTGCGGCTGACGCGCACCCGCAGCGACTTCATCCAGGCGCTGCTCGACAAGATGGTCGAGGCCGGCGTCGACATCACCCCTCATAACGACGGGGTGACGATCAAGCGCAACGGCGCCCGCCTGAACGCCGTTGAGGTCGAGACGGACCCTTACCCCGGCTTTGCGACGGACCTGCAGGCCCAGTTCATGGCGCTGATGACCCTGGCGGACGGCGAGAGCGTCATCCGCGAGACAATTTTCGAGAACCGATTCATGCATGCGCCGGAACTCCGCCGCTTGGGCGCGGACATCACGGTGCAGGGCGGCGAGGCGAGGGTGCGCGGGGTCGATGCGCTGGAAGGCGCGCAGGTCATGGCGACGGATTTGCGAGCCTCGGTGAGCCTCGTGATTGCAGGCTTGGCGGCGCGGGGCGAGACGGTCGTGAACCGCGTCTACCACCTTGACCGTGGTTTCGAGCGTCTGGAAGAGAAGCTGGGCGCGTGCGGCGCCCAGGTTCGGCGCCTCAAGGGCGACGGCGAGGCCGAGGAGGACTGATGGCCGACGCAGCGCCGCTTCGACTGCTGGCCGAGGACGCCGACGATCTCGCGATCATCTCGGCGGCGTTGCAGGACGCCGTCGCGAAGGTGGGCGACGTCGTCTACGAGCCCAGGGCGCGCCGGCTGACCCTCGCCTTCAACCGCTTCCGCTGGGAGGCGGGCGTACGTCAGCGCGTGCGCTCGGCGCTGCAGTTGGGCGGCGTGCTCGACCTCAAGGCCCGGAAGGTGCGTCGCGATCGACCGGATGCGGTGGTCGAGCTGCTGGCGGTGACCTTCGAGCCGGCCGAAGCCCCAGGCGGAACGGTGACGCTCAGCTTCGCGGGCGGCGGCGATCTGCGAGCCCAGGTGGAGTGCGTCGACGCCGTGCTGGCGGACGTCTCGCAACCTTGGCCGACGCCGCGGAAGCCAGCCCACGAGGACGACGCGCCGTAGCGTCCGACGCCTCGCACGGCTAAAGAGGCGCGCCATGCGCCGTTTCACCTTCACCGATCCTGGCTTTCAGGACGCGTTCGCCGCGTTTGTGGCCGAGCGCCGCGACACACCCGACGAGGTGGATGCGATCGTCCGCGATGTGCTGGCGGCCGTGCGTGCGGAGGGGGTGTCGGCGCTGCTGCGCTACGCCCGTGAATTCGACAAGGTCGAGCTTACGGAAGAGACCCTGCGCGTGAGCCCCGAGGAGATCGCCGAAGGCGCTGCGGCCTGTTCAGCGGAGGTGCGGGACGCGATCGCCTTCGCTGCGGCGCGGATCCGCGCCTACCACGAGCGGCAGCGCCCCGGCGATCAGCGGTTCATCGACGAAGCTGGCGTGGAATTGGGCTGGCGGTGGACCCCGCTGGAGTCCGTCGGGATCTATGTTCCGGGCGGTCGCGCCGCCTACCCCTCGACCGTGCTGATGAACGCGGTGCCGGCCGCGGCGGCGGGCGTGGACCGCATCGCCATGGTGACGCCGCCGGGCCGCCTGCAGCCCGCCGTGCTGGCCGCGGCCCAAGCCGCCGGCGTGACGGAGATCTGGCGAGTGGGTGGAGCGCAGGCGGTGGCGGCGCTGGCCTATGGAGCCGGGCCGATCCGACCGGTCGACAAAGTCGTCGGGCCAGGAAACGCCTTCGTGACCGCAGCGAAGCGCCGGGTCTATGGCGACGACGC
>NZ_JAPSKZ010000070.1 GCF_031181185.1 Phenylobacterium sp. | reverse complement strand
CATAGCCGTTCACCGAGTCCGGCGTCAGCGAGGTGTCGGCCCGCATGTCGAAGCCGCCCGACTTGAAGCCCTTCGAGTACGAGACGTACCCCGTCAGGTCCTCGTTCAGGTCATAGCTGACGCTGACCCGCGGCGTGAACTTCTCGAAGGTCTTCGAATTGGTGAAGTTCGTCAGGTACGGCGCGCCGATGCTCATCGGCGCCGGGATCAGGATCGCCGAGTTGTTGCCGAAGATCGGGCTGCGGATGCCCAGGTAGTTGGCGCGGAAGACCTGGCCGGTCTTCTCGTCGCGGGTGTAGCGCCCGCCCACCGAAACCTTCAGCGCCTCGGTCACGTCGAAGCTGACGTCGCCGAAGGCCGACCAGCTCTCGGTGTCCACGTACCCGGCGCTGGCGACGGTCAGGTTGGCCCCGCCCAGAACGGTGTCGAAGGCGCCCGCCGCCGTGGCGTTGAGGTAGTACAGGCCGAACACGCCCTGCATCCGCTCGCCGGTGTAGAGCAGCTGCAGTTCCTGGGTGAACTGGTGGTCGTTGTAGCGGGCCGGGATGTCCAGGTACGGGAACGCCTCGGTGTCGAAGTCGATCGTCCCTTCCGTCTCGCCGGCGCGGTAGGCGCTGATCGACTTCAGGGTGATCTGGTCGTTGACCGTCCACTCGCCCAGGAACGAGACGCCGCGGGTCTCGACCAGGTTGTGGTCGCCCGAGCCGGCGCGCGTGTCATAGATGTCGTCCAACACCGTCGCGGTCGGCACGATGCCGGGCGCCTCCCGGTGGCCGTGACGCGGGTTCGACCGGTCGGTGACGATGTCGCCCGCCAGGCGGAAGAACAGGTCCTCGGTCGGCGTGAACTCCAGGGTCGCGCGGGCGGCCGTGACGTCCTTGTTGTAGTGCTCGGCGCCCGTCGTCAGGTTCTTGCCGAAGCCGTCGCGGTTGAAGCTGGCCCAGGTCAGGCCCACGCCCACCTTGTCGTTCAGGCGCGCCTTGGCCGAGGCGACGATGTCGCGCTGGTCGTAAGAGCCGATGGCGCCGCGCAGCTTCAGCTCGGGCTCGCCCTCGATCTTGCCGGTCACGTACTTGATCGCGCCGCCGATGGTGTTGCGGCCGTACAGCGTGCCCTGCGGGCCGCGCAGGACTTCCACCCGCTCGATGTCGAAGATGTCCAGCACCGCGCCCTGGGGACGGGCGACGTAGACGTCGTCGATGTAGAGGCCGACGCCGGGCTCGAAGCCCCACAGCGGATCCTGCTGGCCCACGCCGCGGATGAACGAGATCAGCGTCGAGTTCGAGCCGCGGGCCACCTGCACGGTCGTGTTCGGCGTCTGCTGCTGCAGGGTGGTCAGGTCGACCGCGCCCGTCTGCGCCAGGCGCTCGCCCGAGATGGCGCTGACCGCCACCGGCACGTCCTTCAGGGTCTCTTCCCGCCGGCGGGCGGTGACGACCAGTTCCTCGATCACGCCCGCTTCGGCGGCGGTGTCGACGGCGGCTTGGGCGTAGGCGAACGCCGGAACGGCGGACCAGGCGGCGCCCGCGAAGAGGGCCGCCTTCAAAAGGGTTTTCATCTGCATCCTCCCGACGGCGCCGCTCCCGTCCCCCTCTGGGATCGGTCGACGCCTGGAAATTTCACCGACAGGCGAATTTGCGGGAGTGTTCGTCGATCCGCGGCCGAAGCGCCAGTGACCGACCGCCTTTGGCCGGCGGTTTTTTGATCGGGTGATGAATTTCCGCCACAGTGACGCTCCCGCGCCTCAGGGCCTTCGGGCCACCACTTCGCTGATCCCCGCAGCGCAGTAGGCGTAGAGCCGGCCCCGCACCGCCTCCAGGTCCGTCGACCGGCACAGCCCATCCGACAATTGGTCGATTCGCCCCGTTTCCGAGAGCGTCAGCATCATCGAGCCGGTCAGGAACTGGTAGCACCAGTAGAGGTCGCGGATCTCCGCCTGCGGCAGCGCCTCCTTCAGGGTGTCGATCAGCGCGTGCACCACCGGGTCGAAGAACCGGTGCATGGTCTCCCCGCCCCAGGCCGGCGTGTTGTTCACCAGCGCCACCAGCCGGAAATAGTTCTTCCAGCCCTCGTCGTTGGTCATCGACAGCTGGAGCAGCGGGCCGATGAACGCCTCGATGATCCCCTCCACCTCCAGCCGGCCGGGGTGGGCCGCCTTGTAGGCGTCCAGCGCCTCCAGGCGCGCGGCGTTCAGGATCTCGGCGCGGCGGGCGAAGACGCTGTCGAACAGCTCGCGCTTGGCGCCGAAGTAGTAGTGGATCAGGGCGGTGTCGACGCCGGCCTCGGTCGCCACCTGGCGCACCGTCACGCCATAGAACCCGTGCCGCGAGAACAGCGCCTCGGCGGCGTCCAGGATCGCCTCGCGCAGGTCCGGCCCCTGCCCTTTCGGGCGCCGCCCGCGCGCCGCGCCCCCCGCTCGTCCGTCCGCCCGCGCCATCCTGCCCCGCCTTGGCCCACCCCGCGGCTAGGTCGCGGGCCGCCTCGGGTCAAGCCTGACGGGTCCCGCGCCTCGGAGCAACAGTGGCGCGTTGGGGCCTCAGCCGCCCACCGCGGCGTGGAACAGATAGCCGCCGCCCCGCATGGTGCGGATCAGGTCGCCGCCGGCGTCGCAGGCGTCCAGCGCCTTGCGCAGGCGGGCCACCCGGGTGTCGACCAGCCGGGGCGTCAACCCGCCGGCCGCTTCGCCGTGCAGCAGGGCCATCAGCTCCTGCCGGTACAGCACCTCGTTCGGGCGCTCGCTGAACAGCTTCAGCAGCGTGGCCTCGCTGGGGCTCAGGCGTACGCAGCGCCCGGAAGGACCGGTCACCAGCCCGGTCAGCATGTCGAGGCTCCAGGCCCCGGGCGATTTGGTCCGCACCTGCCGGCGCGCCCGCCGCAGGAGCGCCCGGGTGCGGGCCAGCACTTCCAGCGGATGGGCGGCCTTGTGCAGGTACTCGTCGGCCCCCGATTCCAGGCCCGCCACCCGGTCCAGGGTTTCGGCCGCGGCGCTGAACAGCATCACCGGCGTGTCGGCCTCGCCCGACAGGCGGCCGCACAGCGCCAGGGCGTCTTCGCCCGGCATCGCCGTGTCGAGGATCACCAGGCTGGGCTGGGCCGCGGCCATCGCCGCCTCCAGCTCGGCCAGGGTGTCGAACCGCCGGACCTCGAAGCCCGATCGTCGCAGCATCTGGGCGTGCGGCTCGACGGCGGCGGCGTCCGGGTCGGCCCAGAAGATCAAGGCGGGGCCTAAGGCGTGCGGCGCCTCCGGGGCCTCGGCGGCGCCCGCCGGACGGAAGCTCAGGCTGCGCAGCCCTTGCGACCACGGCATGGCGCGGGCGTCGGGGTCGACGGGGCGGAGGGCGAGCAAGGCGGCCATGGAGGCTCCGGTGATTGGGCGTGTCATGTGCAGGATAGTCGTGCTCAAATCATCCGTGTGACGAAATCTCGTCACACGCTCGATGAATGATACTCAACATTGAAACAGCCACGTCGTTCTGGTCCGCCGCCAGGCATCTGTCTTCTTTTTGCAACATCGCGGAAGTAACGCCCGGTGCATCGGGCCATGCGCTGACCGCATCGCCGCCGCCGGTCTGATGCGTCAGGCGCACCACTTCTTCCATTATTCCCGTAACTTACCTCAACTTCCCGGCAGCGTGCGCCACGCCATGTCCAGCGCAATTCAACTTGCCGGATCGACAAATTCACTCAAGCCGGCGCCCAGCGCTCACTAGCGTCCGCCCCATCGGCGCGCAGCCCCGGCTCGCGCCCGATTGCTTTGTGGGGCTCGGCCCGCCGCCTCGGCCGGCCGCTGGAGGATATTGACCTTGAAAATCAAGTCGATGCGAGAACGCCTTCTGGCGTCTTCGATGATCTGTGGCGCGGCCGTGTTCGGTCTCGCCGCGCAAGCTTCGGCCCAGGAGGCCGGCGAAGTCGCGGAGGTCGTGGTCACCGGCTCGCGCATCCCGCAGCCGAACCTGACGAGCGCGAGCCCCGTCACGGTCGTGGGCTCCCAGGACGTGCTGACCCGCGGCGTCACCCGCACCGAGGACCTGATCAACCAGCTGCCGCAGGTGTTCGCCGCCCAGGGGGCGAACTACGCCAACGGCGCGACCGGCACCGCCTCGGTCGACCTGCGCGGCCTGGGCGCCAGCCGGACGCTGGTCCTGATCGACGGCCGCCGCCTGCAGCCCGGCACCCCCGGCGCCGCCAACGGCTCGCAGATCGCCGCCGACCTCAACTTCATTCCCGCCAGCCTCATCGAGAGCGTCGAAGTGGTGACCGGCGGCGCCTCGGCCGTGTACGGCGCCGACGCCGTGGCCGGCGTCGTGAACTTCAAGATGCAGCGCAACTTCGAAGGCGTGCGGATCGACGCCCAGTACTCGGGCTTCCAGCACACCAACAGCAACGACTTCATGCAGGAAGTCGTCCGTCGCCGTCAGGCCGCGGCCCTGCGCCCCGGCGATTTCGCGCTCCCGCAGAAGGACGTCTGGGACGGCGGCACGACCGATCTGAACATCGCCATCGGCCTGAACTCGGCGGATGACCGCGGCAACATCACCGCCTACGCCGGCTACCGGAACGTGAAGGCGGTGGTGCAGTCCGATCGCGATTATTCCGCCTGCAACGCGAACTTCTCCAGCCACGCGACGCTGTCGTTCGGCGGCTTCGCCTGCGGCGGCTCGGGCACCACGGCCCCGGCGCAGTTCCAGACGGCGGGCGGCGGCCCGACGTCGGTCGCCCTCACCCTCGACCCCACCGCGCCCGGCGGGCGGGCGTTCCGCGCCTACAATGGCAACCGCGACGCCTACAACTTCGCGCCCACGAACTACTTCCAGCGTCCGGACGAGCGCTACACCCTGGGCGCCTTCGCCAAGTACGAGCTCAGCGACAAGGCCGAGATCTACGCCGACCTGATGTTCATGGACGACCGCACGGTCGCCCAGATCGCGCCGTCGGGCATCTTCGCCTCCGCGATCCGCATCAACTGCGAAGGCAACCCGCACCTGACGGCTCAGATGGCCGCCCAGATCTGCGCGCCCACCATCGACCAGCTGCCGGACGACGAGACCAATCCGATCACGCTGGGCGTCAATCCCGACGCCGACCTGACGACGCCGGGCCAGCAGGCGAACCTCGTCATCCTGCGCCGGAACATCGAGGGCGGCGGTCGCCAGGCCGACCTGCGCCACACGGACTACCGGGGCGTGATCGGCGTGCGCGGCGAACTGGCCGACGGCTGGAACTACGACGTCTACGGCCAGTACGGCGTCGTCGTGTACCAGCAGGCCTACTACAACGAGTTCTCGAACGCGCGGATCGCCCGCGCGCTCGATGTGGTCATCGACCCGACGACAGGACAGCCGGCCTGCCGCTCGGCCGTGCAGTCGCTGGCGGGCGCGAGCTTCGATCCGGCCTGCCGTCCGTACGACATCTTCGGCCTCGCGGGTCCGAGCGCCGAATCCCTGAACTACGTGCAGACGCCGGGCTTCCAGAACGGCGAGTACGTGCAGGCGATCGTCAGCGCCGGCCTGACCGGCGACCTCGGCCAGTACGGCGTTAAGACGCCCTGGGCCAACGACGGCGTCGGCGTGGCGCTGGGCGCCGAGTACCGGCGCGAGCGCCTGGACCTGAACACCGACCTCGCCTTCCAGACGGGCGATCTCGGCGGCCAGGGTGGCGCGACGCTTCCGGCGGCCGGCTCGTACGACGTCTACGAGCTGTTCGGCGAGGCCCGCATCCCGCTGGTTCAGGACCAGCCGTTCTTCCGCAACCTGTCGGCGGAAGTCGGCTTCCGCTGGTCGGACTACTCGCAGGGCTACAGCACCGACACCTACAAGATCGCCGGCGACTGGTCGCCGACCGAGGACTTCCGTTTCCGCGCCAGCTACAACCGCGCGGTCCGGGCGCCGAACGTCGTCGAGCTGTTCGCCACGGCGAACGTCGCGCTGAACGGCCTGACCGACCCCTGCGAAGGCGACGATCCGACCTTCACGGCCGAGCAGTGCGCCCGCACCGGGGTGACGGCCGCCCAGTACGGCAACATCTCGCCGAACCTGGCCGGCCAGTACAACGGTCTGCTCGGCGGCAACCCGGACCTGGTTCCGGAAACCTCCGACACCCTGTCGTTCGGTCTGGTGCTGACGCCCACCTTCCTGCCCGGCTTCAACATGTCGGTGGACTGGTTCAACATCCAGGTGAAGGACCGCATCGGCCAGATCGGCCAGGACACGATCCTGCAGCGCTGCGCCACCACAGGCGACGCCTTCCTCTGCAGCCTGATCCACCGGGCGCCGGGCACCGGCTCGCTGTGGCTCGGGACCAACGGCTACATCGTCGACACGACCTTCAACACGGGCAAACTCGAGCTGGAAGGCGTGGACGTCGAGGCGAACTACCGCTTCAACTTCGGCGACTTCGGCCTGACCAGCGCCCTCGACAGCTTTGGCGGCCTGGCCTTCAACTTCCAGGGCAGCTACCTGAAGGACTACCTGGTCACCTCGCTGCCCGGCGACGAGCCCTTCGATTGCGCCGGCCGCTACGGCTCGATCTGCACGGGCTCGGCGACGACCGCCTCCGCCCCGCTGAACCAGTGGCGTCACAAGCTGCGGGCCGCCTGGCGCACGCCGTGGGATCTCGAGGTGTCGGGCACCTGGCGTCACGTCAGCTCGGTGAAGGTCGACGCCGACATCCCCGGCTCTGGCCCGACCCACGCTCAGGGTCCGGACCGCAAGCTCGAGGCCCAGAACTACTTCGACCTGGCCGCGTCCTGGGCCGTTCGCGAGAACGTCACCATGCGCTTCGGCGTCAACAACGTGTTCGACAACGACCCGCCGATGGTGGGCTCGGGCGGCACGGCCATCAACAACTGCCCTTCGGGTCCGTGCTCGGGGAACACCTTCCCGCAGACCTACGACTCGCTGGGCCGATACCTGTTCTTCGGGGTGCGCGCCGACTTCTAGTCGCGACGGCAAGCCCAGGAACGAGGGCGGCGACTCCGGTCGCCGCCCTTTTTCTTTGCGCCTGCGCAAGGCGAAATCGCATTTCCCTTGACTCTGCGGTCGATCGATGTTCTTCTTTTGTTCATGGTCAGCGACATGGACATGCTGGAGGAGATCGACGCCCGGCTCGCCGCCGTCGCCGACGTCCAGTTCGCCATGATCCAGAAGATCAACGGCCAGGTGGAGGCCGCCTCCGAGCCTGCCGAGCTGGTCCAGCTGGCCGAACCCCTCGATCGCTGCGCCCGCTCCATCCGCCTGACCTATGCCCTGCGCGTGAAGCTGCGGAAGGACATCCGGGCGCTGGCCCGCGACGAGGAGCGCATCGCCGAGGCCCAGGCCGAGCGCCGCGTCCGCGAGCGCGACGACCGCATCCGACACCGGGTGGAGACCCTCACCTGGCGCGAGGCCGACTGGGAGGACGACGACGAACTCTCAGCCGAGTTCGACCGCGCCCTCGAGTACGAAGGCCTCGACCCCGCGTTTGCGACGCTCACCCTCGAACAGCAGGCCGAGCGCATCATCAAACGCCTCGACCTCAAGCCCGAGCCCTACCCGCACGCGAAGCCCGCGCCTCACGACACCACCTGAACCCTCCTTCTCCCCTTGCGGGAGAAGGTGGCCTGCGCAGCAGGCCGGATGAGGGGTCTCTCCAAACCCTGCCACAGACACGACGAACCGCCGCCCGGCATGTCCGGCCCGCGCCCCTCCCCCGCTCCGCAGGGGAGGCAAGACTCGTGCGCGCCCCACAGCCCAGCCGCGCCAGGTCGGGGACGCGCCGCAGAGCCCGCTTACGCGGCGCGCGGCTGCAGCTCGGGTTCGGGCGGCGCCGACAGCGCGTGCCGCAGGCGCTCGGCGAACAGGTCGATCAGCTCGGCCTTGGGCGAGGCGGCGCCCCACAGCGCCCAGTAGCCGTCGGGCAGGTAGGCCTCGATGTCGCTTACGCGCACCAGCCGGCGTTGCCGCAGGTCGTCCTGCACCAGCAGCCGCGGCGCGAGGCACACCCCCGCCCCCGCTCGGGCGAGCTCGATGGCGCACGCCAGGTCGTCCACCTTCAGGGCCTCGCCCGACCGCATGCGGTCGAGACCCGCCGCCTCCAGCCACAGGCCCCACGGCCGCGCCGGGCAGTGGATCAGCGGGGCTGCGACCACCTCCTCCGGCCGCGCCGGCAGGCGGGCGAAGACGCCGGGCGCGGCGACCGGGACCAGGGCCTCGCGCGCCAGCAGCCGCGCCTGCAGCCCGACGGGCGCCGAGGCGCCCTGGGCCACGACCACGTCCACGGTCCCGCTCAGCAGGTCCGAGACCCCGCCTTGGGCGCGAAGTTCGATGTCGAGGTCCGGATGGCTGGTCCGCAGACCCGCGAGCCCCAGCGCCACCACCCGCTGCATCAGGTCGGCCGGCGCGCCCACGCGCAGCACCGCGCGGTCGGTCCGCGCCGAGAGGTCGAAGGCTTGGGAGATCATCTCGAGGCTCAGCCGCAGACGGCCGGCGAAGGTGCGGCCAGCCTCGGTCAGCATCACCGAGGGGCCCGTGCGCGTGAACAGGTCCACCGCCAGCCGCTCCTCCAGCGTGCGGATCGCATGGCTGATGGCGCTGCGCGTGAGGTTCAGCTCCTCGGCGGCCTTGGAAAAGCTCTGATGCCGGGCGGCCGCTTCGAACGCTGCGATCGCCCGGAGCGACGGCGGTCGAACCGGCACCTCGCCCCACTCCCCTTCTTCTTCTCGGGGAATGGTCGCCGACCCTCACAATTTGTCAGGTCGTTTGCTGCCAATGGCGCCGGAGCCGCGACAAAACGGCGCCGCGAACGCTCGCCCTCAGCCGACTGTGATCCAGTCCCCCGTCAGGCTGGAGAGCTGCACGCCCACAAGCAGCACCTGCCCGCCCCCGCCCATCGAGACCATCACGTCCGCGCCCACCTGGCTCAGGTTGTACGTCGTGCCCGCGAGCAGGTTCAGGCGGTCGCCGTCCGCCAGCTTGAAGTCCTCGATCCTATCCAGGCCGGCCTCGCCAAAGCTGTGGAACCTGTCAGCCCCGGCGCCGCCGGTCAGCGTGTCGTCGCCGCGGTCGCCCGAGACGAAGTCGTCGCCGTCGCCAGCGTTCACGACGTCGTGGCCCTGCCCGCCGCGGACCCAGTCGTTGCCGACGCCCCCGTTCACGGTGTCATTGGCCAGGTTGCCGTAGACGACATCGTGGTCGTCATCGCCGAACAGCAGGTCGGAGCCTTGGCCGCCCACCACCCAGTCCGGGCCGCCGTCGCCGTGCACCGTATCGTCGCCAAGGTTGCCGTGCGCGTCGTCGAAGCCCTCGCCGCCAAAGATCTCGTCGTCGCCGAGGTCGCCGCGGAGGAAGTCGTCGGCTTCGTTGCCTTCGATCCAGTCGTCGCCGGCGCCGCCGTAGACGGTGTCACGTCCCTCGCCGCCCTCGATCCAGTCCCAATCGTCGGCGCCGCTGATGGAGTCCGCGCCCGGTCCTCCATAGAGCTCGTCGTCGCGGAAGCCGCCGACCAGCGTGTCGTCGCCGATCGAGCCCAGGAAGCCGAAGTACTCGATCCCGACGTAGGAGCCGCCGTTCGCGGTGAAGCTTCCGTAGTCCAGCCGGCCGCCTTCGACGGGGGCGCTCAGAAGCAGCAAGTCCTCGCCCGCTCCGCCATCGACAATCACCTGCTCGCCCACGGCGATGATGATGTCGTCGCCGTCGCCGCCGTTGATCACGTCGCGTCCGCCGCCGCTTTCGATCACGTCATCGCCGGCCGCGCCGGAGAGCGTGTCGACGCCCTCGCCGCCGCTGATCGAGTCCTCGCCGTCCCCGCCATCAACGAGGTCGGCGCCGTGGCCGCTGTAGATTCGGTCATTGCCCGCGCCGCCGGTGATGACGTCGGCCGAGCCTGCGCCGATCAGCGTGTCGGCGCCGGCCGCGCCGGCTTGGGTCAGGGTGGCCGTCGCGGCGTCCCACGACCAGCTCGCCGCCTGCGAGCCGTCCGCGCTGTTTGGGCCGTAGACATGCTCGACGGCCTGCCGGTCGAACACGCCGAGGCCGGTGGCGCGTGCGGATTCGTCGTAGCTCATCACCGTGTTGCCGACCTTGTCCAAGGCCGGGTCGAGGATCACGTCGCCCTCGAACGGGTGCTTCAGGCCGATGGCGTGGCCGATCTCGTGCAGCAGTATGTCGAACTGCGCCCATCCGCGATCAACGAACACGTCGCCGCCCCCGGACCAGGTCGAGGCGTACACCGCGCCCATGTAGACGCCGGGGTAGTAGGCGTAGGCTGCGGAGTCCTGGTGCTCCTCGTCGCCGGCGAGGAAGTCGTATGTGCCGAACCGGATATCGCCCTGCCCGGGCGGGGCCTCCAGGAAGGTGATGCCCGAAGCGTCCGCCCAGGCCCTCAGCGCCAGCCGGGCGGTGGCCTGCTCGGCCTCGGTGAACGGCTGGAATGTGGCCAGGAAGGCGGGCGAGTACCCCTCGGCCTGGTAGGCCGGCGCAACGAGATCGAAGGAGAAGGTGATGAACGCCGGTCGCCCGACCACGCCCTCGCCATTCCAGCTCGCCCCCGAAAGCAGGGCCTCAAACGTACTGACTGTCGACAATTCAGGCCCCCCGGCGTGATGCCGCGAAGAGACCATGTTCAGGCAAGCTTCACAACAAAGGTTGAACCGGCGGCCCGGCTAAATTTGGAGTTGTCCGGGCGCCTAGGCAGCCTCGCGCGTGCCGGCGACCGCCGCCAGCGCCTGGTCGATCACCTCGAGCCCGGCGCCGGCCTTGACGCCCTCGACCGTGAGGATCCGCCGCCAGGCCCGCGCGCCCGGCACGCCGTGGAACAGGCCCAGCATGTGCCGGGTCATGGCCGCCAGGTGCGTCCCCGACGCCAGTTCGCGGGCGATGTAGGGCCGGTAGGCCTCGACCGCCTCGAACGCGCTGACCCGCCGGTCCTCGCCGAACACGCGCGCGTCGACCTGGCCCAGCAGGTCGGGGGTGTGATACGCGGCCCGCCCCAGCATCACCCCGTCCACCCGCCCCAGATGCTGTTCGGCCTCGTCCAGCGAGCCGATCCCGCCGTTGATGACGATGGTCAGCTCCGGCCGCTCGGACTTGAGCCGCCAGACCAGCGGATAGTCCAGCGGCGGGATGTCCCGGTTCTCCTTCGGCGACAGGCCCTTCAGCCACGCCTTGCGCGCATGGACGACGAAGGTGCTCACGCCCGCCTGGGCGCAGAGATCGACGAGGGTGAACAGGCTCTGCTCGGGGTCCTGGTCGTCGACGCCGATGCGGCACTTGACCGTGACCGGGACTTGAACGGCCGCGCCCATGGCCGCCATGCACTCGGCCACCAGCTCGGGCTCGCGCATCAGGCAGGCGCCGAAGCGGCCCGACTGCACCCGGTCGGACGGGCAGCCCACATTGAGGTTGATCTCGTCGTAGCC
Source organism: Phenylobacterium sp. (assembly GCF_031181185.1). Taxonomy (GTDB): domain Bacteria; phylum Pseudomonadota; class Alphaproteobacteria; order Caulobacterales; family Caulobacteraceae; genus Phenylobacterium. Next base: position 5,907 of record NZ_JAPSKZ010000070.1, on the reverse strand, counting down.
TTCCGCCTCGCCGATCCGGGCCGCCTCGGCCAGTTCGCTCGGCTCGGATCCGCCCAGCTGCAGCGCGACGGGGTGCTCCACCGGATTGAAGGCCAGCAGCCGGTCCCGGTCGCCGTGCAGCACCGCGCCCGTGGTCAGCATCTCGGTGTAGAGCAGCGCACGCCCCGACAGGGTCCGGTGCAGAACCCGGCAATGCCGGTCTGTCCAGTCCATCATCGGGGCCACGGAGAGCCTATGGGCGGGCGCGGTCGTCACGGGCGCCTAAGTAGGCGAGACCGCGCCGCAGCGCAAAGCGGCGCGCGACCGCGGTCAGGTGCGGGCGTAGGCGTCCTCGAGCCGGACGATGTCGTCCTCGCCCAGGTACGAGCCGGACTGCACCTCGATCAGGTTCAGGGGCGTCTTGCCGGGATTGCTCAGGCGGTGGACCGCCCCCAAAGGGATGTAGACGGACTGGTCCTCGCCCAGCAGGCGCTCCTCGCCGTCGATGCTGATCAGCGCGGTGCCGTTCACGACCACCCAGTGCTCCGCCCGCTGGAAGTGCTTCTGCAGCGACAGCTTCTCGCCCGGATTGACCGTGATCCGCTTCACCTGGAAGCGGTCGCCGGCGTGCACGCCCTCGTACCAGCCCCAAGGGCGGTACACGCGGCGGTTCTGGGTGGCGACTGGATGGTTGCGCGCCTTCAGCGCCTCCACCACCAGCTTGACGTCCTGGTCGGCGTCCTTGCGGGCGACCAGCACGGCGTCCGGCCCGGCGACCACGATCAGGTCCTCGACGCCGACCGCCGCCACCAGCGGTCCCTCGCTCCGGAGGTACGACCGCCGGACGCCCTGGGTCACGACCTCGCCGATCGCCACGTTGTCGTCGGCGTCTCTCGCGCCGATCTCCCAGAGCGCGCTCCAGGCGCCCACGTCGCTCCAGGCGAAGTCGGCGGGCACGACGGCGGCCGCTTCGGTTCGCTCCATCACCGCGTGGTCGACCGAGATCGACTTGGCCTGGGTGAAGCGCTCGGCCGGCAGCCGCAGGAAGATCAGGTCGTGCGTCGCTTCGCGGACCGCTGCCGTGGCGGCTGCATGCACCCCAGACTCGTGCCGCTGGAGCTCGGCCAGGAAGGCGCGCGCGGGGAGCAGGAAGATGCCGCTGTTCCAGAGGTAGCCGCCCGCCTGCAGATAGGCCTCGGCCGTCTCCCGCGGCGGTTTCTCGACGAAGCGCGCGACCTTGCGCACCGAGCCGGCCAGGGTTTCGCCCGCCTGGATGTAGCCATAACCGGTCGCGGGGCTGTCGGGCTCGATGCCGAACAGCACCATGGCGCCGGCCTCGGCCGCCGCCGTGCCGGCGTCCACCGCCCGGTGGAAGGCCGCCACGTCCAGGATCACGTGGTCGGCCGGCATGACGAGGATCAGCGCCTCGGCATCCTTCTCCGCCGCCAGCGCCGCGGCGACGGCCACAGCGGGCGCGGTGTTGCGGGCGGCCGGCTCCAGTACGATCAGCGGATCCTCGATCCCGATCTCGCGCAGCTGTTCGGCGATGACGAAGCGGTGCTCGGCGTTGGCCACGACCGTCAGCGCCTGGAAGCGCGACGCGTCCGCCACGCGCGCGGCGGTGTCCTGCAGCATCGTGCGTTCGCCGGCCAGCGGCAGCAGCTGCTTGGGGAAGCTCTCGCGCGACAGCGGCCACAGACGCGAGCCCGAACCGCCCGAGAGGATCACCGGATAGATCTTCGTCAAACTCGCCCCCGCAGAGCCGCGCCTGCACTTTGCCGCATACCCCAGACGCCGCGAACCCATAGCCCCGCCGTAAGCCGCAGGCCAGCGGGCCGATCAGCGCACGGCGGCCGTCCGCGCACCCTTCGCCGTCCCCAGCCGCAGCGGATGGCGCCAGCCGCGGGCATGCGCCCATTCGTGCAGGCGAAGCGCCTCGCGTTGCGCCGCGTCCGGCCATGCCTCGGCACTAGGCAAGGCTACCACATCGAGAGCGGGCACGTAGCAGGCGTAGAACCTCCCTTGCGGCGGCTCGCCTAGATGGCGGCTGCAGAACGCGTGGAGATCCTTGCGGCGATCGAACACGCGCTCGACCGTCCGGCCGCTCGCTGTCGGCCCGGAGAGATATCGCGCCGGCGGCGCCTCATCGCCGTTGATCAAGCCAAGCTGCGCCGAAGACTCTGCGGCGTCGGCCGCGGGCGTCATGCCGTAGGAAATGGCCACCGCACAAATCAGGCCATGGAGACGACGCAGACACATGCGGCGCCGAACCGGCGGCTGCTCGCCAGAGTTCGAGCTCTACCGCGGGCGCTCACGGAGACTTGACGACCACCGCCAACATCACGGCTCTACCGGTCCAGCGCGTCCGCCTCCTGCGTCAGGCGCTCGGAGGTTCCGAACTCGCGGCGCCGGAAAGCCTGGGCGGCGGCGCGGCGGAGCAGGACCTGGGCCGCCGCAGGGTATCGGCGCCGCAGCGATCCGGCCCAAAGCTCCAGCTGCGACGGAGGCGCGGTGAGTTCGTCGATCCTGGCCGCGACGAGGGCCGCCGCTTCCGGCAAGGCCGGCCAGGCGGTCAGGAACGCCAGCGCTGCGTCCGCCTCCGGGTGGTCCGCAGCGATCTCGAACATGCGCTGCTCGGCCTCGACGTCCGCGAAGTCGGCCAGCCTGGCGGTGATCGCCCGGGCCCGTTCGGGCGAGAGGGTCCGTTGGAACGAGGCCCAGCGCGCCTCCTGGGCTGCATCCCCCTGCCCGGAGGCCTCCAGGTAGGCGATCCAGGCGGTCTCCCAGGCGAAGTCGGGCGCCGCCCGACCGTGGCGTCCCCGTCGGAACAGTCCGGGCTTCACCGCCCCCTCAAGCACCGCGCGCGCATCCTCCAGGCGCCGCGCGCCAATCAGCCGGCTCGCCACCTCGGCCGCGACCGCTGGCGTCTGGAGTTCCTCGGCCTTGAAGGTGTCGCGAAACAGCTCCGCATCGCCGGCGGCGTCGGCCACGTGACGCAGCACCTGGCTCCATGGAGGACCGGTCCGGTGACGCACGAAAGGCAGCACCGCCGCCGCCAGTGGGGCTCCCCCCGCGGCGAACATGGCCGGCGCCCAGCGGCCCCACGCCGCGGGCGCCTCCGCCATGGCGCTGGCGAGCGCCGCAGCGCCTTCGGACAACGGCCCCGCGGCCAGCAGCCGCCCGGCATCGCCCGCCGCGCGCTCGAACACGGCGGCCACCGCCCCCTCCACGTCGCGCACGCGCCGTTGCGCGACCCCGGCGAGGCCGAGGAACCGCAGGATCCGGTCCCGCGCCGCCGCAGCGTCCAGCTTCGCCAACCGCTCGGCGATCAGCTGGCGAAGACCGTCCAGGTCGCGGACAAATGCGGCGCGTTGTCGCCACGAAACCTGCCCGCGGCTCTTCGCGACCGCCGCCAGACGCCGATCGATCTCCGGCAGCAGGTGTTCGGCGCCCTGCTCGGCCGCCAGCTCCATCCGCAGCCTGCGCTTCAGTTCGGGCCGGCTGCCGGCGACCTCCACGAGGAGTTCCGCAAGGCGCGCGGCCCCCAGCCGCTCGAGGTTCTCGGGCGTGACCCGCTTCAGGCTCGCTGGCGTGGGACGCTTCATCGTCCAGCTCAGCGTTCGAGCGGCCCGCGAGGTTCACCGCCGACGCGCGCCTGTCAGCCGCCACATCGGCCTTCCACCGCCGGCCGCATCGCCTATCTTCTCGCGGGCATGCCGTTCGTCCAGCCGCCACCGCCCTCCCCGCTCCGCCACGCCGTCGTCCTGCAGGTGCGGCGGCTCGTCGGCGGTACGGGAGACGACACGGTCGAGCGCAATCGCCAGGACACGGGCTTCTTCGGGCCGGAGAGCGCCTGCTGGAAGGTGCATGGAGACCTCGCGGGCATGATGGTCGGCGGCGTCGCGGCGCTGCTGCTGCAGATGCTGCATCCCGGCGCCCTGGCCGGCGTCTGGGACCACTCGAACTTCCGGCAGGACATGACCGGGCGGCTGAAGCGCACGGCGCGCTTCATCGCCGGTACCACCTATGGCGACCGGGCCGAGGCGCAGGGGTTCATCGACCGGGTGCGAGCGATCCACGCCCGGGTCGCCGGGACCCTGCCGGACGGGACGCCCTATGCGGCCGACGATCCGGCGCTGCTGACATGGGTGCATGTGGCCGAGGTGAGCTCGTTCCTCGCCGCGTACCTGCGCTATGTCGATCCCGCGTTCCCCGCCGAAGCGCAGGACCGCTACTTCCGCGAAACGGCCGAGATCGCCCGACGGCTGGGCGCAGTGGACGTGCCCCAGAGCCGCGCCGAGGTGGCGGCCTATCTCGAGGCGGTTCGGCCGCAGCTGCGGTACGACGAGCGGACGCGCGAGGTCTCGCGGGCGCTCCTCTCACAGAAGCCCGCCAGTCCCGCCGCGGCGCCGGCGATGGCGGCGACCTTTGCGGCGGCCAAGGACCTGCTCCCGGCCTGGGCGGCCGAGATGCACGGCTTCCGGTTGTCGCCGCCACGGCGGCTCGCCGCGCGCGCCGGCGTGCAGGGGCTTGGCCAGCTTCTGCGTTGGGCCCTCGTCAACAGCGCCGAGGCGCGCGCGCGGCGGCGCGCCGCGGAGCTGACGGCCGCGCCTGCCCGCTAAGCAGGCGAAGTTCATGCGAAGTTCCCGCCACGGTTGCTGGCGCGTCCATGGAACATGATATCTGAAATGATCTCATGGAGCCCATGATCGGCGAACTGATCGAGATGCGCGCGCAGGCGGCGCCCGGCAACGTCTCGCGTCGCCTGGCCGAGCGGTGCCTGGAACTCTGCTTCCAGGAAGTCACCGCCAACGACGAGCGCTTTCCGCCGATGCCCGACAGCGCCGCCGAGGAGCTGGCGCGGGTCATCGGCGCGGCCTGGCTCTGAACGTCGCCGCTGCGATCATCGCCCGCTCGAGCTGGATGCCTGTCGCGGAGGGACGTCCATGGCAGCCGCCCCTCGCCCAACCGCATCGCCGACCAGGATCAGCGTTGGACCGTCGCCGAGCGCCGGGGCCAAACTCCTGAGGTCGCGGAGGGCGCCTGAAAACAGCTGGCGCGCGCCGGGTTGTCCCGCGGACTCGACGATCTGGACCGGCGTGCCGGCCGAGCGGCCGGCGCTCATCAGCGCGGCGGCGATCTCGCCCGCCGACGCCCCGCCCATGTAGATGGCGAGCGTCGCCTCAGGATCGGCGGCGGCGGCCCAGTCGGCTGAGAGCGCGCCCTCGGTCAGGCGGGCGGTCGTCAAGACGACGCGGCGGGCCTCGCCCCGCTGGGTGAGCGGGAAGCCGAACTGCGCGGCGGCGGCGCAGGCGGCGGTGACGCCTGGGACCACCTCGGTCTCGACGCCGTGCGCCTGCAGGAACTCCAGCTCCTCGCCCACGCGGCCGAAGATGGAGGGGTCGCCGCCCTTCAGCCGCACAACGTCGGGTCCCCGGCGGGCGAGGCGCAACATCAGGCGGTTGATGGTCTCCTGCTTCATGCTCCCGGCGCGGCCGGCGCGCTTGCCGGTGCGGATCTTCAGGCAGGCGCGAGGCGCCAGTGCCAGGATTTCGTCGGTGACCAGCGCATCATAGAGGAGCGCCTGGGCGCTCTCGACGGCGCGCAAGGCGCGGACGGTCAGCAGATCGGCGGCGCCGGGGCCGGCGCCCACGAGGCGAACGCGGCCAGGCTTCAGGTCAGGCGGCATGGCGCACCTCAGGCTTGGCGGCGGCGATCAGGCGGACGATCTCGGGACGGCACGAACCGCAGGACGAGCCCGCGTCGGTGGCGGATGCGACATCGTCCGCGGACACTGCGCCGGCGGCGACGGCCGCCTGGATCCGGGCCGCCCTGACTCCCCGGCAGGCGCATACGATGGGACCAGATTCGACCTGGCGGCCGGGCGCCCGGCCGACCAGCAGGGCGGCCCGGTCGAGGGGGGAGAGC
>NZ_JAPSKZ010000069.1 GCF_031181185.1 Phenylobacterium sp. | reverse complement strand
CGGGAACGAGCGGGCTGATCGCCGTCGCCTCAGCGGTCGCTCTCGGAGCGGGTCGTGTGATCGCCGCCGGCCGCAATCCGGCGGCCCTGGAGCGCGCGCGCGCCCTGGGCGCCCACGATACCGTGGTGCTGGGCGGGGACGGCCTGGCCGCGGCCTTCGCCTCCGCGGCGGGCGGCGAAGTGGACGTGGTCATCGACTACCTGAACGGCGCGCCGGCGGAGGCCGCCCTGAGCGTCATGGCTCTGGGCGGGCGGATGGTGCAGATCGGCTCGCTGCTTGCGCCGGGCATGCAGCTGCATGCCCAGACCGCGCGTCGGCAATCGCTCGATGTGCTGGGCTTCGCCTACTACCACGCGCCCATCGATGAACAGCGCCGGGCCTATGGCGCCGTTTGCGACCTCGCGCTCAAGGGCCGGGCCGAGATCGACATCGAGACCACGTCTTTGATCGACTTCGCCGCCGCGTGGGGTCGGCAGAAGGCTGGCGGCGGGATGCGGCAGGTTCTTCGTCCCTAGAACCGGCCGGAGGCGCCAGCGTGAAGTCCCGAGCATGACAGGAGGTATCAAGGTGACCACGTTCGAAGGACAGCGCGTCCTGGTTATCGGCGCCAGCAGCGGCATCGGTCGGGCGGCCGCGGACGCCTTCGTGAAGGCGGGGGCGGACGTCACCACCGCGTCCCGCGACCGGGCGCGCATCGAGGCGGCGGCGCGGGAGATCGGCGCGCGGCCAGAAGTGCTCGACATCCTCGATCCGGCCGCGGTCGAGCAGCTGTTTGCCCGATCGGATCCCTTCGACCATGTGGTGGTCAGCGCCGCCTCCACCAGCACCGGTTCGGTTTCCGGGCTGCCGCTGGAAGACGCATACGCCGCCATGGATTCCAAATTCTGGGGCGCCTATAGGGTCGCTCGGTCGGCCCGCATCACCCCGACGGGGTCGCTGACCTTCGTATCTGGGTTCCTGGGGCAGCGCCCCAGTCCGAGATCGGTCCTCCAGGGCGCGATCAATGCGGCCTTGGAAGGCCTGGCGCGGGGTCTGGCCCTCGAACGCGCGCCGGTCCGCGTCAATGTGGTCTCGCCGGGCCTGATCGACACCCCCCTGCACGACCGCATGGCGCCGGAGCAGAGGCAGACGGTGTTCAGGGACGTCGCCGCCCGCCTGCCGGTGGGCCGCGTGGGCGCGGCGGAGGACGTCGCCAGCGCCATCCTGTTCGTGGCGGCTAATCGTTTCGCCACGGGCTCGGTGGTCACCGTGGACGGCGGCGGCACGATCGCCTGAGCCTCAGCCAAGTGGCGCCAGCGGACACTGCGGCCGCGCGGGGCGCGCGGTACTCCAGATGAAAGAAGGATACCCGGCGTAACGACCGGGATGAACGAGGAGGGCGGAATGGACAGCGCGTGGGTCATCGCAGCGACGTTCGCGGCGGCTGTGGCGGGCTCGTTCATTGAGCAGCGCCCGGAGCCCGCCGCGACCCCCGTCTCGGCCCCCGCGCCGAGCCGGCGTGCGTCCAACGCGGAAATCGACGCCCGCATTGCGGCCGCTGACTACACGGCCCAGGAACGCGCGAACATCGAGACGACGATCCGCTTTCTCAGCGCGCCGCGTCCGATCCGTCCCGACGATCGCGCGCGCTACTTCATCAATGACTACAAGGCGACGCGCCACGGCATGGACACCCTTGCCCAGATGTGGGGGAAGCCGCATGGCGGGTACAACGCCGCGTCCATGAATGACCGACAGGACAAGATCGTCGACATCATCGCCAACGGCGATCGGGTTTGGGTCTATTTCCAGATGAACGGTCACCACACCGGGCCCTGGTACGGCCGCGAGGGGACAGGCCGGCCCATCTCCATCCACGAGCTCGGCATGTTGACCTACCGCGACGGCAAGATCGTCGAAGCCTACTTTCTCGCCGAAGAGTTGGAGCTCGCCCGTCAGCTCGGGATCGTGCCGTCTGCCGAGGAGGGCGCGAAGCCGCGTTAGGGTTGTTGCGGGCCGCGGTCGTGGGGAACGTCCGCCCTTCCTCGCCTCGTCACGCGAACTGCGCGCAGCCGCACCGACCCGTCTCAAGGGATCGCATCGACCGACCAGGGTTGATGTTCCGAGCCGCCCGCCAACTGACCGGCTGGAGCGGCGCGCCACGTCCCGGCCAATATCCTCCCCGGCCGGGACGTGGTTGCCCTCGCTATCGTCAATCTTCGCCCCGCCGGCTTCAACCGGCGACGGGTGCGTCGCGTCCGCCTGTGGAGCAGGGGGCGCCAGGCTGAGGATCAAGTTGGACGCCGGAATGGACACGCAAGTCTTCGCCGCCGGGATGGGCTTGGACGAGGCTCGGCCCGAGGCGCTTGAGCTCGACGCGAACAGGCGTCGCGCCGCGGCGCTGCGCGCGCCCACTCCGGCGGCCGAGCTACAGCCGTCGACACGGGGCGCCGGCGGCCAGAGGCCGCCCGCGCCCGCGGGTCTTTCCTGGCGAGCGGTACGCGCCCTCGTGCGCGACGGTCTCGTCCTTGTCCCAAGGGACGAACTGCGGCTGGGCGCGCTCTCAGAGAAGAGCCAGCAGTGCATACAGATCGCCGTCGGCCTTCTGCGCATTGGAGCCACGCGAGAGAGCGTGCGCCAAATCCTGAGGGCCTGCGAGCATCCGGCGGAAACCCCCTTCCTGCTCTGCGAATTGGCCGACCTCGCTCGCCGCAAGCAGGCGGAGCTCCAGGTTCTCGGCAAGATGCTGGCCGCAATCGGCGGCGCTTCGCCGCGGGTGGTGCTGCACCGCGAACTCCTCGCGCTCAGATCGACGGAAGACGCCGCCTGACGAGGCAGCGTGTTTTCGGGGCCGGCTTCAAGCCCGCTAAGGGAAGCGGGGCCGGCTGATCCAAGGGTAAGCCCCCGCTGGCGAGCGACCCCGCGCCGCAGCCCTGCCGCGAGGTCGTCCAGCTCGTCCGGATGCCGGCCGCGGACCCGGGAAACTGCTGTTGTCGTCGTGGAGCGCGTCCTCTTGACCTGGGGCTCGATCTCTCTGACGGCTCCAGTCTTGACCTCGGCAAGGCGCCCGCCTGACTCGGCTGGCTATGCGGGGCTTGCCGGCCGCGTTGATCGAAGGTGGGCGAGCTGCTCGGCGCCTCCCTAGTCTCCTTGGGACGGAGCGCGGGAGCCGTGCTCGGTCAGAGCCCATCCGATGACCAGATCCTGCGGGCCTGCCAGCCTTGAAGGCCGCCTCTGGGGTCTCAGGACGAGGAGTCGCTTCCGGCTGAACATAAAGGCCGTCAGGATGGATAGAAGCAGTCTTCGATCCTCCGCAATAACGCGCGACGCTCGCACCTGAACTCGCCGATCAGCTGGCTTCGGCCATCCACTGCACCGCATCCTGGCCCGCCGGGATCCGAAGCGGAGCGTGGGGATCGGTGGCTGCCTGCCAGACCGCCTCAGCCACGTCGGACGCATGGGTGAACGGACCGCTGTCGTCGCGGAAGCTGGCGATGAAGCCTTCGATCATGGGCTTGTAATCGGGGTGATCGAGACCGCGCAGATGCGGCATGGCGTTGTCGCCAAAGCTGGTCTCGGGGGAGCGGCCAGGAAGCACGATGTGCGCCCGCACCCCGAAAGGCTCCATTTCCACCGCCAGGCTTTCAGTGAGCGCATCCACGGCCGCCTTGCTCGCCCGGTAGACGCTGACCAGCGGCAACGGCTTCAGGGTCGCCGACGAAGTGACGTTGATGATCGCGCCGCTGCGGCGTTTGCGGAACATCGGCAGCAGCGCCTGCAGCATCGCCAGTGCGCCCAAGGTGTTGGTTTCAAACAGGCCGCGCGCCGTTTCCGGCTCGATGAGCTCGATAGGGACGGCCGCGCCAAACCCGGCATTGTTGACCAAGACGTCGATGTCGCCAGCCTGCGCGACCGCGGTTGAGATGCTGGCCGGTTGGGTCACGTCCAGCGGCAGGATCCGGAGATTGTCGGCTGCAGGGAGCACGTCCGTCCGGGGCTGACGCATTGTGGCGACCACCTGCCAGCCTCTGTCGACGAACAGCTTCGCCGTCGCGAGGCCAAAGCCTGAGGAACAGCCGGTGATGAGGACAGTGGGCATGGGATCGCTCCAGTGGGATCAGGTGCGGCAGCATGGCCCCGAGCGGAAGGACCTTCTATAGTCCGACATCCTGGTTTCGTTGGCGGGAGTCCTGAAATGCCGGCCGATCCTCTCGCCGAGATCGTTACGCTGCTCCGCCCCTCCGCGAGCTTCTCCAAGCTGGTGGAGTATGGCGGCTGCTGGCGCATCCGTCGGGACGTCGAAAGCAAGCCGGTGTATTTCGCGGTGCTTGAGGGCGCATGCCGGCTCGTGTCGTCGGGCCGTCCGCCGATTGTCGTGCGGGCGGGCGATTTCGTCCTCTCGCCGTCGGCCCATGATCAGGTGCTCGAAAGCCTCCACGCGCCGCCCGAGGGCGTCGACATGCTGCCCACCGAGCTGGGGGAGGGCCGGTTTCGGGTGGGGCCACCGACCGAGCCCCCAAACCTCAGGATGCAGGTCGGTCTGTGCAGCTTCCTATCCCCCGACGCCGCCTTGCTCGTCTCGCTCTTGCCCGCCCTGATCATCACCCGCGACGAGCCGCGGCTGGCGCTTCTGCTTGAGCTGGTGGGGGACGAGACCCGTCAGTCCCGGCCCGGACGTGAGCTGGTGCTGGAGCGTCTGCTCGAGGTGCTGCTCATCGAAGCGCTTCGGTGCGGAACAGACACGCTCTCTGCGCCAAGCGTCGCCCGGGGCCTGTCGGACGAACGTCTGGCGGCGGCCTTGCGCGCCATGCACGCTAAACCGGCGCAGGGGTGGACGGTCGTCGACCTGGCGGCCGAGGCCGGCATGTCGCGCTCGGCCTTCTTCGCGCGGTTCGTTCGGATCGTGGGCTTGCCCCCGATGGAGTATTTGATGGCGTGGCGCATGGCGCTGGCCAAGCGCCTTCTGCGCACGCGTGAGCTGGCGATCGAGAGGGTCGCCGAGCAGGTGGGCTACGGCTCGGCCAGCACCTTCAGCACGGCCTTCAGCCGGCATGTCGGCATGCCGCCGGCGCGTTACGCGCGAGCCGTGGAGGCGGACTAGCGGCGCCGGAGGCGGGCGTGGACGGATGTCGAGCGCGTGTTCGAAAGTTGTTCCTGACATCTGTTGCGTGAGACGGTATCCGTACATCGAGATGATCTTCGCTGCGGCGGAGCTCGACGACTTCGTCCACGATCTGCGTCATTCCTTCGCGTCCGAGGCCCTTTCGAGCGGCTACACGCTTGATCAGATCGGGCAGTTGCTGGGTCACACGGACATTCAGACGACGCAGCGATACGCCCACCTCGGTCGGACAGCGAAGCACGCCGCTGCAGACGAGCTGGCGCGGAGGATGGCGGTTCTGAGATTGAAATTCGGCGACCTGCGGTGCGCGCCGTCTTCCGGACGGCTCAAGCGCGCTGCGGCGACGTTCACCCAGCCTCGGACAAACCCCTACGCCGTCACGACCTTGCGGATCGCACCGGTGAGGATCTCGAGATCTTCGTCTGATGCGGTGAATGAGGGCGCGAGATAGACGACCTTCCCCATAGGTCGGATCCAGGCGCCGGCTTCCACGAAGCGACGGCAGAGTTCGCCGGCCGGAACAGGCTCGGCGAACTCGACGACTCCAATCGCCCCGCGCACTCGCACGTCGACCACGCCGGTCGCGGAACGGCAGGGCTCGAGGCCCTGCTGAAGGCTCTGGGAGAGGCGGGCGACGTGCGCCTTCCAGCTCCCCCGCTCGAAAAGGTCCAGCGACGCGTTCGCGGCAGCGCAGGCGAGTGGATTGGCCATGTAGGTGGGCCCGTGCATCAAGGCCGCGCCGGGTTCGTCCGACCAAAATGCCTCGAACACCCTGTGGCTCGCGACGGCGGCGGACAGCGGCAAGGTCCCGCCCGTGAGCGCTTTTGAGAGCGTGACGATGTCAGGCACGACGCCTGCGCCTTGGCAGGCGAACAGATCGCCAGTTCGACCAAAGCCAGTGAAGATCTCGTCGAAGATCAGCAGCGTGTCGTGAGCGTCTGCGAGGCGGCGTAGCCGGCGTAGCACCTCGTCGTCGTGGAAGAGCATGCCCCCGGCCCCTTGAACGCGAGGCTCCACAAGGATGGCTGCGATCTCACCGCCCTCGCGTTCAAGCAGTTCGCCGAGCGCCCGCTCGGCGTCGTCGTCTGTCGGCAATGCTGCGATGTGTTGGGCCGGCAGCACGCCGGCGAAGAGGCTGTGCATGCCTTCCTCCGGGTCGCAGACGGTCATCGTGGCAAGAGTGTCGCCGTGATAACCGCCGAAGAACGCCAGGAAGCGGGTCTTCGTAGCCACGCCGCGATTGATCCAGAACTGCAGCGCCATCTTCATGGCGATCTCCACCGCCACCGAGCCGCTTTCGGCGAAGAAGACGTGGTCAAGGTTGCCAGGCAGCAGCTTCGCTAGACGTTCGGCGAGCCGGTATGCAGGCTCGTGCGCCAGACCGCCGAACATCACATGCGGTGTCCGGGCGAGTTGATCTTCGACGGCGGCGCGGATGTGCGGGTGGTTGTAGCCGTGACAGGCGGTCCACCAAGACGCGATGCCGTCCACCAGCGTTCGGCCGTCCTCCAGGAAAATGCGAGTCCCTTCCGTTCGTGCGACGGGCAGCGGCGGTGGCGCGGTCTTCATCTGGCAGTAGGGCCGCCAGACGTGCGGGGCGCCGGCGGTGAACCAACTCGGATTTGCGGTCATGTGGATGCCCCTAGCCTAGCTGCCCCAACGGCGGCTGGTTTACGTAGGGGAAGAAAGATAAGCCACCCCCATGGACACGCTCACCGCCTTCGCGAACGAGAAGCTCGCCCGGATGGAGGATCGCAGCCTACGTCGTACGCTGAAGCCCACCCGCAGATTGGACGGCGCTTGGGTGGAGCGGGAGGGCCGGCGGCTGGTCTCCTTCTCCTGCAATGACTACTTGGCGCTGAGCGGGCACCCCGTAGTGAGGGCGGCGGCAATTCGAGCTGTGGAGACGTATGGGACGGGCGCGGGGGCCTCGCGCCTGGTCACCGGGGATCATCCGTTGCTTGGCGAACTCGAGGCGCGTCTGGCGACGCTGAAGGGTGCGGAGGCGGCGTGCGTCTTCGGGTCGGGTTATCTCGCCAACGCGGGCATCATCCCGACCTTCGTCGGGCCAGGCGACCTGGTGCTGGCCGACGAGTGGGCGCATGCCTGCATCTGGGCCGGCGCCAAGCTGTCAGGGGCCGAGACGCTGCCGTTCCGGCATAACGACGTCGCCGACCTGAGCGCCAAGCTGGCCATCGGCTCGAGGGCAGGTCGTCGCATGCTCGTGGCGACCGACGGCGTGTTCTCCATGGACGGGGACGTCGCACCGCTGGGCGCGATTTCCGCCGCATGCGAGGCCCATGGAGCCTGGCTCCTGGTGGATGACGCCCATGGTCTGGGCGTGCTCGGTGGCGGATCCGGCACGGCGCGGCTGTTCCCCGGCGCGCGGGTCGACCTTGCAATGGGCACGCTTTCCAAGGCGATCGGTGGGTACGGCGCCTACGTCTGCGCCTCCGCCCCGGTGATTGACCTGATCAAGAGCCGTGCTCGGACGCTCGTCTATACGACTGGCCTGCCGCCCGCGAACACCGCCGCGGCGCTGGCCGCGCTGGACGTGATTGATGCTGAGCCCGAGCGCGTGGCGGCGCCGCTTGCGCGGGCGCGGCGGTTCACAGTCGCTCTCGACCTTCCCGAGGCGCAGAGCGCGGTCGTCCCCATCATTCTGGGCGAGGCAAGCACGGCGCTAGAGGCTGCCGCCGACCTCGAGCGGCGCGGGCTGCTCGCCGTGGCGATCCGGCCGCCGACGGTGCCGGCCGGTACGGCGCGGCTGCGACTGGCGTTCAGCGCGGCTCATTCAGAGGAACAGGTGGATCGGCTGGCCGAGGCGGTCAGGCCCTGGCTCGCGCAATGAGGAGGGTCGTCTTCGTGGCGGGGGGCCACACCGAGATTGGCAAGACGCACATTGCTTGCGGGCTCCTCTCGGCCGCGCGCCGAAATGGGTGGAGCGTGGACGCCTTGAAGCCGGTGGTCAGCGGATTTAACCCCGTCGACTGGGCTGAAAGCGATCCTGGTCGCTTGCTGGTCGCTGCGGGTCGTCCCCTGGACCTGCATGAGCTGGATCGGGTGTCCCCCTGGCGGCTGTCGGCTCCCTTGGCGCCGCCCATGGCCGCCGCCCTCGAGGGGCGAGGCCTTCCCATGGACGAGGTCATCGCGTTCTGCCGGGATCGGATCGCCAACGCGACAGCTGACCTGATGGCCGTGGAAGGGGTGGGCGGGTTGATGTCCCCGATCGCCGACGGCGCGACAAGCCTCGACCTTCTTGAGGCTGTGCAAGGAATTCGTGTCCTCGTGGGAGGCGGCTATCTCGGCGCTGTCAGCCACACACTCACCGCGCTGGAGGTGATGACCGCCCGCGGCGTGGCGCCAACCTGCATTGTCGTCAGCGAGTCGGCCGATCCGGAAGCGCCCAGCTTCGCAGGCACCATCGCGCTGTTGGCGCAGCACGCCCCGACCGTTCCCGTCATCGGGGCGCCACGCGCTGACAGCGACTGGGCTGCTCGGGCGTTTGCGATGATCTCCGGACGCTAGCGGCTGAGGCCGACCGGCATAGGCTTCATCTTCAGGTCGGCCAGCAGCGCCTCGTCGGCGGTCTTCTCGGGGTTGTTGGTGGTGAGCAGCCGGCCACCGATGAAGATCGAATTGGCGCCTGCCAGGAAGCAGAGCGCCTGCAGTTCGCGGCTCATGTGCTCGCGGCCGGCGGCGATGCGGACCATGGATTTCGGGCAAACGATGCGGGCTGCCGCGATCATGCGGACGAACTCCAGCGGATCGACGGCCTTGGAGTCGCCTAGCGGCGTGCCCGGGATCGGCATCAGGTCGTTGATCGGCAGGCTCTCCGGGTGGCTGGGCAGGATCGCCAGTTGGTGCAGCAGGCCCGCCCGGTCGCACCGCGTCTCGCCCATGCCGACGATGCCGCCGCAGCAGGTGGGCATGCCGGCGTCGCGGACGGCGGCCAGGGTGTCCAGGCGGTCCTGATAGGTCCGCGTCGTGACGACCTTGTCGTAGTAGTCCGGGCCGGTGTCGAGGTTGTGGTTGTAGAAGTCGAGGCCGGCGGCCTTCAGCGCCTTCGCCTGGTCGGGCGTGAGCATGCCGAGGGTGGCGCAGGTCTCGAGGCCTAACGCCTTCACGCCCGAGATCATGGCGGCGACCTTCGGCAGGTCGCGGTCCTTCAGGTCACGCCAGGCGGCGCCCATGCAGAACCGCTGGGCCCCGCCGGCCTTGGCCTCGGCGGCGGCGGCGATCACCGTCTCGGCGTCCATCAGCTTGGTGGCGGCGACGCCCGTCTTGAACTTCTGCGACTGGGCGCAGTAGCCGCAGTCCTCGGGGCAGCCTCCGGTCTTCACAGACAGAAGCTGGGAGAGCTGGAGCTCGGTAGGGTCGAACCAGCGCCGGTGGACCTCGGCGGCGCGGAACACCAGCTCCATGAACGGCAGCTCGAACAGGGCCTCGACCTCATCGAGGGACCACTCGTGGCGCGGAGGGGCAGGGCCGCCGATTCCTTTCGCGGCGAGCGAACTGGCGTGTGGGTTCATGGCGTGTGCAAGCGGAGGCGAGGGAACCCGCCCGCCCTCGTAGGTGAGGACGGGCGGGTATGCGGCGCCGTTGAACGGGCATGATGCCGGCGCGCGCATCCCGGGTGCGCAGACTGGTCGCGGAAACGGTCTGCGGGTCGTGGTTGGGGCTCCGCCTTTGAGGCGGGCTCGTGCGGGAGGAGGGAACTCATCCGGTGAGCGCGCCAGCGAACTCGAACGAAGCCTCCGTCCTGGCGCGGACCTCGTCGAGGGTCACGCCCGGGGCGAGCTCCACGAGCGTGAGCGGCTTCTTGCCCCGCGAGACGTCGAAGACCGCCAGGTCGGTGATCACCAGGTCGACCACGCCGGCCCCGGTGAGCGGCAGGGAGCAGGCCTTCACCAGCTTGGGCGCGCCGGACTTCTCCACGTGCTCCATGACCACGACCACGCGCTTGACGCCGGCCACCAGGTCCATGGCGCCGCCCATGCCCTTCACCATCTTGCCCGGGACCATCCAGTTGGCGAGGTCGCCGTTGGCGGCCACCTGCATGGCGCCCAGGATGGACAGGTCGATGTGGCCGCCGCGGATCATCGCGAAGCTGTCGGCCGAGCTGAAGTAGGACGAGCTGGCCAGTTCGGTGATCGTCTGCTTGCCGGCGTTGATCAGGTCGGGGTCGGCCTCGCCTTCGAACGGGAAGGGACCCATGCCCAGCATGCCGTTCTCGGATTGCAGGGTCACCGACATGCCGGCCGGGATGTAGTTGGCCACCAGCGTCGGGATGCCGATGCCGAGGTTCACGTAGAAGCCGTCGCGCAGCTCCTGGGCCGCACGGGCGGCGATCTGGTCGCGGGTCCAGGCCATTATGCAGTCGCCTCTTCACGCTTGCGGACGGTGAGCTGTTCGATGCGCTTCTCGTGAGCGCCCTGCAGGATCCGGTCCACGTAGATGCCGGGGGTGTGGATGTTGTCCTTGTCGAGCGCGCCGGTCTCGACGATCTGCTCGACCTCGGCCACCGTCACCTTGCCGGCCGTGGCCATCATTGGATTGAAGTTCCGCGCCGTCTTCCGATAGACGAGGTTGCCTTCGCGGTCGCCCTTCCAAGCTTTGACGATCGACAGGTCGGCGGTGAGGCCGCGCTCCATCACATAGAGTTCGCCGTCGAACTCGCGAACTTCCTTCCCCTCGGCCACCAGGGTGCCCACGCCCGTCTTGGTGAAGAAGGCCGGGATGCCTGCGCCGCCGGCGCGGATGCGCTCGGCCAGCGTGCCCTGCGGGTTGAATTCCAGCTCCAGCTTGCCCGAAAGGTACAGCTCGGCGAACAGCTTGTTCTCGCCGACGTAGCTCGAGATCATTTTGCGGATCTGGCCGCCGGCCAGCAGAACGCCCAGACCGAAGTCGTCCACCCCGCAATTGTTGGAGATGACCGTCAGGTCCTTGACGCCCGCCTGGCGGATCGCCGCGATCAGGTTTTCGGGAATGCCGCAGAGGCCGAAGCCGCCTGCCATGATGGTCATGCCGTCGAAGAGCAGGCCAGCCAGCGCCTCGACCGCGTCCTTGCGAACCTTGTCAGCCATGGCTTCGCCAATACGCCGCAAATCGCCGGTTGAGAACCGGGCGCCTCAAAAAATTCATCGATTGATGAACAAGCCCGGAGCACCCTCGATCCGCGCGAACGCTCCGGAGCCCCGATGACCGCCGACAATCTCCTGCTGCAGGCCTTGGTCTATCTGACCGCCGGCGTCATCGCCGCGCCCATCGCCAAGCGCCTGGGGCTCAGCTCCGTGCTGGGCTACCTCGTGGCCGGGGTCGTGGTCGGTCCGTTCGCCCTGAACCTGGTCGGTGATCCCGAGGACGTGATGCGCTTCGCCGAGTTCGGCGTCGTGATCCTCCTGTTCCTCATCGGGCTGGAGGTGCGCCCCGCCCTGCTGTGGAAGATGAAGACCAGCATCTTCGGCGTCGGCGCCGGGCAGATGGCGGCCACGACCGCGCTGACGGCGGCCGGGGGCCTGGCGCTCGGGCTGGATTGGCGGCAGGCGCTGGCGGCGGGCCTGATCCTGTCGATGTCATCGACGGCCATCGTGCTGGCCAGCCTGGAGGAGAAGGGGCTGCGCCAGGGCCCGGTCGGCGAGGCCAGCTTCGGCGTGCTGCTGTTCCAGGACCTGGCGGTGATCCCGCTGTTCGCCCTGCTGCCGTTCCTGGCGATGAGCGGGGCGGCTCCGGCGGAAGCGGCCGGCGGCCACCACGGCGGCGCGCTGCTGGAGGGCCTGCCGGCCTGGGTCCGCCCGCTGGCGGTGATCGGGGCCGTGGCGGCCGTCGTGATCGTGGGGCGGTACCTGACCCGACCGCTGTTCCGCTTCATCGCCGCGGCGCGGCTGCGCGAGATCTTCACCGCCTCGGCCCTGCTGCTGGTGGTGGCGGTGGCGGCGCTGATGGAGCTGGTCGGCCTGTCGCCGGCGCTGGGGGCGTTCCTGGCGGGGGTGGTGCTGGCCGAGAGCGAGTTCCGCCGCGAGCTGGAGAGCGACATTGAGCCGTTCCGCGGCCTCTTGCTGGGCCTCTTCTTCATCACCGTCGGCGCGGGCCTGGACGTGGCCCTGCTGGCCGGCCGGCCGCTGCTGGTGGGCGGGCTGGTCGCCGGCCTGATCGTGCTCAAGGGGCTGGCCATGTACGCCGCCGCGCGCACCTTCCGCCGGGACACGCGCACCTCGGCGACGACGGCCGTCGCCCTGGCGCAGGGCGGCGAGTTCGCCTTCGTGCTGCTGGGCTTTGCGCTGGGCGCGCGGGTGCTGGACGCCGAACTCGCCCGGCTGCTGACGGCGGTCGTCGCTGTCTCGATGGCGGCCACGCCGCTGGTCTTCGCAGCCTACGAGAAGCTGGTGCTGAACCGGCAGGAAGCCCGGGCGGAGCCCGAACGACTGCCGTTCGACGAGGGCCCGCCGGATGCGATCGTCGCCGGCTTCGGCCGCTTCGGCCAGATCGCCACCCGCCTCCTGATGGCCAACGGCTTCAAGGTGGTGCTGCTGGACGCCAGCATCGAGCAGATCGACCTGATCCGCCGCTTCGGCTGGCGGGTGCACTATGGGGACGCGAGCCGCCTGGATCTCCTGCGCACCGCCGGCGCCGACAAGGCCCGGCTGCTGGTGGTGGCGATCGACGACCGCGACAAGGCCCGAGAGATCGTCGAGACCGCCAAGCAGGTGTTCCCGCACCTGACGGTGATCGCGCGCGCCTTCGACCGCCGGCACGCCTACGACCTATTGGAGGCGGGCGCCGACGAGGTGGAGCGCGAGACCTACGAGAGCGCGCTGAACTTCGGGCGCAAGGCGCTGACCGCCCTGGGCCTTGGCGAGCGGCGCGCGCTGAAGGCGGCGGTGATCTTCCGCGAGCACGACGAGAAGCTGTTCCGCAAGCTGCAGCCGGTGCATGGCGAGGCCGAGGAGCGCTACATCGAGGCCACGCGCGCCTCGCGCGACATGTTCGAGCGGCTGGTGCGCGCCGAGATGGACCGGCTGACCGACGACGAGGACGACGGCGTGGAGGCCCCGCGGCTGGCGGCCAACGACCGCGGCTGAGACGGCGCGCCGCGGCAAGGGCGGTTCTAACCGTGCGCGCGTGGGTGTAGGAGTGCGCGCATGAGCCAAGCCGCCACCCTGCCCGAGACCATCGAACCGGTCTCCTACACGCTCTTCGACCAGGACTTCGAAGCCTTCACCCAGAAGCTGGGCGACAGCTTCAAGCGCTGGGGCTTCGCGGTGATCAAGGATCATGGCCTGCCGCAGGACAAGGTCGATGCCGCCATCGACCAGACGAAGAAGTTCTTCGCCCTGCCCGAAGAGACCAAGCTGAGATACAAGCTGCCGGTCATGGGCCAGCGCGGCTACACGCCGTTCGGCATCGAAACGGCCAAGGGCGCCCAGCACTTCGATCTGAAGGAGTTCTGGCACGTCGGCCGCGACCTGCCGCCGGGCCACCGGTTCCGCGACCACATGCCGGACAACGTCTGGCCCGACGCCGAACTGCCCGAGTTCCGTGAGACGGTGGGCTGGCTGTACCAGGCGCTGGACGCCCGCGGCCTAAAGATCCTGGAGGCGATCGCCACCTACCTGGGCCTCGACCGCCACTTCTTCGATCCGACGGTGGACTTCGGCAACTCGATCCTGCGCCTGCTGCACTATCCGCCGGTGCCCAAGGAGGGGCCGCACATCCGCGCGGGCGCGCACGAGGACATCAACGTCATCACCCTGCTGCTGGGCGCCGAAGAGGCCGGGCTCGAGGTGAAGGACCACGACGGCCGCTGGATCCCGATCAACCCGCCGCCGGGCGCGCTGGTGGTCAACATCGGCGACATGCTGCAGCGGCTGACGAACCACCGCCTGCCGTCGACGACGCACCGGGTGGTCAATCCGGCGCCCGAGCGCCGCGGCTTCCCGCGCTACTCGACGCCGTTCTTCCTGCACTTCAACTCGGACTACGAGATCAGGACGCTGCCGAACTGCGTCGACGCCCAGCACCCGGACCGTTACCCGACGCCGATCACGGCGGACGCGTACCTCCAGGAGCGCCTGCGCGAGATCAAGCTGGCGTAACGAAGAAGGGGCCGCACGAACGGTGCGACCCCTCATCCGTCAGCCTGCCGCTGACACCTTCTCCCACAAGGGGAGAAGGGATCACCTCGCTACCAGCCGCACTTCTCGCCCTTGTTCTGCTGGACGAGCCAGGTGTTCAGCGGCTTGAAGTAGTCGGCCACCGCGGAGGCGTCGGTGCGCGTCTCGCCGGTGAAGACGGCCAGGGTCTTCGGCCATTCCTGGGATTGGCCCAGCTCCATCATGGCGTTGAACTTCCGGCCCATCTCCTTCTCGCCGTAGACCGAGCAGCGGTGCAGCGGGCCCTTCCAGCCGGCCTGCTTGCAGGCGGCGCGGTGGAACTGGAACTGGTAGATGTGGGCCAGGAAATAGCGGGTGTACGGCGTGTTGCCGGGCACGTGGTACTTGGCGCCCGGATCGAAGGCGTCGGCCGGACGCTGGGCCGGCGGCATCAGGCCCTGGTACTGCAGGCGCAGCTTCCACCAGTCGGCGTTGTATTCCTCGGGCGTGGTCTCGCCCGCGAACACCTGCCAGCGCCAGCGGTCGACCAGCAGGCCGAAGGGCAGGAAGGCGATCTTGTCGAGGGCCATCTTCAGCAGGAACGGGATGTCCTCCTGCTCGCCGGGGACCTTGTCCAAGAGGCCGATCTGCTGGAGGTAGGTCGGCGTCGAGGCCGAGAGGGCGGCGAAGTCGCCGATGGCCTCGTGGAAGCCGTCGTTGGCCGAGCCGCGGAACAGCACCGGCTGGTTCTTGTAGGCGCGCTGGTAGTAGTTGTGCCCGAGCTCGTGGTGGACGGTGCGGAAGTCGTCCGCGTTCACCTTCGTGCACATCTTGATGCGGATGTCGTCCTTGTCGTCGATGTCCCACGCCGAGGCGTGGCAGACGACTTCCCGATCCCGCGGGCGGGTGATCAGCGAGCGTTCCCAGAAGGTCTCGGGCAGCGGCGCGAACCCCAGCGACGAATAGAAGGCCTCGCCGGTCTTCACCATCTTGACGGGGTCATACCCCTTCTCGACCAGCAGCTTGTCGAGATCGTAGCTGGACTGGACGCCCTTGGGCTGGACCACGTCGTAGATGTTGCCCCACTGCTGGGCCCACATGTTGCCCAGGAGGTCGGCGCGGATCGGGCCGGTGCGCGGCTGCACCGCGTCGCCGTACTTCTCGTTCAGCCGGCCGCGCACGTAGCAGTGCAGGTTGCGGTAGAACGGCTCGACCTGCTTCCAGAGACGGTCGGTCTCGGCGGCGAAGGCGTCGGGGTCCATGTCGTAGTTGGACCGCCAGAGCGCGCCGGTGTCCTTGTAGCCCAGGCTGACCGCGCCCTCGTTGGAGAGCTTGGCGAACTGGGCGTAGTCGGCCTTCATTTGCGGCGCGACCGAGTGCCAGCCTTCCCAGACAGCCTTCAGCTCGGCCGGGTCGCGGCTTTCCTTCAGGATGTCTTCGGCGTCGTTCAGGGTGATCTGCTTGCCCTTGTGGGTGAACTTGCCGGTCGAATAGGTGCTGTCGAGCTTGGTCAGCAGGTTCGCCAGCTCCTCGGCCGCGCCCGGACGGTCCGGCGCCGGGGAGACGATGTAGAGCTTCAGCAGCTTCAGCTTGCGGGCGGTGACCGGATCGACAGCCACGCCGTCGAAGCGCGCGGCCTGCTTGGCGAGCCGGGTGGCGAGCTCGTTCTGCTCGGCGCCGGCCTTGGCCTCCAGCCACTGGGTGTCGACGGTGATGAAGTTGGCGCGCACCCACGAGGCGCGGGCGGCGAAGGCGTTCGCCTTCTCGAGCTGGGCCTCGGCGTTCTCGACGAAGGCCTTGGCCTCGGCGGGCGTGGGACGCGCGGCGGCGGACGCCGGCGCCTGGCCCTGGGCGACGGAGGGCCCCACGGCCACGAGCACGGCCGCCGCGGCGGCGGCCATCAGCATGGATTTCATTGACGGTTCCTGAGCGTTTTCATCGGCGTTTCGCCGTTGCGGGCGACAAGAGGCCGCCCGCGCCCCGCCGTCAAGATCAGCCTCCGCGGACGGCCGGAATGTTGCGGAAGCGGTCCAGGCGCGCCGCCTCCTCGATGCTGGACACGGTCACTTCTAGGTCGCGCACGAGGCCGTCGGCGATCGAATACACCCAGCCATGGACGTTCAGTTCCTGCCCCCGCGCCCAGGCGTCCTGGACGAAGACGTCGGAGGCGACGTTGCGCACCTGGCGGATGACGTTCAGCTCGACCAGGCGGTCCCAGCGGGCGCGGTCGTCGGCGATCTGCTCAAGCTCGTGCTGGTGGTCGTGGTGCACCTCGCGGATCGGGTGCAGCCAGTGGTCGATCAGGCCCCGGCGCTCGCCGTCCACCGCAGCGGCCACGCCGCCGCAGCCGTAGTGGCCGACCACCAGGATGTGTTTCACCTTCAGGACGTCGACCGAATATTGCAGCACGCTGAGGTAGTTGGCGTCCTGTGGCGGGGCCAGGTTCGCCACGTTGCGGTGGACGAACAGCTCGCCGGGGTCGAGATCGACGATCTCGTTGGCGGGCACGCGGCTGTCCGAGCAGCCGATCCACAGGTACTCGGGGGCCTGCTGGCCCTCCAGGCGCTTGAAGAAGCCGGGATCGGCCGAGATCTTCCGTTCCGCCCAGCGGCGGTTGTTGGCTTTCAGGTCGTCGAGCATCAGGCGGGAATCCTAGGAGGCTTGGGCGTCCGGTTGCCGATCAGGGTGGGCGGCCGCGAAGGCCGGGTGTTCGGCGGCGCGCTGGGCGACCGCGGCGATGGCAGGATAGGGCGACAGGTCCACGGCGTACCGCTCGGCGGAATAGACCTGTGGGACCAGGAGGCAGTCAGCCAGCGTCGGCCGGTCTCCGAAGGCGAAGCCACGGCTGTGCCAGGCGACCATCGGCTCCAGGGCTCGGAAACCGTCGTTGATCCAGCGCTGCGTCCAGACGGTGCGGCCGGCGTCGTCCACGCCGAGCGCGGTGAGCTGCTTCTGGATGCGCAGGTTGTTCAGCGGGTGGATGTCGCAGGCGACAATCGCGGCCATGGCCCGCACGGTCGCCCGTTCGAAAGGGTCCTTCGGCAGGAGGGCGGGTTCCGGGTGAACCTCCTCGAGCCATTCCAAAATGGCGAGACTCTGGGTTAGCACCTGGCCGTCGCCCGTCTGCAGCGCCGGCAACAGCTCCTGGCGGTTC
>NZ_JAPSKZ010000300.1 GCF_031181185.1 Phenylobacterium sp. | reverse complement strand
GGAGGCCGAACCAGAAGAACAGGCGGCCGGCCAGTCGGTTGGCCTTGTCCCAGGCGAGCCGGCTGGCGTAGGTCCAAGGCGTGCGCACGCCCACCAGGGCGTTGGGGCCCACCTTGCTGGGCGAGGCGGTCCGGATCAGATGGAGAAGCTGACGCCGCAGCCGCAGCTGGACTTGGCGTTCGGATTGCGGATGCGGAACTCGGCGCCGGCCAGTTCGTCGACGAAGTCGATCTCCGAGCCCTTCAGCAGGGCGAGGGAGACGACATCGACCAGGGCCGCGGCGCCGTCGCGCTCGACCTTCAGGTCGTCGTCCTGCGGCTGCTCGACGAGTTCGAACTGGTACTGGAAGCCGGAGCAGCCGCCGCCTTCCACCGCCACCCGCAGCATGACGGGCCGGCCTTCGGCCTGGCCGATGGCGCGAATCCGCTCTGCGGCGGCGGGCGAGAGGGTGACGTCGGTGGTGGTCATGGCCTGTTAAACGAAATAGTGGCCTCGACTATATGAGGTTTCGTGCGGTCTCGACCAAGAGGCCCTGTGCTTAAGAACGGTTTGATGGCCGCGACCAATCCCCCGAGGGCTCCCTTCGCCGAAGATCCTGCGCGTTCGCGCGGCCGCAAGGCGCCGGAGGCCGAGAGCCGCACGCGCACGCCCTTCGCCCGCGATCGCGACCGGATCATCCACTCGACCGCCTTCCGCCGGCTGAAGGAGAAGACCCAGGTCTTCGTGGCGCACGAGGGCGACCATTTCCGCACGCGCCTGACCCACAGCCTGGAGGTCGCGCAGATCGCGCGTTCGATCGCGACCGCGCTGGGCCTGGACGCCGACCTGGCCGAGACCATCGCGCTGGCCCACGACCTGGGGCATCCGCCGTTCGGCCACGCGGGCGAAGACGAGCTGCAGGTGCAGATGCGCCAGTTCGGCGGCTTCGACCACAACGTCCAGACCTTCCGCGTCGTGACCAAGCTGGAGCGGCGCTATCCCGAATTCGACGGCCTGAACCTGACGTGGGAGACGCTGGAAGGCGTCATCAAGCACAACGGCCCGGTGACCGATAAGCTGGAGAAGCCCTCCTGGCGGGCCATCGCCGAGTTCGACGCCGAGTACGACCTGGGCCTCTCCGGCTGGGCCTCGGCGGAAGCCCAGGTGGCGGCTCTCGCCGACGACATCGCCTACAACAACCACGACGTGGACGACGGCGTCTCGGCCGGCCTCTTCTTCCTCAAGGAGCTGCTGGACGTGCCCTTGATCGGTCCGCACGTGCATTCCGCCCTGGCCGACTATCCGGACTGCGACCAGTCGATCATCCGGCTGGAGGCCGTCCGCCGCATGATCGGCGCCATGGTGGACGACGTGATGGCCGAAACCCGCCGGCGGGTGGAGGAGGGTGGCATCAAGGGGCCGGAGGACGTCCGTAACCTGGGCCAGGCGACCGTCGCGTTCTCGCGGGACATGGTCGAGGACCTGGCGGTCCTGCGCGGCTTCCTGATGGAACGGATGTACCGGCACTGGCGGGTCAACCGCACGCGCAGCCAGGCGCGGCGAATCCTGGCCGAGATGTTCCAGCTGTTCATGGCCGAGCCCGACGTGCTGCCGACCGAATGGCAGGTCCGGGCCCGGGAGCGCGACGAGGCCGGCCGGGCCCGGGTGGTCTGCGACTACATCGCGGGCATGACCGACCGCTTCGCGATCGAAGAGCACCGCAAGCTCTTCCACCTGGAGGTCTGGGGCTAGGGCTGCGCCGGCGCGCCGCATTCCCGCCGCGCATCGCCCACAGAAAATGGGCTCGCCGGGCGCTTGCGGGCTGCGGGGTTCGCTAGACTGCCGGTGATTCCGCGCGATTCGCGTCGCGCCAGATTCTTCGGAGCCCAGCCGATGACCGACCACGAGCGCGGCGCCTATACGCCTCCCACCGACGCGCCCCTGTCGTTCGACGCCCGCCAGCCGGTGCGCGGCGCCCGGCCCGTGCCGATCACCCTGATCATCAGCGTCCTGGTGCTGGCCGGCCTGGTGGCGGCGATCTTCGTCTTCTACCGCTCGGGCGTGCGCCAGGCGGGCGACGCCCCGCAGACCGTGGGCGCGCCCGTCGCCGGCATGAAGGAGGCCGCCCCCGCCGAGGCGCAGCCGACCGACCCCGCCGCGGGCCTGCAGATCTACCGCTCGGACGGGACGGGCGCGGCCGAGGCCGTGCCGCCCACCTTTACCCCGCCGCCCGAGGAGCCGCAGCCGCGGCCCGCGCCCACGACGCCGGTCGTGGTGGCCCAGGCGCCGGCCCCGCCGGCCCAGCCCACGCTGCGCCCGACGCTGCCGGCCGAGCCGCCGGCGCAGAAGGCCGCCACCCCGCCGGCCGCGCCGGTCGCGAAGGCTCCGGAACCC
>NZ_JAPSKZ010000299.1 GCF_031181185.1 Phenylobacterium sp. | reverse complement strand
GGGAGGCGCTCTTCGCCGACTGGCCGTCGACCGTGACGCCGCCCGCCTCGATCGCCGCCCTCGCCCGCGCCCGGCTTTCGGCCAGGCCCCGGGCGACCAGAAGCTGGTCGAGGCGGGTCTTCAAGGCCTCAGAGGCCTTCCAGACGCGCCAGCGCCGCCTGCAGCTTCGCCTTGCCGGCCTCGGCGGTCGCCAGCTTCTCGCGCTGCTCCTCGACCACCTCCTGGGCGGCGCGGGCGACGAAGTTGGGGTTGCCCAGCTTCTTGTTGAAATGGCCAATGTCGCTGTCGAAGGCGGCGATCTCCTTCTCCAGCCGCGCCCGTTCGGCGGCCAGGTCGATGATCCCGGCCAGGGACAGGGCGGCGGTGGCGCCGCCGCTGACGAAGGTCACTGCCCCTGCCGGCGCAGTCCCGGCCCGCGACAGCTCCGACACTCGACCCAGGGTCAGGATCAGGTCGCGGTGGCGATCCATGCGCCCGGCCGTGGCCGCATCGGGCGCGACGAAGGCCAGCGGCGGCTTCGCCGACGGCGGCACGTTCATCTCGGCGCGCAGCTGGCGGATCTCGGTGACGAGATCGACCAGCCAGCCGATCTCGGCCTCGGCGGCGGCGTCGACGAACGCGTCGGGCAGATCAGGCCAGGATGCGCCGATCAGCAGGGTCTCGTCGCGCGGGGCACCGTCGCCGGCGGTCTGGGCCCACAGCTCTTCGGTGATGAACGGCATGACCGGGTGCATCAGCTTCAGCGTCTGGTCGAGCGTCCAGGCGGTCATCGCCCGGGTCTCGGCCTTCGCCGCCTCGTCCGCGCCCTGGAATACCGGCTTGGCCAGCTCCAGGTACCAGTCGCAGAAGACGTTCCAGACGAAGCGGTAGAGGGCGGAAGCGGCATCGTCGAAGCGACCGCCCTCGAGTGCGGACGACACCTGGCGCTCCGCCTTCGTCAGTTCGCCGCGGATCCAGCGGTTGATGGTCTGCCCGACGCCGGCCGGATCGAAGCCCTCCACACGCACAGCCTCGTTCATCTGGGCGAAGCGGGCGGCGTTCCACAGCTTGGTGCCGAAGTTGCGATAGCCTTCAATACGCTGCTTCGACAACTTGATGTCGCGCGTGCCCGACAGGATGGCCATGGTGAAGCGCAGCGGGTCCGCGCCCAGCTCGTCGATGATGCCGAGCGGATCGATGACGTTGCCCTTGGACTTCGACATCTTCTGGCCCTTCTCGTCGCGGACCAAGCCGTTGATGATCACGCGGCGGAACGGCACTTCATCCATGAAGTGAAGTCCCATCATCATCATCCGGGCGACCCAGAAGAAGATGATGTCGGCGGCCGTAACCAGATCGGATGTCGGATAGAAGCGGCCGAGGTCGTCGGTATGCTCCGGCCAGCCCATGGTCGAGAACGGCCACAGGGCCGAGCTGAACCAGGTGTCGAGCACGTCCTCGTCCTGGCGCAGCGGGCGCTCGCCGGCCTGGGCGCGGACCTCCTCCTCCGTCTCCCCGACGTAGATGTTCCCCTCGTCGTCGTACCAGGCCGGGATGCGGTGGCCCCACCACAGCTGGCGCGAGATGCACCACGGCTCGATGTTGCGCAGCCATTCGAAGTAGATCTTCTCGTAGCTCTTCGGCTCGAAGACGGTGTCGCCCTGCTCCACCGCCTTGATCGCCGGCTGGGCCAGGGTGTGGGCGTCCACGTACCACTGGTCCGTCAGCCACGGCTCGATGACCACGCCTGAGCGGTCGCCGTGCGGGACGACGTGGCGCGTCTTCTCGATCTCCTTCAGCCAGCCCTCGGCCTCGGCCCGGGCGACGATGGCCTTGCGCGCCTCGAAGCGGTCCATGCCGCGAAGCTCGGCGGGAATGGAGTCGACGAGATAGAATTCGGCCGAGTTGTGATGATCCTCGTCGACCTTGTCCGGATCGGGAACGGGCACATCGTCCCAACCAAGTATGCGACCGAACCCGTTCATCACGTTGATCGCTGGCAACCCTGCACGCTTGCCAACTTGGAAGTCATTGAAGTCGTGCGCCGGCGTAATCTTCACAGCGCCAGAGCCCTTGGTGGGATCGGCGTACTCATCGGTGATGATCGGAATGGGGCGGCCCGTGAGCGGAAGAATCACCTGCGCGCCCACGATCGAGGCGTAGCGTTCGTCATCGGGATGCACCGCCACGCCGGTGTCGCCCAGCATGGTTTCGGGCCGGGTGGTGGCGACGACGATGTAGTCGCGCGTCTCCCATTCCGTCGCCTTGCCGTTCTCGTCGAAGGCGATCGGGTGCTCATAGGTTACGCCGTCGGCCAGCGGATAGGCGAAGTGCCAGTAGTGGCCGTCGACCTCGCGCTGCTCGACCTCGAGGTCCGAGATGGCGGTCTGGAAGTGCGGATCC
>NZ_JAPSKZ010000068.1 GCF_031181185.1 Phenylobacterium sp. | reverse complement strand
TATGCCTGAAGGGTCAGCGGTAGACCCAGCGGCAGTTCCTCTTGGCCTTCTTCTTGGCGATCTGGTGGCCCGCCACGGCGCCGACGCCGGCGCCCAGCACGGTGCCTTCGGTCTTGGCGCCGTTGCCGGCGACCACATTGCCCAGTACGCCGCCAGCCACCGCGCCGACCAGGGCGCCGTTGTTCGACTTCTTCTTCACGTTCTTGTCGCAGACGTAGACCCGCTCGCGGGACTGGGCCGAGGCCGCCATCGGCGGGACGGTGAACGCCAGGGTGCTGCAGGCCAGGGTCGCGGCCGCGATCAGCTTCATCTTCATCATAAGCTCTCCAGGTTCCACGCGGGACACGCCCGGTCCAGAACCCCGACTGAGCCGTTCGGTTTCCGGCGTCGCCCGAAAAGGGCCAAGCTGCAACGCCCTCTTCGGGGGCACTTTGGGCCCCGGCCTCCGAGAGCCGGGGCCCGCCAGCGGCGAGACCAGCCGCCGCCGACACCCAATCCCAGATACGCAGGGGCTCGGCGGACGCGCTTCTGCCACCCTCCGCCTGACTGCCGGATGAACCATCGTCAGGCTTTCAGATCATTGTTCTCGGAACGCCGCGGGGGCGCGACCGGTTGGTCCCCGGACACAAGGAGGTCACGATGGGCCACGACATCCGCAAGACCGACGACCGGCCGGGCCCGCGCACGGGCTCGGGCGGAGGCGCTGCTCTGGGCAAGGGCTATGGCGCGGGCGGGCTCGGGGGCGAACCCGGCCCCTGGGACGCGCCGGGCGTCACGCCGGACGGCCGCCGCACCGGCAGCTCCACCGACGGTCCGCGCACCGCCATGGACGGCGAGAGCGAGCCGGACGCCGACTGATCCGCCGGGGACTTGCACTCGCCCGGCCGCCGCCTACCTCGTTTGCCGCCATCAAATGAGGGGAGGCTTCATGCACACGATCCGCGTGTCGCCCGCCGACGCCTGGTGGGCCGTTCGAACCGACGTGTTCGACAACGAGATGATCTTCCGGAGCGGCGGCCGCGCCGAAGAGGCGGCGCGCCGGCTGGCGATGTCGCTCGCCCGCGCCGGCCATGTCGTGAAGCTGGAGGTGAAGGCCCGCGACGGCACGACCGCGGGCCGCTTCCTCTGCCCGCCGGCCCCGGACCCCGCGCCGGCGCCCCTGGAGCCCGCGCTGACCGTGGCCTGACCTGCCACAGCCCCGCTGCTACCCGCTGACGCAGCGCCCATGAGCCCCCGTGCGGGCGAGCCTTCCACCCGCTAAATCGGGCGAGCGGGAGGACGGCCATGCAGCTCGCCTACACGACCCCATTCAACAGCTACTTCATGGGCGGCTTCGATTGCGCGAGCCACCGGCGGCGGGACGGCGCGCGGGTGGACTCGCTCGTGGCCCAGCGGCACGACCGTTTCGCGGCCCAGGACTACGCAGCCGTGGCGGCGCACGGCCTGCGCACGGTGCGGGACGGTCTGCGCTGGCACCTGATCGAGCCGTCGCGCGGGACCTACGACTGGTCCAGCTGGCGGCCGATGCTGCGCGCCGCCCGCGAGGCCGGCGTCCAGGTGATCTGGGACCTTTGGCACTACGGCCACCCCGACTGGCTGGACATCTGGTCGCCCGACTTCGTCGAGCGCATCGCCGCCTACGCGGAAGCCGCCGCCCGGGTGCTCGCCGAGGAGACGGACGAGGTCCCGATCTGGTGCCCGATGAACGAGATCTCGTACTTCGCCTATATGGCGGGGGACCAGGCGGAGTGGCTGCCCTACGCTTCGGGCGAAGGCGTCGCCCTCAAACGCCAGCTGATCCGCGCCGCGATCGCCGCCACCGACGCGGTGCGCCGCGTCGACCCCAGGGCCCGCATCCTGTGGTGCGAACCGTGCGTACATATCGTGCCGCAGAGCATGAGCCCCGCCGATGTCACCGAGGCGCGGATCATGGCCGAGGCCCAGTGGGAGGCCTTCGACATGCTGGCGGGTCGGCGGGAGCCGGAGCTGGGCGGCCGGCCCGACGTTCTCGATATCGTCGGGCTCAACTTCTACTCGCACAACCAGTGGACCCCCGCCGGCAACTTCGTGCCGATGGGTCACCACTCCTGGCGGCCCTTCAGCACCATGCTGACCGATATCGCCAGCCGCTATGGCCGGCCGGTGATCGTCGCCGAGACCGGAGCCGAGGGCTCGGCCCGGGCGGCCTGGCTCAGCTATGTGGCCTCCGAGGTCGAGGAAGCCCGTGAAGCCGGCGTGCCGGTTCAGGGCGTCTGCCTCTATCCAGTGTGCAACTATCCGGGCTGGAACGACGGACGCCTCTGCCCCACGGGGCTGCTTGGCATGGCCGACGACCAGGGTTCGCGGCCCGTCCATCAGCCCCTCGCCCGAGAGCTCCGCCGCCGGCAGGACGACTTCGAACGGGCCGTCGCCAGCCCCGTCCTGCTCGCGGCCGAGTGAGCCGCACGCGACGTAACAAAGGACGGGTTCGGGAACGTCCCTGTCTCGCCAGCCGATTAGCAGCCCGCGCCGCAGGCCGGCGCGGCTGATCGGCGCCCAGCCATCGAAGCGGCGCCTTGGCGGCAGGTGACGCTTGAGCGGGATCGAGCTCTGGGGTGGGCACGAATGCACGGTGAACCGGGTGGGCTCCCGGTTCATGGATCAATCCGTCCTGTCGGGGCACGTTCGCCGGCCGGGCGACCTGGACCTCTTCGCCGGCCTGGGAATTCGCGCGCTGCGGTACCCGGTGTTGTGGGAGAAGGTTTCGCCCGAGCGGCCGGACCACCGTGACTTCGCCTACGCCGATGAGCGCCTGAACCGTATCAGGGATCTGGGCATGCGGCCGATCGTGGGGCTGTGTCACCACGGAAGCGGCCCGGCCTATACGAGCCTGGTGGATGACAACTTCGCCGACGGCCTGGCCCAGCACGCCCGTGCGACGGCCGAGCGCTATTCCTGGGTCACGGACTGGACGCCCGTCAACGAGCCGCTGACCACCGCCCGGTTCAGCGCGCTGTACGGGATCTGGTACCCGCACACCTCGAACGAGGGCGCGTTCTGGCGCGCGCTCCTGAACCAGATCGACGCAACCCGGCTGTCCATGCGCGAGATCCGCCGCATCCGGCCTGATGCACGCCTCGTGCAGACCGAAGACCTGGGTTTCTGCCATGCGACGCCGGCCATGCGCGCTCAGGCCGAATTCGAGAACGCCCGACGCTGGATCACCTGGGACCTGCTGTGCGGAATGGTGACGCCAGACCATCCGCTTTGGGAGCGCATCTCCGCCTGGGGATTCGAAAGCCGGCTGCGCGCCATCGCCGACGATCCCTGCCCGCCGGATGTCCTGGGCTTGAACCACTACCTCTCCAGCGAGCGCCTGCTGGACCACCGGACTGAACTCTACCCGCCGCATCTTCTCGGAGGCGATGGCCCCGGGCCGTACGTCAACATCGAGGCGGTGCGGACCGTCCGTCCGGACACGCTCGGCATCGGGGAGCTGCTGCGCCAGACCTGGGAGCGTTACGGCCGCACGATCGCGATCACCGAGTGCCACAACGGCTGCACCCGGGAAGAACAGATGCGCTGGTTCGTCGAGGTGTGGCGCGCCGCCGAGGCGGCGCGGTCCGCGGGCGTCGACGTGCAGGCGGTGGCTGCCTGGGCTCTGCTGGGATCGATCGACTGGAACCGCTTGCTGGCGACCGAGGCGGGTCACTACGAGTGCGGCGTCTTCGACGTGAGCTCGGGCGAACCCGAGCCCACCGCCATGGCGGACCTCCTGCGCGAGCTCGCCGCCGGACGTGAGCCGTCGCACCCTGCGTTGCCGGGCCTGGGATGGTGGCGCCGCGACGACCGGTTCTACAGCCAGGCGCTGCAGATCGACGTCCGCACCGCAGCACCGCGAGCACCGCTGTCCGAAACATCACGCCGGCCGATCCTCGTCGCGGGGCCAGCCGGAGCGCGCATGCAGGCGCTAAGGGACGCTTGCGCCCTCCGAGACCTCGACGTTCGGGTAGTGGAGGTCGGCGCCTGCGCCGAGGACGCCGCCGACCGCGTACAGGCCGCCGCCGCCGCGGCAGGCGCCTGGGCGGTGATCCACCTGACCGCGGGCTCCGCGCCCACCTCGAAGCCCAACGACGTGGTCCAGGCGATCTGGACCTGCGGCCGCGAAAGAGCCGAGCTACAAGCCGACGGCCTGCACGTCCTCAGCGGGGAGCTGATGAGCCGCGCCGAGCTGCGGACCTTCACCGAGCAGGTGATCGATGCGCTGAGCGCCGGCCGCACGTTCCGCGCCGCCGCCGATCGGCGAGCGCCAGGGGCCTGTGTCTACGAGGCCGCGCACAAGGTGCTCGACCTCCTGATCGATGGGGTCACCGGGCGCGTCCGACTGGTGGCCGACGAGGGCCCCTCCTGGGCGGAGCTGGCGACGATCGTCGCACGCGAGATCGGCCTCGACGCGTTCCTCGTCGAGCCGGTCACCGTCAGCGAAATCCGCCCCCGGGCTGTCCTAGATCACCCGGAGACGACCGCCGAAAGGACCCGCCGGCTTCCACCGCTCGCAGCGGCAGTGGCGCATCTGGTTTCCGCGCACAAGCTGGTCTCCGCCGGTCGCAACAGCTGCCCGGCGTCGGAGGCCGACGACGTCTCCGGCCTGCAACAGGCTGCCGAGTAAAAAGGAACTGGGGAGCGTGGCGGAGAGGGAGGGATTCGAACCCTCGATACCCTTGCGAGTATGCCGCATTTCGAGTGCGGTGCTTTCAACCACTCAGCCACCTCTCCGTGCCGGGTGCGAAGGCGCCTCGCGAGGCCCCCTGCCGAGTGAGCGGCGGAACCTACTCATCCGACCCCTGCTCCGCAAGGGGGTGCGTCAGCGTGGATGAACGAACTTCCCGAGCGTCAGCGTTGCATAGGCCGCTCCTGCCGCGCTAAGCCGGTTGCCCATCTTCGAAGATCGGGTGTGGTGAGCGCATGAGCATCAAGGGCAAGGCCTATGTGATGGGAGCTTTCGAGCATCCCACCCGCGACGCGCCGGACAAGACGACGGCCCAGCTGCACGCCGAATGCGCGAGAGGCGCGCTGGAGGACGCCGGCCTCTCGTTCGCCGACGTGGACGGCTATTTCTGCGCCGGGGACGCACCGGGCTTCGGCGGCCTGTCGATGGTCGACTACATGGGCCTGAAGAACGTCCGGCACCTCGATTCCACCGAGATGGGCGGCTCGTCCTACATCGCCCACGTCGGCCACGCGGCCCAGGCGATCGCCGCCGGCAAGTGCCAGGTGGCGCTGATCACCCTGGCTGGGCGGCCGCGCAACGGCGGCAACCGGCCGGGTGCCAGCATGCGCTCGGGTGGCGGCGGCGGGGGCCTGTCGGACGGCCCGCCCGAGGCCGGCTTCGAGCACATCTACGGCGGCTCGACCCACAACACCTACGGTATGTGCGCCATGCGCCACATGTACGAGTACGGCACCACGTCGGAACAGCTGGCCTGGATCAAGGTGGCGGCCAGCCACCACGCCCAGTGGAACGAGCACGCCTACCTCAAGGACGTGGTCACCGTGGAGCAGGTGGTGAACTCGCGCATGATCTCGGACCCGCTGCACCTGCTGGATTGCTGCGTGGTGACCGACGGCGGCGGGGCGGTGATCGTCACCAGCCCCGAAATCGCCAGGAGCCTGAACCGGCCGCGCGTGCGGGTGCTGGGCGCGGGCGAGGCGCCGAAGGGCGTGATGGGCGGCGGCGAGATCGATC
The DNA here is from genome assembly GCF_031181185.1 of Phenylobacterium sp. Taxonomy (GTDB): domain Bacteria; phylum Pseudomonadota; class Alphaproteobacteria; order Caulobacterales; family Caulobacteraceae; genus Phenylobacterium. The sequence goes on along the minus strand of NZ_JAPSKZ010000068.1, from coordinate 11,790 downwards.
TCACCTATTCCGGCGCGGTCTGGTCGGGGCCGCGGGCGTTCGAGGAGGCCGGCGTCACGCCCGCCGACATCAAGTACGCCTCGATCTACGACAGCTTCACCATCACCGTGCTGATGCAGCTCGAGGACCTGGGCTTCTGCAAGAAGGGCGAGGGCGGCAAGTTCGTGGCCGACGGCAATCTGATCTCAGGCGTCGGGAAGCTGCCCTTCAACACGGACGGCGGCGGGCTCTGCAACAACCACCCGACCAACCGCGGCGGCATGACCAAGGTGATCGAGGCCGTGCGCCAGCTGCGCGGCGAAGCGCACCCTAAGGTGCAGGTGGCCAACTGCGACCTGGCCATCGCCCACGGCACCGGCGGTTCGCTGGGCGTCCGGCACGGCGCTGCGACCCTGATCCTGGAACGGGAGGCCTGAGAATGTCCGACGTCATGACCCGGCCGATCCCCGCGCCCGCCGTCACCCTGGAGAGCAAGCCGTTCTGGGACGCCGCCGCCGAGGGCCGCTTCCTGATCAAGCGCTGCACGGCCTGCTCGAAGCCGCATTGGTATCCGCGGACCATCTGCCCGTTCTGCGCCAGCGACGCGACCGTCTGGGAGGAGAGCCCCGGCGAGGGGGAGGTCTACACCTTCTCGATCATGCGGCGTTCGCCGACGGGTCCCTACGCGCTGGGCTATGTGACGCTGGACGAGGGCGTCCGCGTGCTGACCAACTTCGTGGACGTCACGCCCGAGGAGCTGAAGATCGGCATGCGTGTGAAGGTCCGCTTCCAGCCCACCGAGGGCGAAGGCGGCCCGCCTGCGCCGGTGTTCGCGCCGATCCGCTAACCCGCCAGCTCGACGCAGTAGCGGCGGGTGTCCTCGTCGGCCGGGTGCATGCACTCGACGGTGGTCTCCTCGAGCGCCACGACGGCGGGGCTCGCGAAGCGGGTCAGGGTCGAGAAGAAGCTGAGGCGCCGGTCACCGGCCCGGAAGGTGGTCACCAGCACCGGCAGCGGCCGCACGGCGGCGTCGCGAACCCTCAGTCGCGCCGGCACGTCCGGATAGGACAGCGCTTCATCCAGCAGAGCCCGGGCCTGGGCGTCGGCCGGATGCTGACCCACCTGGTGCGACAGGTGCCTGAGGAGGTCGCCGGCCACCTCGTCCCAGTTCTCGATGAAGGGCCGCATGTCATCGGGGTCGAAAACCTGGCGCACGATGTTGGCGTGCCGGGGGCCGCCGGCCTTCAGGCCGCCCAGGATGCCCCCCATTGCGTCGTTCGCCATCAACACGTTCCAGCAGCGATCGGTGACGAAGGCCGGAAACGGTTCCTGATGGGCGAGGGTCACCTCGATCGCCCGGCGCATGACAGCCAGGTCAGGCGCGTCCAAGGCGCTCTCGCGGAACTGCGGGGCATAGCCGGCGGCGACTAGCAGGGCGTTACGCTCGCGCAGCGGCGCCTCCAGGGCGTCGGCTAGGCTGTGCACCATCTGGCGGCTGGGCTGGGCGCGACCGGTCTCCACATAGCTGAGGTGCCGGGCCGAGATCCCGCTCAGCAGGGAGAGCTCCAGCTGGCTGAGCCTGCGCCGGGCCCGCCAATCGCGCAGGAGGGCGCCCAGAGGCGAAGCGGCGGTCTTCGAGGCGGCGATCGGCGCGGGCATGACTCAGATGATAGCGGTCCGCACGCGGGGAACCATGACCCGGCGCGTCATTGATCGGCGCAGCCGCCGCAGGGCACCTCTCCGGCCGCAAGTCGAGGAGAGTTCGCATGAACCGCAGAGAGGTGCTTGGCGTCATGACCCTCACCGCCGCCGCTCCGGCCGCCGCCGCAACCGCGCTGGCCCAGGTGCGGAAGGACGACGACACGCTGGCGAAGGACTGGACGCGCCGCCAGCGGTTCGCCGTCCTACCCTGCGGCGAAGTCGCCTATGTGGACCGCGGGACCGGACCGGCGGCGCTGTTCCTGCACGGATTTCCGCTGAGCGGCTTCCAGTGGCGCCACCAGGTGGAGCGTTTCGCGGGCAAGCGCCGCTGCATCGTCCCGGATTTCTTGGGACTGGGCTTCACCCGCCCAGCCGAGGGACAGTCTGTGGCCCCGTCGGCCCAGGTGCAGATGCTGGAGCAGCTCCTGGCCACGCTGGACGTGGACAAGGTCGACCTTGTCGCCAACGACAGCGGCGGGGCGGTCGCCCAGATGTTCGCCGTCGCCGATCCCCGGCGCGTCCGGACGATGCTGCTGACCAACTGCGACGTGGAGCCGAATTCGCCGCCGCCCGCGCTGCTGCCGGTGCTCGAACTGGCCGCGCAGGGCAAGTTCGCCGACGAGTGGCTGGCGCCGTGGGCCGCCGACAAGATGCTCGCGCGGTCCGCCGGCGGGCTCGGCGGCATGTGCTACAGCCGGCCCGGCCAGCCGACGGACGCGGCCATCGACCTCTACCTCGGCCCGCTGGTGGAGAGCGCGGCTCGGAAGGCGCTGGTCAACCGCTACGCCGTGGCCCTGGAGCCCAACCCGCTGGCGGGCATCGAGGCCCGGCTGCGCACGCTGCCGACGCCGACGCGCGTCGTCTGGGGCATGAAGGACGACATCTTCGACCCCCGTATGCCCGACTACCTGGACGCGCTCCTGCCGGCGTCGCGCGGCGTCCGGCGGGTGGCCGAAGGCAAACTGTTCTGGCCCGAGGAGTACCCGGAGATCCTCTCGGAGGAGCTGGTTCGGCTCTGGACGCCCTGAGGTTCAGGCCTCCTCGGCCGGTGCGCTCACCTCGGCCAGCACCTCGTCCGTGTGCTCGCCCAGGCGCGGCGGATGGCGACGAATGTTGGCGGGGGTGCGGCTGAACTTCACCGGCGGGCGAATGGTGCGATACCGGCCGACCTCGGCGTGCTCGTAGGTCTCGAAGAACCCAACCGCCTGCAGGTGCGGGTCGGAGTCCAGGTCGTCCAGGGTGTTGGTCTTCACCACCGGGATCGACAGCGGCTTCAGGATGTCCAGCCACTCCTGGGTCGTCTTGGTGGCCGCCGCCTCTTCGATCAGGCCGTAGAGCTCGCGGGTATGCTTGGCGCGGGTGAGGTAGTCGGCGAAGCGTGGATCCGACTTCACCGCCTCGCCGAAGCCGGCGGCGTCGAAGAACTGGTCCCACTGCTTGTCGGTGTAGGGCAGGAGGCCGATGTAGCCATCCTTGGTCTTGAACGGCTTGCGGTTGGGGTTGATCACCCGCTGATAGCCCCACTGGCCGGTGGGCGGCTGGAAGGCCTGGTCGTACAGGTGCTCGACCAGCAGGAAGCTCGTCACGCACTCCAGCATCGGCACCTCCACGAACTGCCCCTCGCCGGTGCGCGCGCGGTGCAGCAGGGCCGCCGTGACCGCCTGGGCCATGAAGAGGCCCGAGACCTTGTCGGCCACCAGGGTGGGCAGGATGCGCGGGACCGGGTGGCCGTCCGTTCGCGGCAGGATGTCGGCCATGCCGGAGGCGGACTGGATCAGGTCGTCGTAGGCGGGCTCGCCCGCATAGGGTCCGTCAGAGCCGTAGCCGGCGGCGTGGACATAGACGATGTCCGGTTTCAGGGCGGCCACGTCCTCGTACGACAGGCCCAGCCGCTTCAGCCCCTCGTAGCGGATCGAGGCGGCGAACACATCGCAGCTCCGGATGAGCCGCTTCAGGGCCCGCTGGCCGCTGTCCTTCTTCAGATCGAGCAGGATCGAGCGCTTGTTGCGGTTGATGGTCAGGAAGATCGGGCCCATGTCGCGCGGACAGCCCTCGGGCGTGTGCCCGGCCCAGCGCATGATGTCGCCGCCGTCGCCCCGACCCGAGCCCGGGTCCTCTAGCTTGATCACGTCGGCGCCCTGGTCCGCCAGAATCTGGGTGGCGTAGGCGCCGTTCACGACGCTGGTCAGGTCCAGGACCCGGATGCCGGCCAGGGGCCCCGTCGCCTTGCTGGCCAAGCGCCTGACCCGACTTGGATCGCCTTCCGCCACGTGATCCCTCCTTTGTCCGCGACGCATCGCTATGATGCGCCAAGAACAGCAACTTACGCGGGGGGAGGCCAGTGGACTTCGAACTGTCCGAAGAGCACCGGATGCTGAAGGACCTGGTGGCCCGGTTCGTCCGCGACGAGCTGATGCCTCTGGAAGCCGGCGTGATGGCTCGGGAGGCCGAGGGCCAGGGGCTGTACCTGTCCGAGGCCGAGACCGGTCGGTTGGACGAGGTCTCCCGCAACCTGGGCCTCTGGGGCCTGGACGCCCCGGAGGACGTCGGGGGCTCGGACCTGCCGATGGTGGCGATGGTCGGCGTCGAAGAGGAGCTGGGTCGGACGGTCACACCCTACACCCTGCCGCCGGACAGCCCGAACCTGCGGATGCTGATGGCCACCGTCGACGAGCGCCAGCGCGCGGCCTATCTGGCCCCCTACGTGGCCGGCAAGACCATCTCGGCCATCGGGATCTCCGAGCCGGGCGCCGGCTCCGACCCGGCGGCGATGACCACCCGGGCGGTCCGTGACGGCGCCGACTGGGTGATCAACGGCCGCAAGATCTGGATCACCCGGGCGGCGGACGCCGACTTCACCATCCTCATGGCGGTGACCGACCGAGAGAAGGGCGCGCGCGGCGGCATCTCGGCCTTCCTGGTGGACAAGGGCACGCCGGGCTTCAACGTCCTGCGCCGCATCCCCATGCTGGGCGGCCAGTACACCTACGAGATTGCGCTGGAGGGCTGCCGGGTCGAAGGCTGGAAGCTGCTGGGCCAGGAGGGCGCGGGCTTCGCGCCGATGCAGACGCGGCTCGGCACCCGGCGCATCCAGATGGCGGCCTGGTCCGTCGGCATGGCCCAGCGGGCGCTGGACATGCTGATCGAGTACGCGCCGCAGCGGAAGACGTTCGGGGCGGCGTTGTCCGAGCGGCAGGCGATCCAGTTTTGGGTGGCCGAAGCGGCGACCAAGATCCACGCGACGCGGCTGATGACCTACGACTGCGCCTGGAAGCTGGACCAGGGCCGCGACGTGCGTTCCGAGATCAGCATGATCAAGTGGTACGCCACCGAAATGGCGTATGAGACGCTGGACCGGGTCATGCAGGCGTTCGGCGCCATGGGCGTGACCAAGGAGCTGCCGCTGCAGCTGATGCAAGCCAAGCTGCGCACGATGCGCATCTACGACGGCCCCACCGAGATCCATAAGTGGGTGGTGGCCAGGAACCTGTTGGGGACGCGGAAATGAAGTCGGCATACGGCGACCATGTGAAGGTCGCGCTCGAGGGCAATGTGGCGGTGGTGGCCCTGGACCGGCCGCCGCACAACTTCGTCTCCGTCGAGCTCATGCGCGACCTGGCCGACGCGATGGAAGACATCGACGGCCATGGCCCGGCGCGCGCGATCGTGCTGCAGACCGAAGGCAAGACGTTCTCGGGCGGCGCCGACTTCTCGTCCGACACCGACCGGGTGGCCTCGGGCATGGACGGAGTCCAGCAGCTGTACGCGCAGGCGATCCGGCTGTTCTCGGTGGAGACGCCGATCGTTGCCGCGGTGCAGGGCGCCGCGGTCGGCGCGGGCCTGGGTCTGGCGCTGGTCGCCGACTTCCGGGTGGCGGCGCCCGAGGCCCGGTTCGCGGCCAACTTCGTGAAGCTGGCCTTTCATCCGGGCTTCGGCCTGACGCACACCCTGCCGCGCCTGGTAGGCCAGCAACGGGCGAACCTGATGTTCCTCACCGGCCGGCGCATCAAGGCCGAGCAGGCCCTGGAATGGGGTCTGTGCGATGAGGTGGTCCCAGCCGCGGAGCTGCGGGCCGCCGCGCTCCGGTTGGCGGCCGAGATTGCGGAAAACGCTCCCCTGGCCGTCGTCGCCACCCGCAAGACCCTGCGCGCGGGCCTCGCCGACGCCGTGCGGGCCCAGACGGTGATCGAACACCGCGAACAGGGCCTGCTGCGCGAGACCGAGGACTTCAAGGAAGGCGTGCGCTCGGTCGCCGAGCGCCGGCCGGGGAACTGGGTAGGACGCTAGTCAGCCCAGGTTGAAGCGCTCGCCGGCGGCGCGTTCGCACTCGGCGGCGAGCTCCTTGAACAGCATGCTGAGGATCACCAGCGCGCGACCCTCGACATCGGCGGCCTCGGCGCCCGGGTGCCAGTCCACGGCCATGTCGAAGTTGATCTCGGGGATGAGGGCGTTGCGGCCGAGGATGCTGACCACCGCCTCGCCGGGATCGCCCGGCCGGGCGCGGGCGGTGACCACCCAGCGAAGTTGTTCGTTCGCGCGGTCCGGCACGATCAGCCCTCCACGGCCGCCGGCGCCTTGGGAGCCAGCGCAGCGGCCTCGCGCGCCAAGGTGGTGATGCGGTCCCAGTCGCCCGCGCGCACCGCCTCGGCCGGCGCCACCCAGCTGCCGCCCACGCAGATCACGTTCGGCAGCGCCAGATACTCGGCGGCGTTCTTGGCGCTGACGCCGCCCGTCGGGCAGAAGGTCGCCTGCTGGAACGGGCTCTGGAAGGCCTTCAGCGCGTCGACGCCGCCCACGATGTTGGCGGGGAACAGCTTGAAGTGGGTGAAGCCGGCGGCAAGGCCCGCGATCAGCTCGGTCGCGGTGGCGATCCCCGGCAGCAGCGGCGCAGGGCCTTCCGGACCTTCGCCCTCGATCAGGCCGGGACTGACCACGAACTTCGCGCCCGCGTCGGCCGCCGCCCGGCGCATATCGCGGTTAAGCACCGTGCCTGCCCCGACGATCGCGCCCTCGATCTCGGACATGGCGGCGATGCAGTCCATGGCCGCCGGCGTGCGGAGGGTGACCTCCAGGACGGTGAGGCCGCCCGCGACCAGGGCCCGACCGAGCGGCACGGCGCTGTTCACGTCGTCGACGACCAGGACCGGGATCACCGGGCTCTTGGACAGGATGTCGGCGATGCTCATAGGCGCTCCATCTGTTCGAGCTCGCGGGCCGCGCCGATGATGGCCGGATACGGGTGCAGCACGAGAAAGGTCGGGATGCCGCGCACGTAGTCGGACAGCCGGCCCTTGTCCTCGAAACGCGCACGGAAGGGGCTGGTCGCCAGGCGGTCCGCCATCCGGGGCGCAATTCCGCCCGACACGTAGACGCCGCCCCGCGCGCCGTAGCTGAGCGCCAGGTCGCCGGCAACCGAGCCCATCATTCCGAGGAACCGGTCCAGCGTCGCGCCGGCGAAGGCGTCGCCCGCGAGGCCCTCGGCGGTGACCGCCGCCTGGTCCGGCAGGACGGCGTTGCGGCCCTCGATGTCGGCGAGGGCGCAGTAGAGATCGTAGAGGCCGGCGCCGGAGAGCAGCCGTTCGATGGAAACCCGGCCGTACTTCTCGCGCAGGCGCCGCCAGACCTCGACCTCGATCTCGTCGTTGGGGGCAAAGGCGGCGTGCCCGCCTTCGGTGGCTATCGGCACGTCGCCGCGTTCGCTGCGGGCGACGCCGGCGACGCCGAAGCCGGTGCCGGCGCCCAGGACCACCACCGGACAGTCATAGGCGCCGCGGCCGACTTCCGGGCCGATCCGGCGCAGGTCGCCCTCGTCCAGCCTGGGGCAGGCCAGCGCCTGGGCGGCGAAGTCGTTGATCAGCTTCACCGCCTCGAACTCGAACTGACCGAGGAGGTCGCCCTCGGACACCACCCAGTCGAGGTTGGTGAACTCGATCTCGCCATCGAGCACCGGCCCGGCGACCGCCACGACCGCCCGCGGCGGACGGCGCTTGCCCGCGGTGGTCTCGAGGTACTCGGCGATGACGTCGGTGAGGCTGGCGTAGTCCTTCGCCTGGAAGGTGCGCGGGTTGCGGACGTGCCCCTGGGCGTCCACCAGGGCGAAGCGGGCGTGCGTGCCCCCGACATCGCCCACCAGGCCCGTGTACTGCGGCTTCATGCTCAGGCGGCCTCGAACAGGCTGCAGGCGCCGGTGTCGGCGGGGCCGGCGGCCCGGCGCATCCAGCCGAACAGCTCGCGCCCATATCCGAAGCCCGGCGGCGGGCGGCGGGCAGGTTCGCGGCTCATCAATTCGCGTTCGTCCACCTGGATCTCCAGCCGGCCCGTCTCGGCGTCGAGCCGGATCACGTCGCCGTCGCGCACATAGGCCAGCGGTCCGCCGTCGGCGGCTTCCGGCGTCACGTGTATGGCCGCCGGCACCTTGCCCGAGGCCCCCGACATGCGCCCGTCGGTGACGAGCGCCACCTTGTAGCCCTTGTCCAACTGGACGCCGAGAGGGGGCGTCAGCGAGTGGAGTTCGGGCATGCCGTTCGCTCTGGGCCCCTGGAAGCGGACCACCGCCACAAAGTCGCGGTTCAGCTCGCCCCGCTTGTGGGCGGCCAGCAGCTGTTCCTGGTCGTCGAACACCAGGGCCGGCGCCTCGATCACGCGATGCTCGGGCTTCACCGCCGAGGTCTTCAGCACGCCGCGGCCCAGCGGGCCCGTCAGCAGGCGCATCCCACCGTTCGGCTGGAACGGATCGTCGACGGGCCGCAGGATGTCGCGGTCTAGCGAGGCGGCGGGGCCTTCGCGCCAGACAAGCTTGCCGCCGTCCAGGAACGGCTCCTGCTGATAGCGGCGCAGGCCGGGCCCGGCGACGGTCTGGACGTCCTCGTGCGCGAGGCCGGCGTCCAGCAGCTGGCGGGTGACGAAGGACATGCCGCCCGCGGCGTGGAAGGCGTTCACGTCCTCGCTGCCGTTTGGATAGACCCGGGCGATCAGCGGCGTGACCTGGCTGAGGTCGTCCATGTCCTCCCAGGTGATGAGGATGCCCGCCGCCCGGGCCATGGCCAGGATGTGCAGGGTGTGGTTGGTCGAGCCGCCGGTGGCCAGCAGGCCGGCGATGGCGTTGACCATGCTCTTCTCGTCGACCACGGCCGAGAACGGCGTGTAGCCGTTGGTCCCGTCGCGGATCTCCACGGCGCGCTTGGGCGCCGCGGCGGTGAGCGCGTCCCGCAGCGGCGTGTTTGGCGTCACGAAGGCGGCGCCAGGCAGGTGCAGGCCGCTCATCTCCATCATCATCTGATTGGAGTTGGCGGTGCCGTAGAACGTGCAGGTGCCGGGCCCGTGATAGGACTTCATCTCGCTGTCCAGGAGCTCGTCCCGGGTGGCCTTGCCTTCGGCGTAGAGCGCCCGGGTACGCGCCTTCTCGGCGTTGGAGATGCCGGACGTCATCGGCCCGCCGGGGACGAAGATCACCGGCAGGTGGCCGAAGGCGGCCGCGCCGATGAACAGGCCCGGCACGATCTTGTCGCAGATGCCCAGCATCAGGGCGGCGTCGAAGGCGTCGTGGGTCAGCGCCACGGCCGTCGACATGGCGATGACGTCGCGGCTGAACAGCGACAGCTCCATCCCGGGCCGCCCCTGGGTGACGCCGTCGCACATGGCAGGCACGCCGCCGGCGTACTGCGCGGTGGCGCCCGCCTCGCGCGCCGCGTGGCGGATGATGTCGGGGAAGCGCTCGTACGGCTGGTGGGCCGAGAGCATGTCGTTGTAGGCCGAGACGATGGCGACGTTGGGCGCGGTCGGGTCGCGCATCCGCTGCTTGTCGCCTTCGGGCGAGGCGGCGAAGGCGTGGGCCCAGTTGGCGCACGACAGCTTGCCGCGGCCGGGCGTCTGCTGGCGAGCCGCCTCCATGCGCTCGAGATAGTCGGCGCGCGTCTCGCGGCTGCGCTCGACGATCCGTTCGGTGACCTCGGCCGTGACCGGATGCATGTCTTCACAATCCTAAAGCGACGCTCGGCCCCGCAGAAACGCACCGTTTGGCGCCGGGACCGGGCTGACTCCTATTAGAGAGCGCTCGCTTACGCCGAGTGCTCGGGCGACCAGAAGATACGAACCGGGACCCGCGACTGCGAGAGGAGCCGACCAACGGGCAGGTCCTCGCCGGCTTGCGCGCGGGCCAGGACCTCGCGCTTAGCGTCCCCGGCCATCAAGAGGAAGATGGCGCGCGAATTCAGGAGCGCCGAAAGCGTCAGGCTGACCCGAGGCAGCGGCGGCTTGCCCAGCCCAGCCGGCACGTCGACCAACAACTGGTCCGTCGTCAGGCTGGCCTCGAGCCCCGGATCGCCGGGGATCAGCGAGGCGATGTGGCCGTCCTCGCCCATGCCCAGCATGACGGCGTCGAAGGGGGCGAGGGCCGCCAGCGCCGCAGGCTCGGGCCTGGGCCACAGGGGCAGCAGGTGCGCCTTGGCCACGGGTCCCGTCAGCAGGCGGCGGCGCACGACCCCGGCGTTGGACTCCGGCGCGCTCTCGTCCACGCAGCGCTCGTCCGACAGGGTGACGACCACGCGGGCCCAATCCAGCGACGTGACCAGCGGCGCGGCAGTCAGGGCGTCGAACACCGGCCCTGGCGAGCGGCCGCCGGTGGCCACCAGTCCCGCCCGGCCTCGGGTCCTCAGGCCCTCGCGTAGGCAGGCAGCGATCGCGTGGGCGCAGGCCTCGCCGGCGGTCTCGGCGGAAGGATAGGTCTCGAACATCGGCGGCCTTCATAACGCGCATCCGCAGGCGGCGTCGCGTTCCATCAACCTTGGCATTGACCGCGGCCGCGGGAAGTCCCAGGTTTGCGGCGCGTCCTAGTCGGGGAAGTCCATTTGCGCGTCGCATCACGCGGCGCGCCTGTAGGCTTTTTCGGAGCGTCTATGAGGATTGCACAGGTCGCCCCTCTCTATGAGGCCGTTCCGCCACGCCTCTACGGAGGGACGGAACGGGTCGTCGCCCATCTCACCGATGCGCTCGTGGCCATGGGTCACGAGGTCACCCTCTTCTCCAGCGCCGAGGCGTGCACCACCGCCCGCCTGGCCGTCGTCCGGGACCAGGCCATCCGGCTGGACCCGGCGCCGTTGAAATCGGACCTCGCCGCGCATCTCTCCCAGCTGGCCGAGGTGCGCCGCCGCGCGTCGGAGTTCGACGTCATCCACTTCCACACCGACATGATCCACTTCCCGCTGTTCGAGGACATCGCGGAGCGGACGGTCACGACCTTGCACGGCCGCCTCGACCTCAAGGACCTGCCCGAGGTCTATCGGCGCTGGCGGCGCTATCCCCTGGTCTCGATCAGCGACGACCAGCGCCGGCCGCTGCCCTTCGCCAACTGGGCCGCGACGGTGCAGCACGGCATGCGGGCCGAACTCTACGACTTCAGCCCACAGGACCAGGGCTATCTCGCCTTCCTGGGCCGCATCTCGCCCGAGAAGCGGCCGGACCGGGCGATCGCCATCGCCACGGCGGCGGGCCGATCCTTGCGCATCGCCGCCAAGGTGGACCGCGCCGACCAGGTCTATTTCGACGAGAAGATCGAGCCCCTGCTGCACAACCCGCTCGTCGAGTTCATCGGCGAGATCGGTGACGACCGGAAGTCGGCGTTCCTGGGCGGAGCCGCCGCCTTGCTCTTCCCCATCGACTGGCCCGAGCCGTTCGGCCTGGTGATGATCGAGGCCATGGCCTGCGGCACGCCGGTCATCGCCTATGACTGTGGCTCGGTGCGCGAGGTGGTGGAGGACGGCTTGACCGGCTTCATCGTCCGCAACGAGGAGGAGGCGCGGGCCGCCATCGAACGCCTGCCCCAGCTGGACCGCCGCCGCATCCGGGGGCGGTTCGAGGAGCGCTTCTCGGCCGAGGCCATGGCCCGCAACTATGTGGCCCTCTACGAGCGGCTGGTCGCGCCGGCGGCACGGACCGAACCTGAACTCGATCTCGTGGCAGGCTGAGGCGCATGAACGACCTGGCTCCCGCGCCGGAGGCCCCCGTCGAGTGGGGCGAAATCGAGGAGCCGCGTGTCCCGCAGCGGCTCTTCGCACTCAAGGACCGCGACACCTTCCTGGTGGCCGACAGTCACGGCGACATCTCGGGCGACGC